>JBHJHL010000078.1:0-29016 GCA_050330935.1 Sphingomonadaceae bacterium | reverse complement strand
GACCGGCCCGCGGCGATGCGCGGGCTCGACGAGCGCGCGCTGCTCGATCCCGATTACGGGCCGGAGGGCGAGGGGCCCGGCGCGCCCGCGCTCGGCCTCGGCTTCGCGCTCCGGCTGGTGCGCAATCTCGCCCGTTCGGCGGGGGGCTCGCTCCAGGTCGGCGCGGAGCGGTTCGAGCTGTTCCTCCCCGCCCGGGCCCCGGCCGGACAGGAAGCGACCGGCGAAGGCGGCGGATGAGCGGCGGCGGCGCGCTCCGGCCGCTGCCGGGCCCGCCGGCGCGCCTGCCCGCGAGCTTCGGGCGCCGCTTCATCCTCCTCGTCGACACCGAGGAGGAGTTCGTCTGGAGCGGGGGCTTCAGCCGCTCCAACCGCTCGACGCGGGCGATGCGGGCGCTGCCCGCCTTCCACCGGCGGCTGCGCGAGGCGGGCGTCGCGCCCGCCTATATGATCGATCATCCGGTCGCGACCGATGCCTTCAGCGCCGATCTGCTGCGCGGCTGGCGCGAGGCCGGCGAATGCGCGGTCGGCGCGCAGCTTCACCCCTGGGTCAATCCGCCCTTCGAGGAGGAGGTGACGCCGCGCAACAGCTTCGCCGGCAATCTGCCGCGCGCGCTCGAGCGCGCCAAGCTTCATGTCCTCACCGAGGCGATCGGGGAAGCGGTCGGCGCGCGGCCCGTCGTCTACCGCGCCGGGCGCTACGGGATCGGCCCCGACACGCCCGAGCTGCTCGTCGAGGCCGGCTATCGCGCCGACATGTCGATGCGCGCCTATCATTATTATGGCGACGAGGGCGGCCCCGATTATTCGCGCATCGGCAGCCGGCCCTTCTGGTGGCGCGAGGGGCTTTTGGAAGTGCCCTTCTCCACCGCCTATACCGGCCTTCTCGCGCGCTTCGGAAGGCGTCTCTATCCGCTGCTGGGCTCGCCCCTGCCGCGGGGAGCCATGGCCCGCGCGGGGCTGCTGAACCGGGTCTCGCTGACCCCGGAGGGAGTAGGTATCGGCGAGGCCGTCGGCGCGGTCGACCGGCTGCTCGACACCGGTCACCGCCTCCTCTCCTTCGCCTTCCATTCGCCCTCGGTCGAGCCCGGCCACACGCCCTATGTGAGGGACGAAGAGGATTTGCGGGCCTTCCACCGCTGGTGGGAGAGGATGTTCGCCCATCTCGCGCGCCGCGGCGTCGCCCCGGCCTCGGTCGAGGAGGTGCTGGCGGCGGCGGGATAGGGCCGCCTCCGGGAAGAGGCGGGGGCCCTGAAAAATGGTCGGGGAGACTGGATTCGAACCAGCGACCCTCTGCTCCCAAAGCAGATGCGCTACCAGGCTGCGCCACTCCCCGTTCCGGAAGCCAGAAATCAGAAGTCGGAAGCCGGAAGTCAAATCATTCTGATTTCCGATTTCTGATTTCCGACTTCGGAAAAATGGTGGGCCCGGAGGGATTCGAACCCCCAACCAAGCCGTTATGAGCGGCCGGCTCTACCGTTGAGCTACAGGCCCCGTGAGCGGGCGATAATCGCCACATAGGCGCGTGGCAAGCGCGCCGCTAGGGCGCGGGCGCGCGGCGCGGGCGCTCGAACATGCCGGCGAAGGCGAGCGCCAGGCCCAGCAGCAGGTGGATGAGGAAGATGAGCGCCGCGGTCATCGCCACCAGCTCGTCGACCAGCGAGGCGCCGCCGACGATCAGCGCGGTGGCGACGGCGAACAATATCTCCTTGTTGGGGATGAGCGGCAGGCGGCTGATCAACAGGCGCATCGTCGCCAGCACCAGCCAGGTCGAAAGCGGCAGCTCGGGCAGCGCCAGATGCCAGACCAGCGCGATGAGCAAGGTGGTGCCGACGATGCGCAAGATGTGCATCGCCAGCACGAAGGCGAGCGTCCGCCTGTCGAGGGTGAAGATCCGGCCGCGCAGGAAGAAGGCGGCGAGGGGGATGGCGATGAGGAAGGCGAGCGAGGCGATGACGATATTGGCCATCTGTCCGAGGCCGAGCCGCTCGAGCAGCTCGGCGCCGGAATGGAAGTAGACGAGGACCAGCATCGCGAGCGTCACGACATTGCCCGAGACCGCGCTCAATATGCTGACGTCCTTGACCGCGCCGAACGGCTTCTTGACGATATGCGGCCGCTCGCGCGCCCAGGCGTAGAGATAGACCTCGCCCGAATAGCCCATCAGCACGTCGCTGCTGATCCGCTTGCGCATCACCGCCGGCAGCCCGGCGAGCGGCATCCCCCAGAGCTTTCGGTAGATGCCGAACTCGATCAGCGGCTGCAGCATGTACATCGCCGCCAGCGCGATCCAGAACAGCGCCGTCTCGGGCAGCAGCGCCGAAAGCTTCTCGGTGCCGGCGTTGCGCAGCTGGAGGATGATCGCCACCAGCATCGCGAAGGAGATGATGCGCGCGGCATAGCGCACCCATCTGCTCTTGCCCGCCCTCGCGCCGGGCAGCTCCTCGGCGGTCAGCTCGGCCCTGCCGCCATCCTGTTCCGGCGCCGCGCCGGCGGGCTGGTCCACATCGCCTCCATGAGCGAAACTGGCGCCGCTATAGTCCCGCCGGGCGGGGATGGACAGTGGCGCTATTCCTCCTCGGCCGGGACGGGCAGGATGTCCTCCCCGGCATTGGCGACGATCGCCAGCATCGCCGTCCAGGCGGCGACGTTCTGCTGGAGCTGCGCGGGATCGATCTTGTCGAGCGTGTCGTCGGGCGTGTGGTGGAGGTCGAAATAGCGAAGGCCGCTCTGGGCGAGGTCGATCGCCGCCACCCCGCCGCGTGCCCAGGCGCCCAGATCCGCCCCCGCGCCGGCCCGGTTCTGCGCCCTGGCGATGCCGAGCGGCGCGACCGCGGCGGCGACCCGCTCGAACAGCGGCCGGTTGGCCTCGGCGAGCCCGTTCTCGATCCGCCACACGCGGTCGGCGCCGAAATCGGCTTCCGAGACGAAGACGATATTCTCGTCGCGATGGCGCTCGCGATAGTCGCGCCCGCCGAACAGCCCGACCTCCTCGGCGCCGAACAGCACGAGGCGGATCGTCCGCTTCGGCGTGCCCTGGTCCATGACGTTCTTGGCCGCCGCGGTGGTGATCGCCACCCCGGCGGCGTTGTCGAAGGCGCCGGGCGAAAGGTCCCAGCTGTCGAGATGGCCGCCGATCAGGATCTCGCCGGCCTGCCTGTCGCTTCCCGGCACCTCGGCGATGACGTTGCCCGAGGCGCGCTCGCCGATCCAGCGGGGGGTGAGAAGGAGCCTCATCGTCACCGGCCGTCCCCCGGCGCGCTCGAACATGCGCTCCAGCGTGTCGGCGTCGGGATTGGAGAGCGCTCCGGCCGGGATCGGCGCCACCCCCTCGGCCCAGGTCGTGCCGCCGGTGTGCGGGTTGCGGTGCCAGTCGGTACCGACCGAGCGGACCACCGCCGCCACCGCCCCGCGCGCGGCGGCGAGCGACGGCGCGATCCAGCGCGTCGGTCCGGCGAAGCCGTAGCCCGATCCGTCCTGGGTGCGCGCCATATGGTGGGTCACATAGGCGATCTTGCCGGCGAGGCTGCCTTCGGGCGCGGCGGCGAGCGCGGCGACGCTGTCGAAGGCCGCCACCTCGGCGGTGATCCCTTCGGCCGGGGTCGCGGCGCTGCGGCCGAGCGCGGCGACATGGAATTTCTGCGGGAAGGGGGCGAGGATCTCGGCCTCCTCCGCGCCCCGCACCCACACCGGCATCATGAACTCCTCGACCCGCACGTTGGAAAAGCCGAGCGCGTTAAGCCTGGCGACCATCCAGTCGCGCGCGCGGGCCTCGGCCTCGGTGCCGGCGAGGCGCGGCCCCACCTCGGTGACGAGCCCCTCGACGATCTCCCAGGCGAGATCGTCGGCGAGCGCCCGGTCGCGCATCTCGACGACCTCGGCGTCGGCGATCTCGGCGGCGGCGGGCGCCGAAAAGGCGAGCAGGGCGAGGGCGATGGGGGCGAGCAGCATCCTTTTCATGGCGCCAAGGCTTAGGCGGGGCGCGCGCATTTGCCAATCCCGCCCGCCCGCTCTAGGGGTGCGCGCGATTTTCCCGTCCCTTCGCTCATCCGGAGATCCGCCGCCCCATGGCCGCCCAATATAGTTTCGTCATGAAGGGCCTCACCAAGGCCTTTCCGGGCCACAAGCCCATTCTCGAGAATATCCATCTGCAATTCTATCCCGACGCCAAGATCGGCATCGTCGGCCCCAACGGCTCGGGCAAGTCGACGCTGATGAAGATCATGGCGGGCCAGGACAGCGAGTTCACCGGCGAGGCCTGGGCGGGCGAGGGGATCTCGGTCGGCTATCTGCCGCAGGAGCCCGAGCTCGATCCGGACAAGACGGTGAGGGAAAATGTCATGGACGCGGTCGCCGGAACCAAGGCGCTGGTCGATCGCTTCGACGAGATTTCCGCCGCCATGGCCGATCCTCCCGACGATGCCGATTTCGACGCGCTGATGGCCGAGATGGGCGAGCTTCAGGAAAGGATCGACGCTCTCGACGGCTGGACGCTCGACAACCAGATCGAGATCGCGATGGACGCGCTGCGCTGCCCGCCCGGCGATGCCAATGTGACCAGGCTCTCGGGCGGCGAGAAGCGGCGCGTCGCGCTCACCCGGCTCTTGCTCGAAAAGCCCGACATCCTCCTCCTCGACGAGCCGACCAACCATCTCGACGCCGAAAGCGTCGCCTGGCTCGAAAAGCATCTCGTCGACTATAAGGGCAATGTCATCCTGGTCACCCACGACCGCTATTTCCTCGACAATGTCGTCGGCTGGATATTGGAGCTCGATCGCAGCCGCTATTTCGTATACGAATCCAACTATTCCGGATATTTGGAGAAGAAAGCCAAGAGGCTGTCTCAGGAAGAGCGCGAGGAGGCGGGCCGCCAGAAGGCGATCGCCGAGGAGCTCGAATGGATCCGCCAGTCGCCCAGGGCGCGCCAGGCGAAATCCAAGGCCCGCATCCGCGCCTTCGACGAGCTCGTCGAGGCGCAGACCGCGCGCGCGCCGGGCAAGGCGCAGATCCTCATTCAGGTCCCCGAGCGATTGGGCGACCAGGTGATCGAGGCGAAGGGCCTCGCCAAGGCCTATGGCGACCGGCTGCTGTTCGACGATCTCTCCTTCTCGCTGCCGCCGGGCGGGATCGTCGGCGTCATCGGCCCCAACGGCGCCGGCAAGACGACGCTCTTCCGCCTCGTCACCGGCGCCGAGCAGCCCGACGAGGGCGAGATAGTGATCGGGCCCACCGTCGAGCTCGGCTATGTCGACCAGAGCCGCGATCATCTCGACGACGGCAAGACGGTGTGGGAGGAAATCTCCGACGGGCTCGACGTCTTCCGCTTCGGCAAGCATGAGGTGAACACGCGCGCCTATGTCGGCGCCTTCAACTTCAAGGGCCCCGACCAGCAGAAGCGCGTCGGGCAGCTATCGGGCGGCGAGCGCAACCGCGTCCATATGGCCAAGATGCTGAACGAAGGCGGCAACGTCCTCCTGCTCGACGAGCCGACCAACGATCTCGACGTCGAGACGCTGCGCGCGCTCGAGGAGGCGCTCGAGAATTTCGCCGGCTGCGCGGTGGTGATCAGCCATGACCGCTTCTTCCTCGACCGCCTCGCCACCCACATCCTCGCCTTCGAGGGCGACAGCCATGTCGAATGGTTCGAGGGCAATTTCGAGGCCTACGAGGAGGACAAGAAACGCCGGCTCGGCGAGGAGGCGCTGCGCCCGCACCGGGTGACGTACAGGAAGCTGACGCGGTAGCGAGATCAATCGTCATGCCGGCCTCCGAACCGGCATCCGCCTTCCTTTCTGCGACAGCCGCAAGGAATAAGGTGGACCCCGGCTCGGGGGCCGGGGTGACGGAGGGGCAGGGCGTCAGACCCAATTCGTCATGCCGGGCTTGATCCGGCACCACCTTCTTCTTGCGCAGGGGGGAAGATGGACCCCGGCTCAAGCCCGGGGTGACAAAGGGGAGAAGGGCATCCCGGCCACTCCGTCATGCCGGGCTTGACCCGGCATCTACCTTCCTTTTTCGACAGTAGCAAAGAAGAAGATGGACCCCGGATCAAGCCCGGGGTGACGGCTAAGGCGAAGGGCGCGGCAGCGGGTCGAAGCCGAAATCCTCGGCGAGGTCGCGCCAGGTCGGGTTATTTTTAGCGATCAGCTCATATTTCCATTCCCGCCGCCAGCGCTTGAGCCTTTTCTCCTGCAGGATCGCCTGCTCCATGCCGCCATGCATCTCGAACCAGACGAGCCGCTTGATGCCGTAACGCTGCGTGAAGCCGGGCAGCATGCCCTCGCGATGCTCCGCCACCCGCTTCAGGAGATCGGAGGTGACGCCGACATAGAGCGTCCCGTGAAAGCCGCTCGCCATGATGTAGACTGCGGGATTGCGCTCCATGGCCGACCTCGAAAGGGAAAGGTGGACCCCGGGTCAAGCCCGGGGTGACGGAGGGGCAGGGTGTCAGACCCAAATCGTCATGCCGGGCTTCGACCCGGCATCCACCTTCTCTTTGCGGTCAACGAAATCCGCGGGAGACAGCAATGATCACGCGATCTCGCGAAACGGATCGCTGATCCTGACCCCCGCGACCTCCTGCCCGTCGGCCAGGTCTTCCGAATAGAGCCTGTCGCAGCGCTGCGCCTTCGCGGCGGCGACGATCGCACTGTCCCAATAGGAGAGCGAATAGCGGCGGTGAATGGCGATCGCCTCGTCGAGAATGGCGAGCGTCATCTCCTGCACCGGCTGCCGGCGCCATGTCGCGATGAACTCCGCGGCCATTCCGGACGACAGGCGCGCCGCGCGCGAAGGCCGCGTGGCCTGCACGAAGAACTCCTGCAGGACCTGGACCGACACGTTCCAGTCCTCCCGGTCCAGCAGCGCCTTGGCGATTACGGTCTTGTCGCTTTCTTCCGGGTTCAGGCCGACCGAGTAGATCAGGATGTTCGTGTCGTAGAAGATCGGCATTGGTCAGTAGCGGCGGTCGTGCACCTCGTCGCGCGACAACCGGTCGCTGGCGCGGAACTCGACGGGGACCTTGCGCCGAAGCTCGGCCTCCCGTGCTTTCAATCGTTCATATTCGGCCCGGTCGATTCCCGAAGGCATGATTTCCTCCCGACCTTCCTTGTCCAGCCTGTTGAGCAGCCCCCGCACATAGGCGGAGAGCGACTGGCCGCGCTCGGCCGCGCGAATCCGCGCCCGGCGGTGGGTTTCGTCGTCGAGGCTGATCGTCACATTCTTCACATTTTCACAATATCACGGAAACACGAGAATGCGCAATCGGTTCAGCAGAGCCCCTCCGTCTCCACCTTCAGCCCATCGACCGTCGCCGCCTCGATCCGCTGCCCGAGCTTGACCTCGCGCTTCTCGGCATAGGTCTCGCCTGCGGGCGCCCATAGCTGGTGGATCGCGCCGCCCTTCACGTCGACGACCCAATATTCGGCCACGCCCGCGGTCGCATAGGCCTTGAGCTTCGGTCCCAGATCCTGCTCCAGCGACGATGCGGCCACCTCCACCACCAGCAGCACCGTCTCCAGCTTCACCAGCCCGCGCGACGGCTCTTCGTCGGTGATGAAGATGTCGGGTTGCGGCACATTGTGCGGAGGGATCTCGATCGAGCCTTCCGACCAGGCCTGGACGCCGCGGCCGAGGCCGTCGCAGGCATCGGCGATCCTTCGGTAAAGCCGGTTCTTCACCGTGAAATGCTCCGCATATTCCGCGTTCACGACGATGACCTGCCCATCGATAAGCTCCGTTTTCTGGTATTTGCCGAACGCCCCCGCGCGGTCGAGCAGCAGGAAATCGTCCACCGTCAGCTTGGCGGGCCGGGGCCGGGCAAGCGTCTGCTGCGCCGTCATCGGAGCCCCTCCGTCTCCACCTTCAGCCCATCGACCGTCGCCGCCTCGATCCGCTGTCCGAGCTTGACCTCGCGCTTCTCGGCATAGGTCTCGCCCTCGGGCGCCCATAGCTGGTGGACCGCGCCGCCCTTCACATCGACCAGCCAATATTCGGGCACGCCCTTTCTCGCATAGAGCCTCGCCTTGCGGCCGAGATCGTTGGCAAGCGTCGTGTCGGCGACCTCGACGACGAGCGCGACCGATTCGAGCGGGATCAGCCCTTCGCCCTCGGGCTCGGCGGTGAGCACGATATCGGGCTCGGGCACGCTGTCGTCGGGCATCGCAACGCTGCCCCCGACGATCGCGGTCAGCGGCGAATCGCTGGCTTTCAAAGCCGAGGCTATCGCGAAGAAAAGCTCCGATTTGACGAGGGCATGCGGCCGATGCTGGGCGTTGATATAGACGATTTCCCCCTCGATCAGCTCGGTCTTGGCATAGGCGTCGAAAGCCCCGGACTCATCGAGCAGCAGATAATCCTCGACGCGCAGCCGCACCGGCAGAGGCGAGGTGTTGAGGGGGACGGCCTCGGTCATGCGCGAAGCAATATCATACTCCTGAAGGCCGGCAAATCGTCGCCGCGCTTGACCCGGCGACGCGGCGCGCGGAGAGGTGCTCGATCGTAAGGAAGGAGGGGAGGGAAGATGGCCCATCGTCGTTCCAGCATCCGCCGTCTCGGCGCGCGCCACGGGCTCGCGCTCGCGCTGTTCGGGGTCGCGTCGTTGACGGCGAGCGTCGCGTTGAGCGCCGCGGCGCTCGTCGGCGCGCACGAGGCGCCGGGCCGCGTCACCGGGATCGGCGGCGTCTTCCAGCGCGCCGAGGACCCGCGAGCGCTGATAGCCTGGTATGAGGAGCATCTCGGCATCGCCCCCGACCAGGGGACCTTCGCGAGCTTCTTCTGGCGCCAGCCGGACGAACCGGACGCCTGGGCCCGCACCATCTGGTCGCTCTTCCCCGCCGACAGCGACTATCTTCCCGCGGGCCCGCAGGCGATGGTCAATTACCGGGTCGACGATCTCGACGCGCTCCTCGCCCGGCTCGAGGCGAAGGGCATCGAGCAGGTGAAGCCGCGCGAGGACCATGTCTATGGCCGCTTCGCCTGGGTCGAGGACGGCGAGGGCAACCGCCTCGAACTGTGGGAGGCGCCTCCCGACCCCGGGCCCGGCGCGGCGCCGTCCGAATAGGCTCTGTCCTACAGCCCGTCCGCCATGCGATGCTTGCCCGTTCGGTTCTTTGAATCGGTGAAGCGTTCATCCCCGGAAGGCGCCGCCGCCCGCGACCGACCGACGCTGCGCGTGACTTTCGCAAACTTCCGCGAGCTAAATATCTGTATTATTTAGATATCACGGGTCGCGTGCTTGGCGGATGCGCACCCCTTCCGGCAACTTGTCGCATCCAAATGCTGCGCGGCGGCTGCCTTTTGCTGCGCAGACGCAAACTTCGCGCTCAGCGCATGCGCTTGATGTAGATCTCGCCGTCCTTGCGCCGTTCGGTCTGGAAATTGGGCACCGCCTCGATGAGCTCGGAAAGCCGCGAATAACCGTAATTGCGGACATCGAAGCTCGAACGGTTGCCGGCCCGCTGGCCGACGGCCGAAAGGCTCGCATAGCCCTTCTCGTCGCGTTTCACCGCATTGTAGGCGTCGACGAGCAGGTCGAGCAGCTCCTGGTCGACCGCCTTGGTCCCGTCCGCCTTGTCCTTGCCCTTGGCGGCCTTGATCAGCGCGTCGGTGTCGATGAAGCGGGTGCAGGCCTGCTTGAAGGGCTCGGGCGTCTTGGCGCCGCCGAAGCCGTAGACGGGAAGGCCGTTCTGGCGGATGCGCATGGCGAGCGGCATGAAGTCCGAATCCGAGCTCATGATACCGAAGCCGTCGACATGGCCGCGATAGAGCAGGTCCATCGCGTCGATCACCATCTTCATGTCGGTGGCGTTCTTGCCCTTCGAGATGTCGAACTGCTGCAGCGTGTCGATCGCGTAATGGAGCGACAGGTCGGACCAGCGCTTGAGCGACTGCTTGCGCCAGTTGCCGTAGGCGCGGCGGATGTTCACCGTGCCCAGCTCGGCAAGCACGGTGAGCACCGGGTCGAGCGAATCGGGCGATGCGTTGTCGGCGTCGATCAGGAGCGCGATATTGCCGTCGGGCGAGCCGTCATCCTTGGACATGGGAGCAGGCAAGTGGCGGCAAATGCCGCGCCTGTCCACCGCCTAATGGTAAAGGAAGCGGTAACATCTCGCTTCTAGAAGCGGCCGCGCCAGGCAAAGGGGATGGATATGGACGCGCCGCGCGGCGCCGGCTGGACGCATGGCGAAGGCGAGGGGAAAGGCCGGACGCGCGCCGATCCGCTGGTCCTCGCCTTCGCGCTCGTCGCCTGCGCGCCCGCGCTGATGGCGGTCGCCACCTGGAATCCGCTTGCCCTCGACGATTCTTATCAGACGATGCTGCGCTTTTTCGGCCTGCCGGTCGTGATGGTCGAGCTGATCGTCATCGGTCTCGCCTTCGGCCGGGGCTTCCGGCCCCGGGCGATGCTGGCCCGCTGGCGAAGCTGGCAGCTCGCGGCGCTCGCCGGGCTCGGCGCGATCGCGCTCGCCAATGCCGCCTTCGTCGCTCCCGAGCCGGCGGTCGCCTGGGTGCGGCTCGCGATCATCGCCGTGCATCTCGTCTTCGGCCTCGCCGTCGCCCATCTCGCCGCGCGCGGCCGGCGCGAGGACAGGGCGCTGTGGTGGCTGCTCGCCGCCGGCGCTTGCCTCTATGCGGCGATACTGGCCCTTTTCGTCGCCTCCATCCCCGATCCGCGCGGCTTCGATTGGCGCGCCTTCGGCCTCGGCGTCGTCAATATCCGCCATGTCGGCTTCTATGCCGTCGCCGGGCTCGTTCCGGCGCTCGTCCTCGCCGCGACGGCGCGGGACGGGCGCGGCTTCTGGCTGGCGACGGGCCTCGCGGCGCTGCTCTTCGCGCTGCTCTTCTGGTCGGGATCGCGCGGCGGCCTGCTCGCGGCGGCGGGCGGCTTCGGTCTCGCCTCGCTCATTCTCCCTGCCATCCGGGGGCCGCGCGCCCCGGCCGCGCTGGCGCTGGGCGCCGCCGCCGGACTTCTGCTCTCGCTCGCCCACGCGCCGCCGGACCGTCATTACGGCGCCGCGCGCATTTCGCGGGCGGTGTTCGAGGAGACGGGCAACGGCGTCAGCAGCGGCCGCTTCGATCTGTGGGCCGGGACGCTGGAGCGCTTTTTCGAGCGGCCGCTCTTCGGCTGGGGGGAGAGCCAGCTCATCGCGCTCGTGCCGGCCGCGCAGGACCGGTTCCACCATCCGCACAACGCGCTGCTGCAGTCGCTTTTCCAATGGGGCCTGGTGGGCACCGCGCTCGTCCTCGCCCTCGCGCTGTGGGCGGTCTTGCACATGCTCGCGCTTTCCCGCGCCGAGCAGGAAGCGCGGGCGCCGGTTTTCGCGCTGCTCGCCGCCTTCGCGATCTACGCCGCCTATGACGGGGTGCTCTACTTCGTCTATCCGGCGATGCTGATCGCCGCGGCGCTCGGCTATGCGCTCGCCGCGCCGGGCTCGGCATCGACGCCGCGGCCGGTGTCGGCCTGGCGCGCGCGGTCGAAGGCGGCCTGAACCGCTTCGCCGGGCCTGGACCCGGCGGCGCTCACCGCCATCGCGGCGACGAAGGCGGCGACGAAGCCGGGAACGATCTCGTACAGCTTGATCGACAGCGGCTCGCCGCCGGGCAGCACCGGCGCGTAGATCCAGAACAGCACCGTCGCGGCGCCGGTGACGATCCCGGCGAGCGCGCCGTTCCTCGTCATCCGCCGCCAGGTGAGGCTCAATATGATCACCGGCCCGAAGGCGGCGCCGAAGCCGGCCCAGGCGTTGGCGACAAGGCCCAATATGTTGCTCTCGGGATCATAGGCGAGGAAAATCGCGACCAGCGCCACCGCGACCACCGACAGCCTTCCGATCGTCACCAGCTCCTTCTGCCCCGCCTCGCGCCGCAGGTAGATGCGGTAGAAATCCTCGGTCAGCGAGCTCGACGAGACGAGGAGCTGCGAGGAGATGGTGCTCATGATCGCGGCGAGCAGCGCGGCGAGCAGGAAGCCGGTGACGAGCGGATGAAAGAGCAGCTGCGCGAACAGGATGAAGACGGTCTCGGGATCGTCGAGCGCAACGCCGGTGCGGCTGACATAGGCGAGACCGACGATGCCGGTGGCGAGCGAGCCCAGCAGCGCCACCGCCATCCAGCTCATGCCGATATCGCGCATCTTGGGCACGTCGTGCACCGAGCGCACCGCCATGAATCGCACGATGATGTGCGGCTGGCCGAAATAACCCAAACCCCAGGCGAGCGAGGAGACGAGCCCCAGCGCGGTCACGCCGGCGAACATGTCGAGCGCTTGCGGATTGGCCGCGGCGATGTCGGCGCCGATGCCGCCGCCGAGCTCGAAGAAGGCGACGGCGGGGAGCAACACCAGCGCCACGAACATGATGCAGCCCTGGACGAAATCGGTGAGGCTGACGGCGAGGAAACCGCCGAACAGGGTGTAGACGACGACCACCCCGGCGGTGAGCCACAGGCCGGTCGCATAGGGTGCCCCGAAAGCGCTTTCGAACAGCTTGCCGCCGGCGACGATCCCCGAGGAGGTGTAGAGGGTGAAGAAGATGATGATGACGATCGCCGAGATCACCCGCAGCGCATGGCTCCGGTCGCGGTAGCGGTTCTCGAGATATTCGGGGATGGTGATCGCATCGCCGGTCTCCTCGGTATGGACGCGCAGCCGGGGGGCGACGAGCTGATAGTTGGCGAGCGCGCCGAGGAAGAGCCCGATCGCGATCCAGCCGGCCGAGAGCCCGGAGAGATAGGCGGCGCCGGGCAGGCCCATGAGCAGCCAGCCCGACATGTCCGAAGCCCCGGCCGAAAGCGCGGCGACCGATGGCGGCAGCTTGCGGCCACCGAGCAGATAGCCCGAAATGTCCTCGGTCGAGCGCTTCCAGGCCCACAGGCCGATGGCGAGCATGGCGACGAAATAGGCGCCGAGCGAGACGAGAACGCCGCTTTCCATGCTTTCAGGCCATAGGCCCGGCGGCGGTGCTTGGCTATATGCTTAGGCTTGCTCGCCCGTCGCTCGCGGGCGCGCCGCTCCGTCGAGGCTCCACGGGCCGGGGCCGGCGGCGGCGATGTAGAGGAAGACGAAGCAGAAGAAGATCGCCGGCTCGCCGCCATTGGCCGAAGGGTAGAAGGATTGCGGCGCATGCACCATCCAGTAGGCGACAGCCATCATGCCCGACATCAGGAAGGCCGAGACGCGCGTCGCCAGCCCGATGAGGATGAGCGTGCCGAAGAACAGCTCGAACGCGCCGGCTATGCCGGGCATGCTCAGTATTTCCGGAGTGCCGCGCGGATTGGGCGGGACGTGGAAATATTTCTGGGTGCCATGGGCGATGAACATCAGGGCCGCGACGATGCGCAGGATGCTGAGCAGCGGCCCAGACCAGCTCGCCGGGATGATCGTCCAGTTCATGATTTCCTCCTTAATGGTCTTCCCGGCCTTGCCCTGAGGTTCAGGCGGGGGCGAAGCCGCCATGCTCCTCGTCGAGCAGATGAAGCGACCCGTCGGCGATCGCGAACCAGGCGCCGTGGAGGCGCAGCTTTCCTTCGCGCTCGCGCTCGGCGACGAAGGGATAGCCGGCGAGATTGTCGAGGCTCGTCCTTACCGCCTCATGCTCCATCGCGGTGAGCGCCTCGCCGTCGTCCCGCTCGCCATGGCGCACCCGCACCCTGCTGCGCGCGCCGTCCAATATCCCCACCCAGTCGGCGACGAGGCCGCCCGCGCCGGGCTCGGCGGCCCGAAAAGCGCCGGTGAGCGCCGCCTTGCAGCCGCCGCACGAGCCATGGCCCATGACGACGATGTGGCCGACCTCAAGCTGGGTGACGGCAAATTCGAGCGCCGCCGCGACGCCGTGCCCGCCGCCGCCGCGCTCGAAGGGCGGCACCAGCGCGGCGACGTTGCGGACGACGAACAGCTCGCCGGGCCGGGCGTCGAAAATCTGCCCCGGATCGACCCGGCTGTCCGAGCAGGAGATCAGCATCACGTCCGGGCTCTGGCCCTGCGCGAGCTCGGTCCAGCGCTCTTGGTCCGCCGCCCAGCGCTGCGCGCGGAAGCGGCGATAGCCGTCGATCAGAGGTTCGATCCCCGACATCGTCCAAGCCGGTTAGCCGGGCGAGGGGAGGGGTGGCAAGTGGCCTTTCGGCTCGCTATCTGCCCTCCTATGAGCGAAGCCGCAGCTCCCTTGAAGCCCGCAAGGCAGCCCAAGCCCGACTGGATCAGGGTCAAGGCGCCCGTCAGCACGGGTTTCGCCGAAACGCGCAAGCTGATGCGCAGGCTCGGCCTCAACACCGTCTGCGAGGAAGCCGCCTGCCCCAATATCGGCGAATGCTGGACCAGGAAGCACGCCACGGTGATGATCCTCGGCGACACCTGCACGCGCGCCTGCGCCTTCTGCAACGTCAAGACGGGCATGCCGCGGCCGGTGGACCCCATGGAGCCCGAGCATGTCGCCGTCGCCGCCGCCGAGCTCGGCCTTGCTCATATCGTCGTCACCTCGGTCGACCGCGACGATCTGCCCGACGGCGGGGCGGGGCAGTTCGTCAAGGTGATCGAGGCGCTGCGGCGCAACGCTCCGGAGACCACGATCGAGATTCTGACGCCCGATTTCCGCAACAAGGGCGAGGCCGCGATCGAGGCGATCGTCGCGGCGCGCCCGGACGTGTTTAACCATAATCTGGAAACGGTGCCGCGCCTCTACCCGACGATCCGGCCCGGCGCGCGCTACTATGCCTCGCTCAGGCTGCTCGAGACAGTCAAGCGCGCCGATCCCTCGATCTTCACCAAGTCGGGGCTGATGGCGGGCCTGGGCGAGGCGCGGCTCGAGGTTCATCAGGTGATGGACGACATGCGCTCGGCCGACATCGATTTCCTCACCATCGGCCAGTATCTCCAGCCGACGCCGCGCCATGCGAAGGTCGAGGAATTCGTCACACCCCAGGCGTTCGACGCCTATGCGGCGATCGCCCGCGCCAAGGGCTTCCTGCTCGTCGCGTCGAGCCCGCTCCCCCGTTCGAGCTACCATGCCGGCGAAGATTTCGAGCGGCTGCGCGCCGCGCGCGAGGCGAAGCTGGCGGGGGCGGGGGCAACCGAAAAGGCCGATAGCGGCGGCGCGAGCAGGTGACGGCATGCCGCGGCACAGCGAGACCCGCACGCTTCCCTACAGCCCGGCGCAGATGTTCGATCTCGTCGCCGATGTCGGGCGCTATCAGGAGTTCCTGCCCTGGGTGGTCGCGACGCGGGTAAGAAAGGACGGCGAGACCGAGATGATCGCCGATCTCGTGGTCGGCTTCAAATCGCTGCGCGAGACATTCACCTCGCGGGTGATCAAGGAACGCCCCGGGTCGATCACCGTCGACTATATCGAAGGTCCGCTCAAATATCTGCGCAACGAATGGCAATTCACGCCCGCCGAAGGCGGCGGCGCGAAGATCGATTTCTGCGTCGATTTCGCTTTCAGGAACCGGCTTTTCGAGGCGCTCGCCGGGCAGGTGTTCGATCGCGCGCTGAGGCGCATGATCGGCGCCTTCGAGGCGCGCGCCCACGCGCTTTACGGCGATCCGGAAACCGGCATCAGCAGGTCGAGCGCGCACAGCGCCGCCTGAAGCCTGACCCCGCCGCGCCCCAGGTCGCCGAAATTCCTGCGATCGGCGACGATCTCCTCGGGGTTGGCGCCGCGCCGCGCGCGGGCGAAGACGACGGTGCCGACCGGCTTCTTCTCGGTGCCGCCTTCGGGGCCGGCGATGCCGGTGATCGCCACGGCCGTGTCGGCACGGGTGCGGGCGAGCGTGCCCTGCGCCATCGCCCAGGCGACCGCGATCGAGACCGCGCCGAAGGTTTCCAGCACGTCGAGGCTGACGCCGAGCATATCGACCTTGGCCGCGTTCGAATAGGTGACAAAGCCGGCGTCGAGCACGTCGGAGGAGCCGGGGATCTCGGTGAGCGCGGCGCTGACGAGCCCGGCGGTGCAGCTTTCGGCGACCGCGATCCTGAGGCCCGCTTTTCGGTTCGCCTCGACAACCTCGCGGGCGCGCGCCACCAGCTCTTCGGGGAGAATCGTCGCGCGGGCTTCGCTCACCGCTCTTCCGGCATGCTGAGAGTGGCGAGCGCCTGCGCCGCGATGCCCTCGCCCCGGCCGGTGAAGCCGAGGCCGTCGGTGGTCGTCGCCTTGAGGCTGACGCGCGATCGCGGCAGGCCGAGCAGCGCCGCGATCCGCTCCCGCATCGCCGGCTTGTGGGGGCCGATGCGCGGCTCCTCGCAGATCAGCAGGATGTCGACATGATCGATCCGCCCGCCCGCCTCCTCGACCAGCGCGCGCGCGTGCGCGACGAAGCGCGAGGAGGCGGCGCCGCGCCATTGCGGGTCGCCGGGGGGGAAATGCTCGCCGATGTCGCCGGCGCCGATCGCCCCCAGCAGCGCGTCGGCGAGCGCATGCAGCACGACATCGGCGTCGCTGTGGCCGGCGAGACCGCGCGCATGGTCGATCCTCGTCCCGCCGAGCCAGAGCTCCCGGCCGGCGGCGAGGGCGTGGACGTCGAAGCCGAGCCCGGTGCGGGTGATCATGCGCGCCGCCAGCATCGCCTCGGCGCGGGCGAAATCGCCTTCATGGGTGATCTTCATCAGCGCCTCGTCGCCGACGACCGTCGCGACCTCGATCCCCGCGGCGCGCGCCACCTGCGCGTCGTCGGTCGCGTCCTCGGCCCCGGTCCAGCGGCGATGGGCGTCGAGGATCGCCTCGAAGCGGAAGGCCTGCGGCGTCTGCACGCGCAGCAGCCCTTCGCGCGGCACCGGCTCTCCGAGCCGTTTGTCGCTGCGCGCGAGACTGTCGACGACGGCGAGGGCCGGCACCGCGCCGTCATGGCGCTCGAGCGCGGCCGCCAGCCGCTGCTTGACCGGGGGCGGCAGGAAGGGGCGGGCGGCGTCGTGGATGAAGACCGTCTGCGTGTCTCCGGCCGCGGCGAGCGCATCGAGCCCTTTGCGCACCGAGGCCTGGCGCGTCGCTCCGCCGATGACCGGCGCCAGCGTCTCGCGGCCGTCAAGCGCCGCTTCGAACAGCTCCCGCTGGCCTTCGCCGATCACCGGCTGGACCGTGCCGATCCCCGCCGCGCGCAGCCGGTCGAGCGCATGCGCGATCATCGCCTTGCCGCCGATCGGCCGATATTGCTTGGGCGCGCCTTCGCCGCTGCGGACGCCGCTGCCCGCGGCCATGAGGAGGGCGACAGAATTGCCGGCATTCATGGCCCGCCCCTTAGCCGAGCGAGCCCTTGCCGGCTAGCCGTGCGATCGCTAAATGCCGCCGTCCCATGCTCCGCCTCGCCCCCATCTCGATAGGCCCGGTGACGATCGAGACGCCGGTGATCCTGGCGCCGATGACGGGCGTCACCGACCGCCCGTTCCGGCGCCTCGTCAAGCGCTATGGCGCGGGCCTCACCGTCACCGAGATGATCGCCAGCCAGGCGGCCATCCGCGAGACCCGTCAGGCGCTGCGCAAGGCCGAATGGGACCCGATCGAGGATCCGGTCTCGATGCAGCTCGCCGGCTGCGAGCCTTGGGTGATGGCCGAGGCGGCGAGGCTGAACGAGGATCGCGGCGCTGCGATCATCGACATCAACATGGGCTGCCCGGTGAAGAAGGTGGTGAACGGCCATGCCGGATCGGCGCTGATGCGCGATCTCAAGCTCGCCGCTTCGCTCATCGAGGCGACGGTGAAGGCGGTCTCGGTGCCGGTCACCCTCAAGATGCGCATGGGCTGGGACCATGACAGCCTCAACGCGCCCGAGCTTGCCCGCATCGCCGAGGAGCTCGGCGTCAGGATGATCACCGTCCACGGCCGCACCCGCTGCCAGATGTACAAGGGCGAGGCGGACTGGCGCTTCGTGCGCGAGGTGAAGCAAGCGGTCTCGGTGCCGGTGATCGTCAACGGCGACATTTGCTCGATCGAGGATGTCGAGGCGGCGCTCGCGCAATCGGGCGCCGACGGCGTGATGATCGGCCGCGGCGCCTATGGCCGCCCCTGGCTGCTCGCCCGGGTGATGCGCTGGGCGGCGACGGGCGCGGTCCCCGCCGAGCCGGGTCTCGACGAGCAATATGCGGTCGTTCGCGAGCATTATGAGGATATGCTCGGCCATTATGGGATCGAGATCGGAGTCAATTGCGCGCGCAAGCATATCGGCTGGTACACCAGGGGGCTGCCGGGCTCGGCCGAATTCCGCAACGCCTTCAACAAGGAAGGCGATCCGGTGGGCGCGCGGGCGCGCCTCCACGAATTCTACGCGCCCTGGCTGAGCAGGGCCGCGGCCTGAGCCTTGCGATGACGGCCGCTCCGGCGTGGCATTTTTGCGCCAGTTTTCCTTCGGGCGGGGTTTCCCGCCGGATTCTTTGTGGTAATGGCGCAACATGAACGTCGAACGGCCGTTGCTGACCGAACGGACGTCGCGGTGGCGGCGCGGCCTGGCGATGGCCATCCGCCGGCGGCAGTTCATGCCCTATGTCGAGGCGCTGACCGTCCTCCTCCTCGTCGCGATGCTCGCGACCAGCTATGTCGTGCTCACCGGCAACGAGCAGGAGCTTCTCCTGACGCCGCCGCTCGTCGCGCTGCTGCTCGTCGCCAATCTGGTTCCCGCCATGGCGCTGATGGTGCTCGTCGCGCGGCGGATCGCGATGCGCCGCGCGGCGAAATCGCCGATCGGGGGGAGGGGGCGGCTCCATGTCCGCCTCGTCGCCTTCTTCTCGGTGATCGCCAGCGTGCCGACGCTGCTCGTCGTGATCTTCGCCTCGCTCCTCTTCCAGAGCGGGCTCGATTTCTGGTTTTCCGAGCGCGCGCGCGCCGCGCTCGCCAGCGCCGAGCAGGTCGCCACCGGCTACCGCTCGGATCAGATGGCGGGGGTCCAGCTCGAGGTGCAGGTGATGGGCAACGACGTCGTCCGCTGGGCCAATGAGCGCGGCTTCGACGATCCGCAATTCTACGATTTCATGCTCAACCAGACGGTGCGCCGCAACCTCATCGAGACCGCGCTGCTCACCATCGGCCCCGAGGGCGACATCCAGATGCAGGGCGGCATCAATCTCTACGATCGGCCGCTCGAGGACCGCTTCTCCGTCGCCACGCTGCGGGCGATGGAGGCGGGCGAGACCAGGGTCAAGGAGGAGGGCGGGGACCGGGTCGAGGCGGTGGTGCGGCTAGATCCCGAGGCGCCGGTCTATGTCTACGGCGCGCGGGCGGTCAATCCGGACCTTCTTGGGCTGGCCGAGGAGGCCGGGATGGCGGCGGGCGACTATAAGCGCGTGCTCGCCCGGGCGCGCAGCTATCAGTTCCGCTTCAACGCGGCGCTGCTCATCGGCTCGCTGCTCATCGTCGCGCTCGCCTGCTGGGTGGCGCTGGCACTCGCCTACCGGCAGGTGCGGCCGGTGGGCGAGCTGGTCGCCGCCGCGCGCAGGGTGGCAGCGGGCGATCTTTCGGCGCGGGTGCCGGCGGTGCGCGCCGAGGACGAGATCGGCACGCTCGGCAACGCCTTCAACCGCATGACCCGGCGTCTCGAGGAGCAGACGGGCGCGCTGGTCTCGGCCAACCGCCAGCTCGACGACCGCCGCTCCTTCATCGAGGCGGTGCTTTCCGGGGTGACCGCCGGCGTCATCTCGATCGACGAGCAGCGGCGCATCCGGCTCATCAACCGCTCCGCCGCCGCGCTGCTCGGCACCGACAGCGAAAAGGCGGTGGGCAAGAAGCTCGCGGCGCTGGCCCCGGACCTCGCCTCGCAGCTCGACGAGGAGGAGCGCGAGTCGATCATCCAGCTCACCGCCGGCGGCGAGGCGCGCACGCTGGCGGTCAAGCGCGTGCCCGCCGAAGGGGGCGAGGTGATCACCTTCGACGACATCACCGACCAGCTGCTCGACCAGCGGCGCGCCGCCTGGGCCGACGTCGCGCGGCGGATCGCCCACGAGATCAAGAATCCGCTCACCCCCATCCAGCTCGCCGCCGAGCGGCTGCAGCGCCGCTATGGCAGCCAGCTCGGCGAGCAGGAGGAGGGGGTCTTCACCCAGCTCACCAGGACCATCGTCCGCCAGGTCGGCGACCTGAGGCGCATGGTCGACGAATTTTCCTCCTTCGCGCGCATGCCCAAGCCCGTCTTCCACGAGGAATCGCTCGTCGACATCGCCCGCCAGGCGCTGTTCCTGCACGAGGTCGCGCACCCCGAGATCGATTTCGTTCTCGACGCGCCCGATCCGCCGCCGCGGCTCGTCTGCGACCGCCGCCAGCTCGGCCAGGCGCTGACCAATATCGTCAAGAATTCGGTCGAGGCGATCGGCTGCAAGCCGGGGGAGAGCGAAAGACGCATCGTGCTGCGCATCGAGGAGAGGGGCGAGCGCACGGTCGTCGAGGTCGCCGACAGCGGCATCGGCCTTCCGCGCGAGCGCAAGCGGATCACCGAGCCCTATATGACGACCCGCGAGCGCGGGACCGGCCTCGGCCTCGCGATCGTCAAGAAGATCATCGAGGAACATTTCGGAACGATGGAGTTCGCCGACCGTCCCGGCGGCGGCACGATCGTGCGGCTGGTCTTCGATGCCGGAGCGCTCGCCGGGCTCGGCGGCGCGGCGACAAGGGTAAGCGAAGTGGTGAAGGGCTGATGAGCTTGGACATATTGATCGTCGACGACGAGGAGGACATTCGCGATCTCGTCGCGGGGGTTCTCGACGATGAGGGCTACAACACCCGCGCCGCGGCCGACAGCGACGAGGCGCTCGCCGCGCTCGCCGAACGGCGGCCTTCGCTGCTGCTGCTCGACGTATGGCTGCAAGGCTCGAAGCTCGACGGGCTGCAGCTGCTCGAGGACGTCAAGCGGCGCGATCCGTCGCTGCCGGTGCTGATGATCTCGGGCCACGGCAATCTCGACACCGCGGTCGCCGCGATCCGCCAGGGAGCGGTCGATTTCATCGAGAAGCCGTTCGAGGCCGAGCATCTTCTCCACCTCGTCTCGCGCGCCACGGAGACCGAGCGACTGCGCAGGGAGAACGAGAATCTGCGCGCCAAGCTCGGCGACGAAACCGAGCTCAAGGGCAGCAGCGCGGCGATCAACGGCGTGCGGGCGACGCTGAAGCGGGTGGCGGCGACAGGCAGCCGGGTGATGATCACCGGCCCCGCCGGCGTCGGCAAGGAGGTGGCGGCGCGGCTGCTCCACAACTGGAGCCCGCGCGCTGAGGCGCCCTTCATCGTCGTCAGCGCCGCGCGGATGACGCCCGAGCGCGTCGAGGAGGAGCTCTTCGGCATCGAGGAGGGCGGCGAGCTCGTCCGTCCCGGGCTGCTCGAGCAGGCGCATGGCGGGACGCTGTTCCTCGACGAGATCGCCGACATGCCGATGCCGACCCAGGCGCGGATCCTGCGCGTCCTCACCGACCAGAGCTATACCCGCGTCGGCGGCCAGCGGATGGTCAAGGTCGATGTGCGGGTGGTGTCCTCGACCGGGCGCCGGCTCGCCGAGGAGATCGCCGAGGGCCGCTTTCGCGAGGACCTGTTCTATCGCCTGAACGTCGTGCCAGTCGCGATTCCCCCGCTCGCCGAGCGACACGAGGATATTCCCGCGCTCGCCGCCCATTTCGCCGCCCGCTATGCCGTCGAGCTGCGGGTCTCGACGCCCGAGATCGCCGAGGATGCGATGGCCGCGCTGCAGGCCTATGACTGGCCGGGCAATGTGCGCCAGCTGCGCAACGTCATCGAGCGCACCATCATCCTCGCTCCCGGCGAGCGCAGGGCCAGAATCGATATCGACATGCTGCCGCCCGAGATTCTCGGCGAGCAGGAGCGGATCAATCCCGGCACCGCGGCCAAGGCGATCATGGGCACGCCCCTGCGCGAGGCGCGCGAAAGCTTCGAGCGCGAATATCTCAAGGTCCAGATCCGCCGCTTTTCCGGCAATATATCGCGCACCGCGATGTTCATCGGCATGGAGCGCTCGGCGCTCCATCGCAAGCTCAAGGCCCTGGGCCTGGCCGAAAAGCGCGCCGCGGGAGACGAATAGTCCTCGCCGGGTAACCAAAGCCCTCAGGACATGATAGGCTGGCCCTGCATGGCGCGCGGAGTCGCGGCGCGTTCGCATGAAAGGGGAGCGTGCAAAACCGAGCCGAGAGGGAGACGGCTGGCATGGCCGAGAAATCCAACAATCTGCAGGACCTCTTCCTGAACAGCGTACGGCGGTCCAAAACGTCGGTGACGATGTTCCTCGTCAAGGGCGTCAAGCTGCAGGGCGTGATCAGCTGGTTCGACAATTTTTCGGTTCTGCTGCGCCGCGAGGGCCAGGCCCAGCTCGTCTATAAACATGCGATTTCCACGATCATGCCGGCCCAGCCCATCGACACCGCCGATATCGACGACGCCTTCGCCGACCAGGAGGCGGCAAGGAAGCCGCAGCTCCTCCAGGAGAGCTTCCTTGGCGCGGTGCGCAATGCCGAAACCCCGGTCACCATGTTTCTCATCAACGGCGTCATGCTTCAGGGGGAGATCGCCGCCTTCGACCTGTTCTGCATGCTGCTGAGGCGCGATCGCCTGTCGCAGCTCGTCTACAAGCACGCGATCTCGACCATCCAGCCCGACGAGCCGGTCAAGATTTCGGGCGAGGAGGACAAGCCCGGGCAGGAGAGCGGGGACTGACGATATTCGAGCGCACCGCCGCCGCCGACGTGAGACGCGGCGCCCGCGCGATCCTCCTGCTTCCCGACTATGCGGTCGATCCCCGCCGCGACGCCGAGGCCCGCCTCGAAGAGGCAGCCGGTCTCGCCGCGGCGATCGGCATCGTCATAGCCGACAAGCGCGTCATGCGGGTGCGCAGGCCCAAGCCGGCGACGCTGTTCGGCGCCGGTCAGATCGAGGCAGCCGCCGGGACGGCGCGGGAGACCGGGGCCGAGCTGCTCATCGTCGATGCCGCGATCAGCCCGGTGCAGCAGAAGAATCTGGAGGAAGCGCTCGAGCTCAAGGTCATCGACCGCACCGGGCTCATCCTCGAAATCTTCGGCGAGCGCGCGGCGACCGCCGAAGGCCGGCTGCAGGTCGAGCTCGCGCACCTCGACTATCAGGCGGGCAGGCTGGTGAGGAGCTGGACCCATCTCGAGCGCCAGCGCGGCGGCTTCGGTTTTCTTGGCGGGCCCGGCGAAACCCAGATCGAGGCCGACCGGCGGCTCATCCGCGACCGCATGGCGCGCATCCGCCGCGAGCTCGAGCAGGTCGCCCGCACCCGCGGACTCCACCGCGCCCGCCGCCGCCGCGCGCCCTGGCCGGTGATCGCGCTCGTCGGCTATACCAACGCAGGAAAATCGACGCTTTTCAACCGTATGACCGAGGCTGACGTCAAGGCCGAGGACCAGCTTTTCGCGACCCTCGACCCCACCATGCGGCGCTTTCCGCTGGCCGGCTTCGACAAGGCGATCCTTTCCGACACGGTGGGCTTCATCTCCGACCTGCCGACCCAGCTCGTCGCCGCCTTCCGCGCCACCCTGGAAGAGGTCGTCTCGGCCGACCTGCTCGTCCATGTCCGCGACATCTCCCATCCCGACAGCGAGGCGCAGCGGATGGATGTCGAGCGCGTGCTCGAGGAGATCGGACCCCTCGGGGAAGGGGGCGCGCCGGTGATCGAGGCGTGGAACAAGATCGATCTGCTGAGCGGGTCCGAGCGGACGGGGCTTGGGGATGAAGCCCGCAAGCGCGGCGCGGTGCCGGTCTCGGCTCTCGGCGGGGAGGGGATAGAGGAGCTCGGCGCCCGGATCGCCGGTCGGCTGCGCGCGGGCATGGCGGTGCGCGAGGTCAAGCTGGCGGCGGGCGAAGGGGAAGCGATCGCCTGGCTGCACGCCAATGGCGAGGTGGTGGAGTCGCGGCTGAACGGGCTCGAGGCGACCTACAAGGTGCGTCTTTCGGACAGCGCCTGGGCGCGTTTTGACGCCAATTTCCTCTAGGCTTCGGCCTTGGCGCGCTGCCAAAGCGTCTCGAGCGCAGCGGGATCGAGCTCTCCCAAGGGCCGGTCGGCCTTCGCCTCGAGACGGCGAAAGCGCGCCTCGAAGCGGCGGTTGGCGCGGCACAGCGCGGCCTCGGGGTCGATGCCTAAATGGCGGGCGAGATTGACCGCCGAGAAGAGGAGATCGCCGAGCTCGGCCTCGCGCTCCCCGGCGGTCTCGGCGGCGTCGAGCTCGCAGAGCTCCTCGTCGATCTTGGCGCGCGGGCCGGCAGCGTCGGGCCAGTCGAAACCGACCCCGGCGGCGCGCTTCTGCAGCTTTTCGGCGCGCTTCAGCGCCGGCAGCGCGCGGGCGACCCCGGCGAGCGCGCTCCCGTCCGCGCCGCGCGCGCGCTCGGCCGCCTTGAGCGCTTCCCAGCCCGGGCTTTCGCCCGTATCGCCAAAGACATGCGGATGGCGGCGGACCATCTTGGCGCAAATGGAGTCGAGCACGTCAGCGAGCGTGAAGGCGCCGATCTCCTCGGCCATCACCGCGTGATAGACGATCTGGAGCTGGAGGTCGCCGAGCTCGTCGCGCAGGCTCGCCATGTCGTCGCGCTCGATCGCGTCGGCGACCTCATAGGCTTCCTCGACCGTATAGGGGGCGATGGTGGCGAAGCTCTGCGCGCGGTCCCAGGGGCAGCCGTCCGGGGCGCGCAGCCTGCGCATGATGGCGGCGAGGCGGGCGAGGGCGGAAGTTGGCGAAGGTTGCGCGGAGCGTGACATCGAGGTTCCAGTGCGATAATATATATTATGTTAAATGTTGTCCGGTTCGGGTCCGGCTCCGGGGGCGATGCCGGGATGCGTCGCCCCTAAGGGGGCCCGCAGCCCGTCACGGCCGGGGATGCAAACCAGCCGGTCACAGAAGACGCAAGCCGAGCCCGGCCTGTCACGGCCGCGGGATGGGCCCCAGCCGTCACGGCCCGCAGGCGAGCCCGGCCGTTCACGGCGGCAGGATGAGCCGGCCTGGCGAAGGCGCATGATGAGCCCGGTCCGTCCCGGCCGCGGGATGAGCCCGGCCTGTCACGGCACGGCCGCAGCACGAGCCCCGCCCCGTCACGGCCGCGAGGTGAAATCCGCGGGCCACGGCACGGCCACAGAGGGCGAGCCCGGCCGGTCACGGCCGCAGGAGGAGCCACTTGCCCTCCACGCCCCAGCCCGACAGCGAGGACAGATAGTTCATGCCGAGCACGTTCATGCCGGCGAAGGCCGGACTGACATGGACGGCGACATCCTCGCGCACGATCGGCCCGATGCGGATCTCCTCGGCCCGGGCGCGCTCGACGGCGACGCGGCCGTTGGCGGTCTGGACCATCGCCGGAAAGGCGCCGCCGCCCTCGATTCCCGCCCGCCGCGCGGTCTCGGCCGAGATGCTCGTCGTCGTCGCGCCGCTGTCGATGAGGAAGCGCACCGGCGCGCCGTTGATCGTCCCGTCGGCCCAGAAATGGCCGTCGGCCGACTGGCGGATGCGGATCGTCTCCCCCTCCTCCACCGCCCCGCCGCGCGCCTCCATCAGCACATGGCGGCCGAGGCTGGCGAAATCCTCGCGCAGCGCGAAGGCGGCGAAGACGGCGACGAAGATGAGCGCCCAGACGGCGAACATCCGGAGCCCCCTGGCCATCGGCACGCGATGCACGGCAAGGGCGCTGACGACCAAGACGAGCCAGCCCATTAGATAAATGAAATGAAGGGCTTGTTCGCCACCGTTCACAAGTCTATCTCCATGCCGTCATAGCCGGGCTCGATAGTTTCGGGCAGCTCGGCCGCGAGCGTCGCATAATCCATCGACTGGTCGAGATGGGTCAAGACCGCGCGGGCCGGTTCAAGCCTTTCGACCCATTCGAGCACGAGCCCGAGATGCGGATGGGTGGGATGGGGCCGGCGGCGCAGGCAATCGACGATCCACAGGTCGACCCCTTCGAACAAATCCGCCATTTCCTTCGTCAAGTCGTTGAAGTCCGTCGAATAGGCGCATGATTTCCCGGCCGCGTCGAAGCGCAGGCCGGCCGAGTTCGCCGTCCCGTGCGGCTGATCGGCGACCCGCACCGCGACGGGCCCGATCCCGATCGCGTCGGGCAGCTCGTGGCCGGCGGCGAGCGGCGGATAGCCGTCCTTGCCCTCGAAGGCGTAGGCGAAGCGTGTCTTGAGCGAGGCCAGCGTGTCGGCCCGGGCATAGGCTTCGACCGGCCGGCCGCGGGCGTGGAAGAGCTGGCGCAGATCGTCGATGCCGTGGCAATGATCGGCATGGTCGTGGGTCCAGATCACCGCGTCGACCGCGGCGACCCTGGCGGCGAGCAGCTGCGCGCGCAGATCGGGACTGGTGTCGACGAGGATGGCGCGACCACCCGCGCGCACGAGGATCGAAGCGCGCGTCCGCAGGTTTCTGGGGTTTCCGGGATCGCACGCGCCCCAGTCATTGCCGACCCGGGGCACGCCCGAGGAGGTGCCCGAGCCCAGGATGCGGATGTTCACGGAAGTTTGCTTTCGGTGCCCGAAAGTTGGCGGGCCCTGGCGAAAAGCGCGAAAAAGTTGGCGGTGGTCGCCTCGGCGATCCGCGCGACGGGCTCGCCGCGAAGCTCGGCGAGGAAGGCGGCGGTGTCGGCGACGAAGGCCGGCTCGCAGGTCCTGCCGCGATGCGGCACCGGGGCGAGGAAGGGCGCGTCGGTCTCGACGAGCAGGCGCTCGAGCGGCAGCTCCCTGGCGACCGCCTGCAGGTCGCGCGCATTCCTGAAGGTGACGATCCCCGAGATCGAGACGTAGAGGCCGAGATCGAGCGCGATCCTCGCGAAAGCGGCGCTCGCGGTGAAGCAGTGGATGAGGCCGGGAAAGGCGCCCTTCCCCATTTCCTCGGCGAGGATCGCGGCCGCGTCCTCCTCGGCATCGCGCATATGGACGATGAGCGGCAGGCCGGTCTTGCGCGCGGCGGCGATATGGGCGCGAAAGCTCCGCCGCTGATTGGCGCGGTCCGAATTGTCGTAATGATAGTCGAGCCCCGATTCGCCGATGCCGATAACGTCCGGTTGCACGGCGCGCGCGATCAGCGTTCCGGCATCGACATGCGGATGGGCGTCGGCCTCGTGCGGGTGGATGCCGACCGAGGCCATGACGTCGGGCTCGCGCGTCGCGGTGGCGAGGACATCGTCCCATTCCGCCTCGCGGGTCGAGATGTTGAGCATCGCGACCACCCCGGCGGCGCGGGCGCGCGCGAGCACCCCGGCCTGGTCCTCGACGAGGCCTTCGTAATTGAGGTGGCAGTGGCTGTCGACGAGCATGGGCAAGCCTATCTGGCCATGCCCTCCCCTCCCCGCAAGCGGGCACCGGAAAAAGGGGGACGAGGGGACCGTCCCTATTCTTCAGGCGGCGGCTCGAGGCGGGGGAAGACGGGAGTCGGCGGCACGAGCGCGAAGCCCGACGCGGCGAGGCGGGGATAGCGCTCGGGATCGGCGAGCGCGGCATAGTCGCGCTCGTCCCGCGGCACGCCCATCATGTCGAGGAGCTTCTCGGCCGATGAGGGGATCACCGGCCGGATCGCGACCGCAAGGTCCCAGATCGCCGCGTAGAGCGTCGCGAGCACCGTTTCCATGCGCTCCGGATCGCTCTTCCTGAGCATCCAGGGCGCCTCGGCGTCGATATACTGGTTGCAGGCGGAGACCGCCTTGAGCCAGGCCTCGATCCCTTGGGTGAGCGCGAGCTTGGCGAAATTTTCCGGCAGCTCCTCGCGCGTCGCCCGCCCGACCGCCTCGCGCAGCTCCTCGTCGGCGGGCGCGGCGGTGCCCGGCCGGGGAAGCCCGCCGTCCAGATTCCTGGCGATGAAGGACAGGCTGCGCTGGGCGAGATTGCCGAAGCTGTTGGCGAGATCTGCGTTGACGCGCGCCACGATCGCCTCGGCGCTGTAGCTGCCGTCCTGGCCGAAGCTGATTTCGCGCAGCAGGAAATAGCGGATCGCATCGACCCCCGCCCAGTCGGCGAGCGCCATCGGATCGACGACGTTGCCCGAGGATTTCGACATCTTCTCGCCGCGGTGCATGACGAAGCCGTGGCCGAACACGCATTTCGGCAGCGGCAGCCCGGCCGACATCAGGAAGGCGGGCCAGTAGACGGCGTGGAAGCGGACGATGTCCTTGCCGATGATGTGGAGATCGGCCGGCCAATAGCGATCGTAGAGCTCGCCCTTTTCGGGATAGCCGGCCCCGGTCAGATAGTTGGCGAGCGCGTCGACCCAGACATACATGACATGGCTCTCGCTGCCCGGCACCGGCACCCCCCAGTCGAAGCTGGTGCGCGAGACCGACAGGTCCGAAAGGCCGCTCTCGACGAAGCGCAGCACCTCGTTGCGGCGGCTCTCGGGGCGGATGAAGCCGGGATTGGCGCGATAATGGTCGAGCAGACGCTCCCGGTAGCGCGACAGGCGGAAGAACCAGCTTTCCTCGGCGGTCCATTCGACCGGCGTTCCCTGCGGCGAGAGCTTTGCGCCATCGTCGCCGGCGAGAAGCTCCTTCTCGTCATAATAGGCCTCGTCGCGGACCGAATACCAGCCTTCGTAGCGATCGAGATAAAGGTCGCCGCCCGCTTCCATCGCCTTCCAGATCGCCTGGCTGGCGGCGACATGGTCGGCGTCGGTGGTGCGGATGAAGCGATCATAGCCGACGCAGAAGCGGTCCGACATCGCCCTGAAGCAGGCGGACATCTCGGCCGCGAGCTCGGCCGGGGCGATCCCCCGCGCGCGCGCCGCCTGGGCCATTTTGAGGCCATGCTCGTCGGTGCCGGCGAGAAAGCGCACGTCGCGCCCGGAAAGGCGCTGGAAGCGGGCGATGGCGTCGGTGGCGACCGCCTCGTAGACATGGCCGATATGCGGGCGGGCGTTGGGATAGTCGATCGCCTTGGTGATGTAGAAGGGCTCGGCCATGAGGGACGGCCTTAGCGGGGCGGGGCGGGCTTGTCCTCCCCTTCCGCCTGCGCTTCGGCAAGCCCGGCGACGAGGCTGGCGAGCTCGAACACGGTCGCCCTGGGATCGAGCGACAGGCGCGGCGCGGCGGCGGCGATGTCGCGCGCCCGCTCCCAGCGGCCGATCGCC
>JBHJHL010000077.1:0-8917 GCA_050330935.1 Sphingomonadaceae bacterium | reverse complement strand
GGCGCGCTGGCGGCGCATCGACTTGCGCCTGGGCGCCGCCCTCTCGACGGCGAGCGCGGCGTTCTGCGCGGCGCGCTGGGCGGCATCGTAGCGCGCCCGCCGCTCGCGGTTGCCGAGCACGCGATAGGCGTCGTTGATCTCGGCGCTGCGCGCGCCGGCGCGCCCGGCGTCGCGCGGATGGAGATCGGGGTGGAAGCGCTTCATCAGCGTCCGGTAGGCGGCCTCGATCTCGGCCTGACTGGCCGTCGGGGACACGCCGAGCACGCGATAGAGATGGTTCAGGGCCGCCATCCAGCTCTCTTGGCGGGCACAATCGGGGATTGCGGCGCCGGTGGCCAGCCCTTTTTGGGACAGCGCCGCGCCGGCTGGCTCCCCGGGACGGATTCGAACCATCGACCAACCGGTTAACAGCCGGTTGCTCTACCGCTGAGCTACCGGGGAGCAGCCTCGCTGGCGAAGCGGCGCCTATATCAGCACTGTTCCGCAAACTGCAAGCGCCCGGAAGGCTGCCGACCGCCTGCCTCGCAAGCCCGTCAGATCGCGAACTGCTCCATGGTGATGCGCTCGTCGAGCGCATGCTCGGGATCGAACAGGAGGGTGAGCGGAAGCGACTTGTCGATCCCGACCTCGACTGCGGCGACCTCGCGCACCTCGACCTGATCGGCGACCGCCGAGACCGGCCGCTTTTCGGCGTCGAGCACGCGAAAATCGATCCGCGTGTCGTCCGGCAGCAGCGCGCCGCGCCAGCGGCGGGGACGGAAAGGGCTGATCGGCGTCAGGGCGATGATCCTCGATCCGAGCGGCAGGATCGGCCCCTGGGCGGAAAGATTATAGGCGGTCGAGCCGGCCGGGGTGGCGACCAGCACCCCGTCGCAGAGCATTTCGGGCATCACCACCCGGCCGTTGACGGCGACCTCGATGCGCGCCGTCTGCCGCGTCTCGCGCAGCAGCGAGACCTCGTTGATCGCCGGGCTCGTCACCGTTTCCCCGGCCACGGTCTCGGCGCGCATGGCGAGCGGATGGACGGTGAAGGCGCGGGCATCGTCGAGCCTTTCGGCGAGACCGTCGAGACGCCAGTCGTTCATGAGGAAGCCCACCGTGCCGCGGTTCATCCCGAACACCGGGCACAGCTCGCCGCGCGCCAGCAGATCGTGCAGCGTCTGGAGCAGGAAGCCGTCGCCGCCCAGCGCGACGATCAGCTCCGCCTCCTCCTTCGGCACGAAGGCGTAGCGTTCGCGCAACAGCGCCTCGGCCGCCTGCGCGGCTTCGGAGGGCGAGGCGGCGAGCGCCATCGGCTTTTCGGGGGAGCGCTGCATCGTCCGCGCTTTGCTAGGGGCTTCGCGGGGCGGCGGCAAGGCGAGCGATGTTCCAGCGCGGGCCATTCGACCTTTGCTCGATTGGCACCGATCCTCGCAGCGGGTAAGAAAAGCGGGTGAAACAGGTCTCGCCGATGAAAAACCGCCGCCAGCGGCGCGAAATCGAGCCGCCGCTGCACGGCGAGCTGCGCCGGGCGCTCGACGACGACGAGATCGCGCTGCTGTTCCAGCCCCAGGTGGCGTTCGCGACCGACCGCATCGCGGGCGTCGAGGCGCTGGTGCGCTGGCGCCATCCCGAGCACGGCCAGCTGGGCGCCGGCACCCTGTTCGCCGTCGCCCCGCGGGCGGGATCGTTGGTCGAGCTTTCGACCCACATCCACCGCAAGGCGCTCGCCGAGGCGATGTCCTGGCCCGACGCGCTTTCGCATCTCACCGTCGCGGTCAACGTCACCGCCGCCGACATCGCCGCCTCGGGCTTCGCGGCGCATTTCCTCGACATCGTCGAGCAATCGGGACTGGATCCCGCGCGGCTCACCCTCGAGGTGACCGAGGGCGGCCTGATCGGCGACATCGCCGAGGCGGCGGCGATATTGTCGCGGCTGCGCGAGGCCGGGCTCAAGATCGCGATCGACGATTTCGGCACCGGCTATTCGAGCCTCGCCTATCTCAAGAACCTGCCGCTCGACTGCCTCAAGATCGACAAGCATTTCTCGCGCGACATAGCCGGCAACGCGCGCGACCGGGCGATCGTGCGGGGCGTCATCCGCATCGCCAGGGACATCGGCCTCGCCGTGGTCGCCGAAGGGGTGGAAAGCGAGGAGCAGAAGCGCCTGCTCGCCGAGGAGGGGTGCGACTTCTACCAGGGCTATCTGTGCTCGCCGCCGGTCGATTCCAGGCGGCTGGCCGAGCTCGTTCGCGCTCAGGACGACTGACGGGCGAAGGGGCGGTTGAGCCGCACGATCTTCCAGTTGAGGAAAGCGGCGAAGCTGACCCAGAGGAGATAGGGCAGGATCATCCAGAAGGCGGCGTCGCTGTGGCGGGCGGCGACTATCAGTATCGCCAGCACCGAGAACCACAGGAACACGACTTCGACGAGCGCCCAGTCGGGCCGCCTCCATTTGAAGAACAGCGGCGACCACAGCAGGTGAAAGACGAAGTTCACCGCATAGACGATGACGATGTCGGCCCGCGCCGCGCCATCGGGCGCGCCGCGCCAGGCGAGCACCGCCGCCCAGGCGGCAAGGCCGAGGATGATCGTCCAGGCGGGGCCGAACAGCCAGTCGGGCGGCTGCCAGGCCGGCTTTTCGAGCTGGCGGTACCAGGGGCCGATGTCGGTCAGCAGGCCGCCGAGCCCGCCGAGGAGAATCGCCCACAGCGCGGCGGCGATGATTTCGCTCATGGATTGTAATGTATTCCGGCGCACGCCGGAATCCAGCATCACCCGTCGCGCCGCTGGGCCCCGGCTTCCGCCGGGGTACGAAGCACCGAGTATTCCGGCGTACGCCGGGGTAGGGGAGCCCTAGGCGGCGAGCTTCGCGAGACCCTTGGAGAGCTGCAGCGCGCCGTTGAGCCGCGCCCCCGGGTCCGGCCAGCCGCGGCTGATGACGAGCTTGTTGTCGGGCCGCAGCTTGGCGATGCCCTGGCGCTCGGCGGCATAGGCGATGAGGCCTTCGACATTGGGGAAGCTGTCCTTGTGGAAGTGGACGAGCGCGCCCTTCGGGCCGACGTCGAGCTTGGAAATGCACGCCTTCTTGCAGTTGAGCTTGATCTCGATGATCTTGAGGAGATTGGCGGTGGCATCGGGCAGCGGGCCGAAGCGGTCGATGAGCTCGGCGGCGAAGGCCTCGATATCCTCGCGCGTCTCGAGCTCGTTGATGCGCCTGTAGAGCCCCATGCGAAGGTCGAGATCGGGGACATAGTCGTCGGGGATGAGGATCGGCGCGTCGACGCTGATCTGCGGCGAGAAATCGCCGTCGGCCGCCTCCAGCCCGGCATCGCCGGCCTTGGCGGCGACGATCGCGTCCTCGAGCATCGACTGGTAGAGCTCGAAGCCCACCTCCCTGATATGGCCCGACTGCTCGTCGCCCAAAAGATTGCCGGCGCCGCGCAGGTCGAGGTCGTGGCTCGCGAGCTGGAAGCCGGCGCCCAGCGAATCGAGGTTGGCGAGCACCTGCAGGCGCTTGTCGGCGCCCTCGGTGAGCGCGCGCGAGGGCGGCGTCGTGAGATAGGCATAGGCGCGCGCCTTCGAGCGGCCGACGCGGCCGCGCAGCTGATAGAGCTGGGCGAGGCCGAAACGGTCGGCGCGGTGGACGACGAGCGTGTTCGCCGACGGGATGTCGAGCCCCGATTCGACGATCGTGGTCGACAAGAGCACGTCATATTGCCTGTCGTAGAAGGCCGCCATGCGCTCCTCGACCGCGCGCGCGGCCATCTGGCCATGGGCGGTGACGAAGCTCACCTCGGGCACGTCCTCGCGCAGGAACGCCTCGATGTCGGGCAGGTCGGCGACGCGCGGCGCGACGAAGAAGCTTTGCCCGCCGCGATAATGCTCGCGCAGCAGCGCCTCGCGGACGACGACGGGGTCCCAGGGCATGACATAGGTGCGGACGGCGAGGCGGTCGACCGGCGGCGTCTGGATGACCGAAAGCTCGCGGATGCCCGCCATCGCCATCTGCAGCGTGCGCGGGATCGGCGTCGCGGTCAGCGTCAGCACATGGACGTCGGCTTTCAACGCCTTGAGCCTCTCCTTGTGGGTGACGCCGAAGCGCTGCTCCTCGTCGACGATGACGAGGCCGAGCCGCCTGAAACCGACGCTCCTGGCGAGGAGGGCATGGGTGCCGATGACGATGTCGATCCGGCCCGAGGCGAGCCCTTCCTTCACCTTCTTCGCCTCGGCCGCGGGGACGAGCCGCGAGAGGCGGCCGATCTCGACCGGAAAGCCGCGGAAACGCTCGCAGAATGTCTGATAATGCTGACGGACGAGCAGTGTCGTCGGGCAGACCATCGCGACCTGCATGCCCGCCATGGCGGCGACGAAGGCGGCGCGCAGCGCGACCTCGGTCTTGCCGAAGCCGACATCGCCGCAGACCAGCCGGTCCATCGGCCTGCCGGCGGAAAGATCGGCGATCACCTCGTCGATCGCGCGGTCCTGGTCCTCGGTCTCCTCATAGGGGAAGCGGTCGGCGAAGGCGGCATAGCCGGTGTCGGGCGCTGCGGCGTCGGCGGGGCGCAGCGCGCGCCTGGCGGCGGTGGCGATGAGCTCGTGGGCGATCTCGCGGATGCGCTCCTTCATCTTCGCCTTGCGCCGCTGCCAGGCCTCGCCGCCGAGCCGGTCGAGCGTCACCGCGTCGGCCTCGCTGCCGTAGCGCGAGAGGATGTCGATATTCTCGACCGGGACATAGAGCTTGTCGCCGCCGGCATAATGAAGCGCCACGCAGTCGTGCGGGCTGGTCTGGACCGGGATCTGGGTGAGCCCCTCGTAGCGGCCGATGCCATGCTCGGCATGGACGACGAGATCGCCGGGCGAGAGGGTGGCGAGCTCGGCGAGGAAGGCGTCGGCCGACTTGCGGCGCTTCCGCCGGCGCACGAGGCGGTCGCCGAGCATGTCCTGCTCGGTGAGGAGGGCGATGTCCGAGGTCGTGAAACCGTGGCCGAGCGGGAGGACGGCGAGGGCGACAGCAGGAACCGATTGCGCCTCCTGCCAGCTTTCCGCCTCGGCGAGCTTTTTGAGGCCATGCTCCTTGAGCAGGCCCTTGAGGCGCTCGCGCGCGCCGACGCTGTAGCTCGCCAGCACGACCTTGCGCCCGGCGCGCCGCTCGGCATCGACATGGGCGACGACCGCCTCGTAGACATTGGCCCCTTGCGCGCGCTCGGGCGCGAAATCGCGCGCCGCGGCGACGCCGAAATCGACCGCCCGGTCCGATTCGGGCTCGGGGAAGGGGGAGGTGAGGTGGATCGCGCGGGCGGCGACCAGCGCCTCCCATTCCTCGCGCGCCAGATAGAGCGCGTCGGGCGCGAGCGGGCGGTAGCTGCCCGGCTCGGCCGACTGCGCGCGGAGGCGGTTCGCGTGATAGTCGGCGATCGCCTCGAAGCGCTGCTCGACGGCCTGCGGCACCCCGGCCTCGCGGACGATCAGCGCGTCCCCTGAAAGATGGTCGAACAGCGTCGCGAGCTGGTCCTCGAACAAGGGCAGCCAATGGTCGATGCCGGCGAGGCGCCGCCCTTCGGAGACCGCCTTGTAGAGCGGATCGCCGGTCGCGGTGGCGCCGAACTTCTCGCGATAGGCCGAGCGGAAGCGCCTGACGCGCTCGGCGTCGAGCAGCGTTTCCGACGCGGGCAGCAGCTCGAAACGTTCCGCCTTGCCGGTGCTGCGCTGGCTCGCGGGGTCGAAGCGGCGCATCGTCTCGATCTCGTCGCCGAAGAAGTCGAGCCTGAGCGCCTCTTCTTCGCCCGCCGGGAAAAGATCGACGATGCCGCCGCGGATCGCATATTCGCCGGCGTCGTGGACGGTGTCGGCGCGCTGATAGCCGTTCGCCTGCAGCAGTTCGGCGAGGCTGTCGAGATCGATGCGCGCGCCGGGCTCCAGCGTCGCGGCGAGCTGTCGGATGCGGAAGGGGGTGAGGGTGCGCTGGGTCGCGGCCGCCGCGGTGGTGACGATCAGCTCGGGCCCGTCGGGCTTTTCCCGGAGCGCGTGGAGCGTCGCCAGCCGCTCGGAGGTCGCGCGCAGCGACGGCGAGGCGCGATCATAGGGCAGGCAGTCCCAAGCGGGAAGGCAATGGGTCCGAAGCTCGGGCGCGAAATAGCGCGCGGCCTCGGCGATGGCGCGCATCTCGGCCTCTTCGGGCGCGATGAAGACGGCGCGCGCCTGCCTTTCTGTCGCCGTGCGGGCGAGGTCGGCGGCAAGCAGCGGCAGGAAGCCGGCCGGCGCGCCGGCGAACGTGAGCGGCGTTTCGGCGGCGAGGATCTTGCGGAGGTTTTCCTTTTCCTGAGTCGGGCGAAGCGTTATGTCGTTCATTCGGGAATCTCGATATAATCCAGCACCTTGAGCCGCTCCATCATCGGCCCGGCGAGGCGCGCGGGCGGGGCCGCGCGGCCGATCGCCCAGGCCATGATGTCGACGTCCTGCTCCTCGAGCAGCGCCTCGAACCAGGCGAGCTCGGCATCCGACATCGCCCAGGCATGGGCGTCGCAGAAACCGCCGATCAGAATGTCGGCCTCGCGCGTGCCGCGGTGCCAGGCGCGGAAATGGATACGGCGGAGGCGGGCGGCGCGGTCCATGCGGACTCCCATGAGCGATCGGCCGGCGGGCGCTGGCAGCGCCTGTCGGCTTGGGCTACGAACGGGTGATCTAGCGATGCGCCCGGCCATTCTCAATCCGCTGTTCGCCGAAATCGAGGCGCTGAAGGGCGTCGGACCCAAGCTCGCCAAGCCGCTGAAGCGTCTCAGGCTCGAACGGGTCGTCGATCTCATCTTCCACCTGCCGACCGGCTGGATCGACCGGAAGAAGGTCGAGACGCTCGACATGAAGGATGCGGGGCAGGTCGTGGTCGTCACCGTCACGCCGGTCGACTATCGCCAGGGCGGCCCGAAAAGCCCGTTCCGCGTGCTCGCGACCGACGCGCAAGGCAATTATCTCACCCTCACCTATTTCAACAATCCCGGCTGGGCGAAGAAGCAGTTTCCGCTGGGCGAGGCGAAGGCGGTCTCGGGCCGGCTCGACCTTTACGGGCAGGAGCTCCAGATCGTCCATCCCGACATCGTCGTGAAGCCGGAAGAGGCCGAGGCGATCCCCTTGCGCGAGCCCGTCTATCCGCTGTCCGAAGGGTTGACAAACAAGCGCCTTTCCCAGCTCGCCGGGCAGGGGCTCGAGCGCCGTCCCGATCTTGCCGAATGGATCGAGCCGAGCCTGCTCGACCGGCGCGGCTGGCCGGGCTGGGCGCAAGCGCTGGAGACGGCCCATCGCGATCCCGCCGACAAGGCGGCGCGGAGCCGGCTCGCCTATGACGAGGTGTTCGCCAACCAGCTCGCCCTCACCCTCGTGCGCGCCTCGGCGCGGCGGCGGCGCGGCGTGCCGCTCGCCGGCGACGGGCGGCTGCGCAAGAAGCTGAAGCTCCCCTTCGCGCCGACCGGGGCGCAACAGCGCACGATCGGGGAGATCGAGGGTGACATGGCGCAGCAGGCGCCGATGCTCCGCCTGCTCCAGGGCGATGTCGGATCGGGCAAGACCTGGGTCGCGCTGATGGCGATGCTGGTCGCGGTCGAGGCCGGCGCGCAGGCGGCGTTGCTCGCGCCGACCGAAATCCTCGCCCGCCAGCATTTCGAGACGCTGCGTTCGATGCTGTCGGGCGTGCCGGTCACTCTTTCCATCCTCACTGGGCGCGATCAGGGCAGGGCGCGCGAATCGACGCTGATGGGGCTTGCCGACGGTTCTATCGACATGCTCGTCGGCACCCATGCGATCTTCCAGCAGAAGGTCGCCTACAAGCGCCTCGGCCTCGCCGTCGTCGACGAGCAGCACCGCTTCGGCGTCGCCCAGCGCATGATGCTCGCCGAAAAGGCCGAACGGCCGCCGCATCTCCTCGTCATGACGGCGACCCCGATCCCGCGCACGCTCACCCTCGCCCATTATGGGGAAATGGACGTCAGCCGCCTCGACGAGATGCCGCCGGGGCGCAAGCCCATTGAAACCCGCGTCACCAGCCTCGAACGGCTCGACGAGGTGGTCGCGGGGCTGGGCCGTCATATCGAGGCGGGAGGCCGGGCCTTCTGGGTGTGTCCGCTGGTCGAGGAGAGCGAGGCGAGCGACCGCGCCGCGGCCGAAGCGCGGGCGGCGGCGCTGAAAGTCCGCTTCGGCGACAAGGTCGGCCTGGTCCACGGCCGGATGAAGGGGCCGGAGAAGGACAAGGTCATGGCCCGCTTCCAGGCCGGCGGGATCGCGGTGCTGGTCGCGACCACGGTGATCGAGGTCGGCGTCGACGTGCCGCAGGCGAGCCTGATGATCGTCGAGCAGGCCGAGCGCTTCGGCCTCGCCCAGCTCCACCAGCTGCGCGGGCGGGTGGGGCGCGGCGGCGAGCGCTCGGTCTGCCTGCTGCTGCGCGGCACTGCGCTGAGCGAGACGGCGCGCCGGCGGCTCGCGCTGATGCGCGAGACCAGCGACGGCTTCCGCATCGCCGAGGAGGACCTGAAGCTGCGCGGCGCGGGCGAGATTTTGGGCACGCGCCAGTCGGGCGAAGCGCAGTTCCGGCTCGCCGACCCGGAGACGATCGCCGAGCTTATCGGCCCGGCGACCGACGATGCGCGGCTCCTCATCGACCGCGACGGCGGCATCGAAGGCGAGCGTGGTCAGGCGGCGCGGGTGCTGCTCTACCTGATGGAGCGCGACGCCGCGGTGGGGCTGTTGCGGGGAGGGTGAACGGTCAAGCCCCTCCCCTTCAGGGGAGGGGTGGGGGTGGGGAGGGTGATTGGCCGGCGCAAAGGTCTTCGGCGGCATCGAGCCGCCGCAGCCGTGGGGGGGGGGGGGGGGGGGGGGGGGGGGGGGGGGGGGGGGGGGGGGGGGGGGGGGGGGGGGGGGGGGGGGGGGGGGGGGGGGGGGGGGGGGGCGG
>JBHJHL010000076.1:0-23790 GCA_050330935.1 Sphingomonadaceae bacterium | reverse complement strand
CCGGCGGCCTGCGCGGCGGCGAGCGCGGCGAGCGCGTTGGCGGCATTGTGGCGCCCGGGCAGGCCGAGCCGCAGGCGGACGCTCTCGTCGCCCTCGCTGGCGGTGAAGGCGACCGCGAGCGGCTCCTCCTCGATCCCGGCGCCACGCAGATGGGCGCTGGCGGAAAAGCCGAAGCCGATGAGCCTTTCGGCCGGCAGCGCCGCGGCGAGCGCCGCCGCCTCGGGATCGTCGATGTTGACGACCGCGCGGCGGGCGCGCTTCAGGAAATCGCCGAACAGGCCCCGCAGCTCGTCGATCGGCTTGTGGTCGATGCTGACATTGTTGAGCACCGCGACGGCCGGATCGAACAATGCGATCGAGCCGTCGCTCTCGTCGACCTCGCTGACGAAGAGCCCGCCACCGCCGACGATCGAGCTCGCGAAGGGCGTGTCGGCGCCGACGAAATTCCTCATCACCGCGCCGTTCATGATCGTCGGATCGCGGCCCGCCCGATGCGCGATCCAGCCGAGCATGCCGGTGACGGTCGATTTGCCCGAGGTGCCGCCGACCGCGACGCTTTGCGGGGCGGCGTTGAACAGCCCGGCGAGCAGCGCCGCGCGGCTGGTCCGCGCGCAGCCGAGCCGGGCGGCGGCGGCGCCGTCGGGAACATGCTCCTCGACCGCGGCCGAGGCGACGAGGATCTGGTCGCCGCCGGAGATGCCGCTGCCGTCCTGGGGGAAGAGCTTCATCCCCCGCGCCGCGAGCCAGTCGAACTTGGCTTCGCTGCGGCCCTGGTCGAGCGCCCGGTCGGAGCCCGAGACCTCATGCCCCTGCGCCTTGAGGATGGTCGCGAGCGGCAGCATGCCGCTGCCGCCGATGCCGCAGAAAAAGTAGCTCTTGGTCCAGCCCACCGCGCCGCCCTATGGGGAAAGGGGCCGCTTTTCAATGGAGGACGGGTCTGGGAAAGAGGCTGCGCATCGCGATCGTCGCGCCGAGCTCGCGCATCGACGAGAAGCTGCCCGACGAGGCGCGGGCGGCGGCGCGCGCGCTCTATGGCGATGCCGCGCCCGAGCTCTTCTTCCACCGCCAGTGCTTCGCGAGCAGCGGCCATTTCGCCGGCGATGACGCCGCGCGCGCGGCGGCGCTCGCCGAGGTCGCCAACGATCCGCTGTTCGACGCCGTCTGGTTCGCGCGCGGCGGCTACGGTTCCTGCCGCATCGCCGAGCGGGCGGTCGGGGCGCTGGACGGCGAGGCGAGGGCCAAGACCTTCCTCGGCTATTCGGACGGCGGCTCGATGCTCGCCGCGCTCTACCGCGCCGGGCACGAGCGTCTCTTTCACGGGCCCGTCGTCGCCGATCTGCGGCGCGAAGGAGGCGCGGCGGCCTTCGCTCGCGCGCTCGCCTGGTTCGTCGGGCGCGACCGCGCCGCGCTCGAGCCGAGCGTCGAGCCCGGAACGAGATATGCCGCCTTCAACCTCACGATCCTGAGCCAGCTCCTCGGCACGCCGCTCGAGCCCGATCTTGCCGGCCATGTGCTGATGCTCGAGGAGGTGAGCGAATATATGTACCGCATCGACCGCGCCTTCTTTCACGTCACCAGCAACGCGAACATCCGCAAGGTCGCCGGCATCCGCCTCGGCCGCTGCAGCCTCGTGCCCGAGAACGACCCCGATTTCGGCCAGGACGAGGAGGAGGTCGCGCGCCACTGGTGCGAACGCTCGGGCATCCCCTTTCTCGGCCGCGCCGACATCGGCCATGACGCGGCCAACAGGATCGTCCCCTTCGGGGAGCTCGCCTTGCCAGCGGCGTCACCGCGCCTGTAACCGCGTCCGCCAACAAGGTCGTCCCTTGCCACCCGCGTCATTGCGCGCGTAGCGAAGCAATCCGGTTGCGGCGTGCGAGGCTCTGTATTGCTTCGTCCCCCGGCACAAGGCCGGGGTCCTCGCAATGACGACAGGGAGGCGAAATGCGCGCATTCATCTTTCCCGGGCAGGGCAGCCAGGCGGTCGGCATGGGGCGCTCGCTGGCCGAGGCCAGCGCCGCGGCGGCCGAAGTCTTCGAGGAGGTCGACGAGGCGCTGGGGCAGCATCTGTTCCGGCTGATGGCCGAGGGCCCCGAGGACGAGCTCACCCTGACCGAGAACGCCCAGCCGGCGATCATGGCGCATTCGATCGCCGTGCTGCGCGTGCTGGAGCGCGAGGGCGGGATCGCGCTCGCCGACGAGGCGGGCTGCGTCGCCGGCCACAGCCTCGGCGAATATAGCGCGCTGTGCGCCGCCGGATCGCTCGATCTCGCCACGACCGCGCGGCTCCTGAAGCTGCGCGGGCGCGCGATGCAGGCGGCGGTGCCGGTCGGCGAAGGGGCGATGGCGGCGCTGATCGGGCTCGATCTCGCCGCCGCCGAGGAAGTCGCTGAGGAGGCCGCGCAGGGCCAGGTCTGCACGGCGGCCAACGACAATGCGCCGGGCCAGGTGGTGATCTCGGGCCATCGGGAAGCGATCGACCGCGCGCTCGGGCTCGCCAGGGAGAAGGGCGCCAAACGCGCGCTGCCGCTCCCCGTTTCGGCGCCCTTCCACTGCGCGCTGATGGCGCCCGCGGCCGGGAGGATGGAAGAGGCGCTGGCGCCGGTCGAGCTGCGCGCGCCGGCGGTGCCGCTCTACGCCAACGTCACCGCCGCGCCCGTTACCGATCCCGACAGCATCAAGACGCTGCTCGTCGAGCAGGTCACCGGGCGCGTGCGCTGGCGCGAGAGCGTCGCGGCGATGGCGGCCGACGGCGCGGTCCATTTCGTCGAGCTCGGCGGCAAGGTCCTCGCCGGCATGGTCCGCCGCATCTCCCCCGACGCGAAGACCTCGAGCCTGGTTTCGATGGACGATATCGAGGCGCTCGCGAAGGAGGTATAATGTTCACGCGGAGACGCGGAGAAAGCTGAAGGATTCGCGCGAAGGCGCTAAGGCGCGAAGGGGGAGGTCCCGGTATTGAGCGATTTGGAAAGCATTTCGAGCGACGTCGTGGATTGTGCGTTGCAGCTCCATCGCGATCTGGGTCCCGGTCTGCTCGAGAGCGTGTATGAAACCATTCTGGCGGCGATGCTTGAACGACGAGGCTATCGCGTCATCCGGCAAAAGCCTGTCGATATCGAATATGAGGAAATGCGCTTCGCGGGAGCATTTCGCATCGATCTGCTGATCAACGAACGATTGCTCGTAGAGGTCAAGTCGGTCGAGCGGCTGACCGGCGCCCATGCCAAACAGCTGCTGACTTATTTGCGGTTGACCAGGCAGCCCCTTGGGCTGCTTGTCAATTTCGGTGGTGAAACTTTGAAGGAGGGGCTCCGCCGTATCGTCAATGGCTATCAGCCCTCCGCGCCTTCGCGCCTTCGCGTGAATCAAAATCCTCCACAATAAGGAATAGCCATGTTCGATCTTTCAGGAAAAACCGCGCTCGTCACCGGCGCTTCGGGGGGCATCGGCTCGGCGATCGCCGCGGCGCTGGCCGAACGGGGCGCGAAGGTCGGCCTTTCGGGGACGCGCGAGGGAGCGCTCGAGAAGGTCGCCGGCGAGATCGACGGCGAGGCCGAGATCCTCCCCTGCGACCTGTCCGACGCCGAGGCGGTGGACGGGCTCGTGCCGCGCGCGATCGAGGCGCTGGGCGGGCTCGACATCCTTGTCAACAATGCCGGCATCACCCGCGACAATCTCGCCATGCGGATGAAGGACGGGGAATGGGAGGAGGTCATCCGCATCAACCTCGAAGCCGCCTTCCGCCTCGTCCGCGCGGCTTGCAAGCCGATGATGCGCGCGCGTGGCGGGCGCATCGTCTCGATCGGCTCGGTGGTCGGCGCGACCGGCAATCCCGGCCAGGCCAATTATGCCGCCTCCAAGGCCGGGCTCGTCGGCATGTCGAAGGCGCTGGCGCAGGAGGTCGCGAGCCGCGGCATCACCGTCAACTGCGTCGCTCCGGGCTTCATCTCCTCGGCGATGACCGACGCGCTGCCCGACGCGCAGCAGGAGGCGCTGCTCGCGCGCATCCCCGCCGGCAAGCTCGGGCGGGGCGCGGACGTCGCCGCGGCGGTCGTCTATCTCGCCAGCGACGAGGCCGCCTATGTCACCGGCCAGACGATCCATGTGAACGGCGGAATGGCGATGCTTTGAACCGCTTATGCGGCATCGCCGCCGCGCCGCCACTTGCCAGCTTGTATTTCAAGCGGCTAGGGCAGTCGCCAAAATATGGATGGAGGAAGCTGCACATGAGCGAGACCGCGGAGCGGGTGAAGAAGATCGTCGTCGAGCATCTCGGCGTCGAGCGGGAAAAGGTCACCGAGGAAGCCAGCTTCATCGACGATCTGGGCGCCGACAGCCTCGACATCGTCGAGCTCGTCATGGCCTTCGAGGAGGAGTTCGGAGTCGAGATTCCTGACGATGCCGCCGAGAAGATCACCACGGTCAAGGACGCGATCGACTATATCGAGGCGAACAAGGCCTGAATTTTCGTTGCGCCGCCCTCCCGCCCGCGCGTGAAGCGAAGGGAATGACATGCGCCGCGTAGCCGTGACCGGCCTCGGCCTCGTGACGCCGCTCGGCGGCGATGTCGAAACGAGCTGGAAGAACATCGTCGAAGGCAAGAGCGGAGCCGGGCCGATCACCCGCTTCGACGCCGCCAATTACGCCTGCCGGATCGCCTGCGAGGTCAAGCCCGCCGACGCCGAGAACGGCTTCGATCCCGACCGGCGCGTCGATCACAAGGTCCAGCGCCAGGTCGATCCCTTCATCGTCTACGGCATCGACGCCGCCGGCCAGGCGCTCGAGGACGCCGGGCTCGCCGGGATGTCGGACGAGGAGAAGCTGCGCGCCGGCTGCTCGATCGGCTCGGGGATCGGCGGCCTGCCGGGGATCGAGAAGGAATCGATCGTCCTCCATGAGAAGGGGCCGCGGCGCGTCAGCCCCCATTTCGTCCACGGCCGGCTCATCAACCTCATCTCGGGCCAGGTGTCGATCAAATATGGGCTGATGGGGCCCAATCACGCCGTCGTCACCGCCTGCTCGACCGGCGCCCATGCGATCGGCGACGCGGCGCGGATGATCGCGCTCGACGATGCCGACATCATGCTCGCCGGCGGCGCCGAGGCGGCGATCTGCCCGATCGGGATCGCCGGCTTCGCGCAGGCGCGCGCGCTTTCCACCCGCTTCAACGACGAGCCCCGAAGGGCGAGCCGGCCGTGGGACGAGGAGCGCGACGGCTTCGTCATGGGCGAGGGCGCCGGCGTCGTCGTGCTCGAGGAGATGGAGCGGGCGAGGAAGCGCGGCGCGACCATCCATGCCGAGGTGGTGGGCTACGGCCTGTCGGGCGACGCCTATCATGTCACCGCCCCGCATCCCGAAGGCGTCGGCGCCTATAATGCGATGAAGATGGCGCTCGGCAAGTCGGGCCTCGCCGCCGCCGACATCGACTATATCAACGCCCACGGCACCTCGACGCCCCTGGGCGACGAGCTCGAGCTCGGCGCGGTGCGCAAGCTGTTCGGCAATTCCATATCCAAACTCTCCATGAGCTCCACCAAATCGGCGATCGGGCATCTGCTGGGCGGCGCGGGCGCGGTCGAATCGATCTTCTCGATCCTCGCCATGCGCGACCAGGTGGCGCCGCCGACGCTCAATCTCGACAATCCCGGCGCGGGCTGCGAGGGCGTCGATCTGGTGCCGCACGAAGCCAGGGAACGGCCGATCAAGGCGGTGCTCAACAACAGCTTCGGCTTCGGCGGCACCAATGCGAGCCTGGTGATGCGCGCCGTCTGACGCCAGCCAGCATGAAGCGCCTGATCCTCCTCCTCGCGGCCCTCGGGCTGCTCGCCGCGGGTGCCGCCTATGGGCTGCTCTGGGCGAGCGGCGGGCCGGCCGGCGAGGAAAAGGCGATCGTGATCGAGGAGGGCTCGAGCCTCGGCCGCGTCGCCGAAGAGCTGGAGGCGGAGGGGCTCATCCCCGGCAATGCGACCACCTTCAAGGCGATGGCGCGGCTGTTCGGCTCTTCCGATCCGGTGCAGGCGGGCGAATTCCGCATCCCCGCGGGAATGAGCGCCGCGGGGATCCTCGACCATCTCCAGCACGGCCGCCCCGTCCAGCGCTTCGTCACCATCCCCGAAGGCACCCCCTCGGTGCTCGTCCGGGACAAGCTCATGGCGATACCCCATCTCACAGGCGCCATCGACGTGCCCGAGGAAGGCTCGGTGCTGCCCGACACCTACAGCTATCGCCGCGGCGACCGCCGGCAGGCGGTGCTCGAGCGGATGCAAGAGGCGATGGACGAGGCGCTCGCCGAGCTGTGGCCGGCGCGCAAGCCCCATAGCGCGGTGAAGACCCCCCGCGAGGCCGTCATCCTTGCCTCGATCGTCGAGAAGGAAACAGCCAGGCCTTCGGAAAGACGCATGGTGGCAGGCGTTTACACCAACAGGTTGAAACAGGGCATGAAGCTGGACGCCGACCCTACGGTGATCTATCCGGTGACCAGAGGGCGGCCTCTCGGCCGCCGCATCCGACGCTCCGAGCTCGATGACGTCAACGCCTACAACACCTATGCGATGACCGGCCTGCCCCGGGGGCCGATCGCCAATCCGGGCCGCGAATCGATCGCCGCGGTGCTCGATCCGGCGGCGACCGAGGCGCTCTATTTCGTCGCCGACGGCACCGGCGGGCATGTCTTCGCCGAGACGCTCGCCGAGCATAATGCGAATGTCGCCCGATGGTATGAGATTCGCCGCCGCCGCGGCGAGATGTGAGGTCTAGACGATCCAGTCGCGGTTATAGGCATGGCCTGAAAACCAGACCAGGAAGATCGCGATCAGGATCACCGCCGCCGGCAGCGCGATCGCCGCTGTGCCCTGATTTCCTCCCGCGCCGCCGACGAGCAGCCCCCAGCTTTGATGGATCGCCGCGCCGATCAGCGACAGGATGAGGAGAAAGCGCGCCCAGCCCCGCCGCAGGAGGAGGGCGAGGCTGCCGAGCGCGCCGGCGAAAACCGCGGTCGCGAAGGCGCCCGTCACCCAGTCCGGGGTGGCGTCGGCCAGCGTGCGTTCGATGTCGGACATCGTGCCGATCATGCCGACCTGCACGAAATAGGCGTAGACGCCGTACAGGTTCCACAGCAGCGCCGCGGTCGCCACGGCCCAGAACCATGCCGGCGGCTTGACGGAAAATGCGCTCATATGCTGGCTCCCGGTCCGGGCGGAGACTATTGTTTCGGGGGCGTATTGCAACCGCTCAGATGAGCCGACGAAAGCGCGGCCCCTCGCCGATGCGCTCGGCGACGGCGGCGGCGCTCTCGGTCACCACCTCCATATGCTCGGCGGTGGCGTGGATCATCCGCTCGCTATCCGCCATGATCCCGACATGACGGTCGAAAAAGGCGAGATCGCCGCGGCGCGGATCGCCCCCGGCCGCATCGCCGGCGCTTTCCTGGAGATCGCTGTCGCGCGGCAGCTGCGCGCCGCACATCGCATAGGCGAGCTGGACCAGACCCGAACAGTCTATCCCGCGCACCGTGCGGCCGCCCCACAAATAGGGCGCGCCCAGGAAGCGCGCCGCCACATCGGCCGAATCTTCGGCATGATCGCCGAGCGGCCGGACATGGAGGACATGGACGAAGGCGTTGCCGGCGCGCACGAAATCCCCCTCTCGCGCGCCTCCGGCGAAGCGGGCGCCCATCGGCAGGCGGCCGACGACCGGCGCCCTTATGTCCGCGCCGGCGAAGACGAGGGTGCTCGTCGCCGAGACGATATGGCTCGCCGCGACCGGACTGATGAGCGCCTCTTCGGGCACGTAGCCGACATAATGGTCGTGGCGGCTGTAGCCCCAGGCCCAGCCGCCGCTCGCTTCGAGCATGTCGAAATGCTCGCCCGGCAGAAGCTCCGAGACGATCGCCGCATCGAGGCCGGGCCGCGAGCGGATATAGGCGGTCGCGAGCCCGCAGCTTCGCGGCAGCGCGCGGGCATAATGCGGCGCGAAGAGCAGGCCCGCGAGCTCGATGTCGGCGAGGTCGCCGCGCCACGCGTTGATCCGCGGGTCGAGCTTTCGCGAAGGTCCGTCGAGGGCGAAACGGTCAGCCGGGCTGGAGGATGAGCGGGGGCTTGACGACCGCGCTGCCCTTGCGCTGCCCGCCTTCGAGGTGCCTGCCGAAGCGTTCAAGAAACTGCGTCCCGATCTCGGTTCGCGCGACGAAGACGTTCCTGCGATCGACGGTGTCGCGCACGCGCTGCAGATAGCCGAGCGCGCCCAGCCTGTTCAAGGCGCGTGTGACGACCGGTTTCGAAACGCCGAGAAGATCGGCGAGGTCGCGCACCGTGTGCGGGCCCGGCGTCAGATAGACGAGCAGCAGCAGCCCCATTTGCCGGTTGGTGAGATCGGGCTGGCCGGAACGCAGATAGGCGACCAAGGCCGCCATCCATTGCTGAAGCTCGGGATTGATCACCTACGCCACTCCGAAACCAGGCTGCCCCCAACAACCCTTCGGAGCGATTCGGGTTTCATTTCGGAACCTCATTGCCGGCGCAGGGCCGGGCGCCTAGCGCGAATAGCGGGCTTCGAGCGCCGCCCACAGCGCGCGCAGGCCATAGGCCTCGCCTCCCTTGGGCCGGCCGGGGCGGGCCTCCGAGCGCCAGGCATAGATGTCGAGATGCGCCCAGGGGATACCCTGGGGCACGAATTTGGCGAGGAACAGCGCGGCGGTGACCGAGCCCGCCATCGACCCTTCGGCGGCGTTGGCGGTGTCGGCGATATCGGAGGAGAGCATCTCCTCATAATCGCTCCACAGCGGCATCCGCCACAGCGGGTCGACGACCTTCTCCCCGCATTCGAGCAGCGTTTGGGCGAGCCCGTCGTCGCGGGAATATAGCGGCGGCAGCTCGGGTCCGAGCGCGACGCGCGCGGCGCCGGTGAGGGTCGCGAAATCGACGACGAGATCGGGCTTCTCCTCGGCCGCGCGGGCGAGCGCGTCGGCGAGGATCAGCCGTCCCTCGGCGTCGGTGTTGCTGATCTCGACGGTGAGGCCCTGGCGGCTCTTGATGACGTCGCCGGGGCGCAGCGAGGCGCCGGAAATTGCATTTTCCACCGCCGGAACAAGCAGATGCAGGCGAACCGGCAGGCGATTTTCGATGACCAGGCGAGCAAGCGCGATCGCATGCGCGGCGCCGCCCATATCCTTTTTCATCAGGCGCATGCCGGTCGAGGATTTGATGTCGAGGCCGCCCGAATCGAACACCACGCCCTTGCCGACGAGGGCGAGGCGGGGATGGTCCGGATCGCCCCATTCGAGCTCGACGAGGCGGGGCGCGCGCTTGGCGGTCGCGGCGGCGCCGACGGCATGGATGAGCGGATAGTCGCGCTCCAGCTCGCTGCCGGAAGTTTGCGAAAGTGTCGCGGAAGCGGATCGGGCGATATCGGAAATGGCGGATTCGAGCTCTTCCGGCCCCATATCCGCTGCGGGGATGTTGACGAGGTCCCGCACCAAAGCTGTCGCCCTGGCTTCGGAAACGGCCATATCGATGCGCGCGGGCTCGTCGGTGAGCAGGATGCGCGCGCCCTTCTTGTCCTTCCCGTCCTTGCGATAGCGGTCGAAGCGGTACTGGCCGAGCAGCCAGCCGAGCATCGCCGGGCCGGGGCCGCGACCGGCGACCCGATAGGCGCCGGCGGGCAGGCTTTCGGCCGCCTTGGCGAGGCACCAGGGGGAAAGCTCCTCCGGATCGGCGACGCCGAGCACCGCCGACCATCGCTCGCCATCGCCGGGAAGGATAGCGAGCTGATTCCCTTCGCCCTCGAAACCCTGCGCCGCGACCGCCGCGCGCACGCGCCCCGGCTGATCCTTCAGCCAGCTCTCGAGGCCCTTTTCGTCGACGAGATGAAGATCGTGCGCGTCCTGCCCGGCGTCGGGCTTCAGGAGATCGGCGAAATCGGTCATCGAAGGCTAAAGCGGGAATCCAGCCGGCGGTTCCGTCGCCATGCTAGTCTCTGCTCGCCGGATGGATGGCGATGCCGGTGGCGGCGAAATCGGCGCCGGTGCACAGGATCGGAAGATCCATGCGCCTCGCCATCGCATAGACCATCAGGTCGAGCAGGTTGAGCCGCCCCCCGCGGCGGTTGCCGGCGCCGTGCTCGATATTGGCGGAAGCCGCGAGATCGGCGTCGGCGGCGGTAAAGGGTTCGACAAGCAGCTGCGTCAGGATTTGGGCAAGCATCGCTTCGGCTTCCGGCGCTTCCCTCGCGCCGCGTCGTGTCGCGACTCTTCGAAACTCGACCAGAACAGGCGCAGGCACGAAGCCGCCTCCCGCAATGGCGTTGCCCAATTCCAGATGTCTCGGCTCTTCGTGCAGGATCGCGATCAGCGCGGACGTGTCGACGATCACCGGGGATCGCCGAACTCGTCATATTCGATCGCGTCGAACTCCTTCATCGTCATGATCGCGTCTTTGGGGACCTTGGCGACGAGCGCGTCCAGTCTGGCCAACCACTCCTCCTTGTCTTTTCCCTTCAACGGAGGAGGCGCCATGCGCTCCAGCGCGTCCTCGATCACCTCGGCCTGGCTGCGGCCGTCGCGGGTGAGGAGCTTCAGCCGCGCGGCGGCGCGGTCGGAGCGGATGGTGATCGGCTTTTGCTTGCGGCGGGGCTGCATGGACCGAGTATAGGTCCCTGTGCATGCACGTGCAAGCACCGCTCAGGCGGGCACGCCATAGAGATCGTGCGCGTCGGCGTCCTCGATGCGGACGGGGACGATGTCGCCCGGCTTCAGATGGCCGGCGTCGCGCAGATGGACCTCGCCGTCGATCTCGGGCGCGTCGGCCTTGGAACGACCGGTGGCGCCGACCCCTCCACCATCCTTCGGATGGTCCCCCTCCCCGTTCCGGGGAGGATCGACGGCGTCGATGAGGACCTCGAGTGTCTTTCCGACCTTCGCCTTGAGCTTGGCGGCCGAGATCGCGGCGCTTTTTTCCATGAAGCGCGCATAGCGCTCCTCCTTGACCTCTTCGGGCACCGCGCCCGGCAGCGCGTTGGCGGCGGCGCCCTCGACCGGCTCGAAGCGGAAGGCGCCGACGCGGTCGAGCCGCGCCTCGTCGAGCCAGTCGAGCAGATAGGCGAAATCCTCCTCGGTCTCGCCGGGAAAGCCGGTGATGAAGGTCGAGCGGATCGCGATGTCGGGGCAGATTTCGCGCCAGCGCGCGATGCGCTCGAGCACCTTCGCTTGGTTGGCGGGCCGGCGCATGGCTTTCAGAATGCGCGGGCTCGCATGCTGGAAGGGGATGTCGAGATAGGGGAGGATCAGCCCCTCGGCCATCAGCGGGATGACCGCATCGACATGCGGATAGGGATAGACATAGTGGAGCCGCACCCAGGCGCCCTCGGGCGCGGCGATCCGGCCCAGCTCGCGCGCGAGATCGGTCATGTGCGCGCGCGCCTCGCCGCCTTTCCAGGGCCATGACGCGTGGCCGAGGTCGAGCCCGTAGGCCGACGTGTCCTGGCTGATGACGAGCAGCTCCCTCGTGCCCGCGGCGATGAGCTTTTCGGCCTCGCGCAGGATCGCGTCGGGACGGCGGCTGGCGAGGCGCCCGCGCAAGCTCGGGATGATGCAGAAGGCGCAAGCGTGGTTGCAGCCTTCGGAAATCTTGACATAGCCATAATGGCGCGGGGTGAGCTTCAGCCCCGCCTCGGGCACGAGGTTAAGGAAGGCGTTGGCGGGCATCGGCGCCGCCTCATGGACCGCGCCGACGACGTCCTCATATTGCGCCGCGCCGGTGATCGCGAGAACGTCGGGAAAGCGCGCGCGGATCGTCTCGGCCTCGCGCCCCATGCAGCCGGTGACGATGACGCGGCCGTTCTCCGCCATCGCCTCGCCGATCGCTTCCAGGCTCTCCTCCCTGGCGCTGTCGAGAAAGCCGCAGGTGTTGACGAGGACGATATCGGCGCCGGCATAGTCGGGCGACATCGCATAGCCGTCGCTCCTCAATTTCGTCAGGATGCGTTCGGAATCGACCAGCGCCTTCGGGCAGCCGAGCGAAACCATGCCGATTCTGGGCGGGGAGGGGAGCTGCGTCGCCATGATCGGGGGCGCACATAGTCGCCCGGCGCGGCTTTATCCAGTCTCGCGCGCGGGCTCCGGCGCGGACCCCCGCGTCTTCCACAGCGACCAGGCGACGCCAATGGCGAGGATCGCGAAGGTGACCGAGAGCGAGACCGAAGGCGGCACCTTGGCGAGGCCGAGCGCGTCGGCGACGAAGATCTTCGAGCCGATGAAGACGAGCAGCACCGACAGCGCATATTTGAGATAATGGAAGCGCGCGACCATCGAGGCGAGCGCGAAATAGAGCGCGCGAAGCCCGAGGATCGCGAAGATGTTCGAGGTGTAGACGATGAAGGGATCGGTGGTGATCGCGAAGATCGCCGGCACCGAATCGACCGCGAAGATGACGTCCGCGACCTCGACCATGACGAGCGCGAGGAACAGCGGCGTCATGTGCCAGGCGAGCCTGCCGGTCTTCTGATCCGCCTGCCTCACCCAGAAGCGTTCGCCGTGAAGCTCGTCGGTGACACGGAAATGGCGGCGCGCCCATTTGAGCACCGGCGAGGAGCCGACGTCATATTCCTTTTCGGCGAACGCCCACATCTTGATCCCGGTGAAGATGAGGAAGGCGGCGAATATGTAGAGCACCCAGGCGAATTCGCCGACCAGCGCCGCGCCGAGCCCGATCATGATGCCGCGCAGGACGATGACCCCCAAAATGCCCCAGAAGAGCACCCGGTGCTGATGGACGCGCGGCACCGCGAAATAGGAAAAGATCATCGCGATGACGAAGACATTGTCCATCGCCAGGCTCTTTTCGACGACGAAGCCGGTGAGATAGTTCATCCCCGCCGTCTCGCCCATCTGCCACCACACCCAGCCGCCGAAGGCGAGGCCGAGGACGATGTAGAAGGCCGAGAGCAGCAGGCTCTCGCGCACCTCTATCTCGCGCTGCTTGCGGTGGAACAGCCCGAGATCGACCGCGAGCAGCGCGATCACGACGGCGAGGAAGCCGAGCCACATCCAGGCCGGCGTGCCGAGAAAATCAGCGAACAGGAAATCCATGCGCAAGGCCTCTGTACCGGCGAACCGACATCGCGGCGCGAGGCTCGCCGCCAGAGGGGCCCGGTTTCGCCTGGGAAGGGATAGGGCGCGACGCGCCGGCAGTCCAATCGATAGCGGGAAAAGCGAACGATAGGAAGAATCTATCGGCTGCTCAGCCCAGCAGCGTTCGCGCCTCGCCCTGGATCGCCCCGGCGACGGCCCGGTAGGCGGCGGCATAGGCGGCCCCCGAACGCCAGGCCGCGGCGATGCTGCGCGTCGCCTTCCAGCCCTCGATCCCGAGCACCCGGATGCCGCCTTCGCCGCCGACCTCGGAGCGGAGATAAAGATCGGGAAGCACCGCGAGGCCGAGGCCCGAGGCGACCATCTGGCGGATCGCGTCGAGGCTCGTGCCCTCATAGTCGCGCAGGATCTCCATGCCATGTTCGGCGCAGAGCCCGGCGACCTGGCGGTGGAAATGATGCCGCCGGTCGAGGCTCAGCACCGGCGCGCCGGCGAGATCGGCGAGCCCGAGGCGGCTCCTGCCGGAGAGCGGATGATCGGGCGGGGCGACGAGGAACAGCGGCTCGCGGAACAGCGGCTCGGTCTCGATCCCGGCCCCCTCGATCGGCAGCGGCCCCAGGAGCATGTCGAGCTCGCCGCGGGCGAGCTCCAGCGCCTGCGCGTCGGGAATGCCCTCGCGGATATAGAGCCTGAGATCGGGCTGCTCGCGGTGCAGGCGGGCGACGATGGCGGGCATCAGATAGGGGCCGAGCGTGGGCGTCACGCCGAAGCGCAGCGTCCCGGCCAGCTTGTCCTGCGCCCGCCGGGCGAGATCGCGAATGTCGCGCACCGCGACGATGAGCTTGCGCGCCCGCGCGGCGACCTCGCGGCCGACCGGGGTCAGCTCGGCCTTGTTCCGGCCGCGCTCGACGAGCCTGACGCCGAGCCGGGTCTCGAGCGCGCGCAGCTGCTGGCTCAAGGTCGGCTGCGAGACATTGGCGGTCTGCGCCGCGCGGCCGAAATGGCGCTGATCCGCGAGCGCGACGAGATATTCGAACTGGCGCAGCGTCGGCATGAAGTTCCCATAGGGTATGCCTATCGGAAAGTCGATATGCTTTCGATTGGAGTTATCGCCGCCCCGAGCGCATAACGCTCTCGTCCACAATCGTAAAGGAGAGATCACATGCTCAGCCAGCTGATCGCCAGCCATCGCATGCGCGAGGCCCATCTGCGTCGGATCCGGCGCGTCCGCCTGCACCGGGCGCTGCACCGGGGAACCGGCCCGCCCGCGCCGGCGAACGAAAACGAAAACCCGGTCGCCGCGCCGGCGGCCGCCTGAGCCGGCGTTCGCGAGCCCGAAGAAAGGAGCACCGATGAAAAACCGCTTGCAAGGTCTTGTCGCCAGGCATCGCGCGCTCGATCGACGGATTCGCGAACCCGGCCCCTCGCCGCCGGCGGCGAGGAATCCCGGGTGCCTGCGGGTCGCGCTGAAGGATGAAATCGCCGCGCTCGAGGCGACGATGGAGCGGCGGCGGGCCTGAAGAGCCGCCTCCGCCGGGACCTCCGGCCCCCCTGCGGCGCGTTTCCCACCGGCAAGCGCGCCGCCCTTTTCTTCAGCGGAAGGCGCTTTCCGCCTTCTCCTCCTCCGCCTCCTCGTCCTCCTCGGCCTCGCGATTCGAGGTCGGGACGATCTCGACGATCCTGTCGCCGGGCTCGAGCGAGGCGGCCTCGGGCTCCCAGAAGCCGTGCGGCTTGCCGTCGCGATAGACGCGCAGGCCGAGGCCCTTGACGATCGCCGACAGCGGCTTGCCGCATTCGGCCTTGCTGACCAGCCGCTCGGCGAGCTGGACGCGGCCATGGGTCGAGGCGAGATCGGCGATATAGTCGGTGATATGCGCGCCCTCGGTCGATCCGGCGAGGAGCAGGCCGGCGAAGCTCACCGGATTGATCACGGTGGTCGCGCCGGCCTGGCGGGCGGGCAGCTCGTTGTCGGCGTTGCGCACCGCGACCGAGATGTCGAGATCGGGCGCGAGGTGGCGGGCGGTGAGCAGGATGAGAATCGAGGTGTCGTCGCTGCCGGCGGAGATGATCATCGCCCGGGCGCGCTCGATATGGACCATCTCCAGCGTCTTGTCGCGGGTGGCGTCGCCCTGCAGCACGAGGCAGCCGAGCGCCTCGGCGCGGCTGAGGGAGACGTCGTCGCAGTCGATGACGACGATCTCGCCGGGATCGGTGCCGCGCGCGAGCAGCTCCTCGACCGCCTGGGTGCAGCTGGTGCCGAATCCGGTGACGACGAGATGGTCCCTGAGGTTTCGCTGCAGCACGCCCATGCGCCATCTATCCCATGTTCGCTTGATGACGAAAGTGTAAGTCGTGCCGATGAAGATCAAGACGATGAAGATGCGGATCGGGGTGACGATGAGCGCGTCGAACAGCCGCGCCCGCTCGGTCACCGGAGCGATGTCGCCATAGCCCGTGGTGGTGATGCTGATCATCGTGAAATAGACGACGTCGGCGAAGCTGATTTCCCCGTCGACGGCGTCGACGAGGCCGTCGCGGTCGATCCAGTGGACGAGGATCGCGAGGATGATGAGCCCGATCACGAAGCCCGCCCGCCAGGCGAGCTGGGCCCAGACGGGAAGCGGGCTCTTGCGCCGCAGCGTGCTGTAGTCGCGCATCCGCGCGCGCTTGGTTCCGAGCTTCATGGATAAAGCTCCGCCAGCGCCTCGATCGAGCCTTCATGGGTGAGGTCGAGATGGAGCGGCGTCACCGAGACATAGCCGTCGGCGACCGCCTCGAGATCGGTCATATGGCCCGGCGTCTCGATCATCGGCCCGAGGCCGAACCAGAAATATTCATAGCCGCGCGGGTCGCGCCGCCGGACGATCTTGAGGCGGCCATAGTCGCGCAGCCCCTGGCGGACGACGCGGATGCCCCTCACCGCGCTCGGGGCGAGGGCGGGGAAATTGACGTTGATGAGCGTGCGCGGCGCATGGGACGCGCCGATCAGCGGCCGCAGCACCTCGTCGGCGAGCGCCTCGGCGGCGGCATAGGGCACGGTGTCGCCCATCCCCTCGCGGGCGTAGCACTGGCTGAGCGCGATCGAGGGGATGCCCGCGAGCGCGCCCTCCATCGCCGCCGAGACGGTGCCCGAATAGGTGACGTCCTCGCCGAGATTGGCGCCGCGGTTGATGCCGGAAAGGATGAGGTCGGGCGGATGGTCCTTCATCACATGGGCGATCGCCATCATCACCGAATCGGTCGGCGTGCCGGTGACGCAATAATGCTTGTCGGCGAGCCTGCGCAGGCGGATGGGCTGGGCGAGGGTCAGCGAATGGCCGGCGCCCGACTGCTCCTCGGTCGGCGCGACGATCCAGAGGTCGTCGGAAAATTCGGCCGCCGCGCGGGCGAGCAGCTTCAGCCCCGTGGCGTTCACCCCATCGTCGTTGGTGAGCAGGATGCGCATGGCCCGGCTATGGCGGCGGCCCGAAGCTCGCGCAAGCGCCCGCGGCAACCATGCGCGTCTCCACCGCGTTCAGGATCGATGGAAAAGCAAGCAGGAGAAAAAGGACATGCGGGTTCCCCATGATTGCATGGTCGTCGTCGCCGACGGTTCGAAGATGCTCTTCTTCCGCAACGAGGGCGACGACGAGCATCTGAACTTGCAGGTCGAAAGGAAGCGCGAGCAGGACAACCCGCCCAACCGCGTCCAGAAGACCGACGAGGCGGGGCGCAGCTTCTCCAGCGCCGGCCCGGGGCGCAGCGCCTATCAGGAGACCGACTTCCATCAGCTCGAGGAGGACCGCTTCGCCGCCGACACCGCCGAGCTGCTGAAGCGGCGCGCGCTGGAGAAGGAATATGAGAAGCTGATCGTCGTCGCGCCGCCGAGGACGCTGGGCGAGCTGCGGCGCCATTATCACAAGGAGGTCGAGGACCGGCTCGCCGGCGAGGTCGCCAAGGACCTCACCGGCCACACCGTCGCCGACATCGAGAAGATCATCGCCGCCGAATAGCGGGCGGAAAGCCTCCCCCCGCCGGGGGAAAGAGGTCAGGCCGGGGTCCGGCGCCGGCGGGAGAGCCGGGTGCGCGCGACCAGCGCCGCCGCCGCGGCGCCGAACAGCAGCACCATCGGCGGCGCCGGCACGTCGGTGCCTCCGGTCGAGCTTCCCGAGCCGCCCGACGAGGTCGAGGTCGAGGTCGAGGAGGATCCCGAGGTCGAGCCGCTGGTCGAGCCGGTGCTGGTGGTGCCGCCGAAGCTGCTCGAGGTGCTCGTCGCGCCGCTGCTGGTGCTCGTCGTCGTGGTCGTCGAGCCCGTGGAGCCGGTCGATCCGGTCGAGCTGTGGGGCGGCTTGTGGGGCGGCTTGTGCGGCGGCTTCTTCTTGCCGCCGGTCGATCCGCCCGACGAGGAGCTGCTCGACGAGGAGGAGCTCGACGAGCTGGACGAGCTCGACGAGGAGGAGCTCGAGCTGGTCGAGACGTTGCCGCTCGAGGAGGAGGTGGTCGAAACGCCGCCGGTCGAGGAGGAGGTCGAGGTCGAGCCCCCGCTGGTCGAGGTCGAGCCGCCGCTAGTCGAGGTCGAGGACGAGCCGCCGCTGGTGCTCGAGGTCGTCGAGACGCCGCCGGTGGTGGTCGAGACCTTCGCTCCGCCGGTCGAGCTCGAGGTCGAGGCGGTCACCAGGATGCTGCCCGAGCTGCCGCCGAAGAAGCCGCCCGCGAAGAAGCCGCCGCCGAAGCCGTAATGCGGCCTGCCGTAGCTGGGCGGAGGCCCGTGCACCTTGCCGCGGCTGCGGAATTCGGGTGGAGGCCCGGGCGGCAGCGGCGGCAGGGGCGCGGCCGCAGGCGGCGCGTAGGTGAGCGTGCGGGTGGTGACGGGCTGGCCGGGGACGACCTTGCATTCGCTGCGGCTGACGGTGCGGACCTTCTTGCGGACCGCCGGCCGCTTGGCGATCTTGCCCGGCACCTTCGCCTTCGCCTTCTTGACGATCGCCGGGCGCGGCTGCGGATTGGCCGCGACATGGACCGCGCCGCCGCCGATGATCGCCCCCCCGGCGGTGCAGGCGCAAAGTTTCGCAAGAGCCATTCTGACCGACATATCGTCATCCTCGTTCTTGTTCTCGTCGCGGGGGAAATCGCTGTTGCGCTTGTTCCTTCGCGAGCCTTCCCCGCCGAGAGATGCCGAAGAAGCCGCCAAGCGCAAGGCCGTTAACCATATAATGCCCGCAAAAGCCTCGTCCTGGCCGAGTCTGTATCTTTTCAGGACAACCAGCTTCGCCCGAATGAAGGCGGAGCCGATGCCCGGGGCCCGGAAAGGGGTTCGCGCCCCCCGATTCGCCGGCCGGGGCCGGGCGCGGGGCCGACCTTCAAAAAAGCATGATTTGAAGCGCTTGTGCGCCGATTGCCTCTTGGCTATAGGCGCGCTCGGATTCGAGGGATGTCAGGAGGGGGTTGATGGCCACGGCGCCCGATGAACGGCGCGATCACCCGTCCGGCATCGTCGGGCGCGGCGCCGACGAAGGATATATGAACCCCGACCAGCTCGCCTATTTCGAGGCCAAGCTGCGGCGCTGGAAGGGCGAAATCCTGCGCGAGAGCGAAGGCACGATGGCGCAGCTCAAGGCCGGGCCGCTGCGCGAGCCCGACGTCACCGATCGCGCCGCCTGCGAAACCGACTGGTCGATCGAGCTCCGGACCCGCGACCGTCAGCGCAAGCTCATCGCCAAGATCGACGCGGCGCTGAAGCGAATCGAGCGCGGCGAATACGGCTTCTGCGAGGTCACCGGCGAGCCGATCTCGCTCGCCCGGCTGGAGGCGCGCCCGATCGCCACCATGACGCTGGAGGCCCAGGAGCGGCACGAGCGGCGCGAACGGGTCTCGCGCGACAATTGATCCCCGGCCGTTAACCGCTTGGCGAAATTTTCTTGGCACAAGGGGCGCGACGAAGCGGCGCGCATCGCGCGGGCCGCCTGTCCAAGGAGGCCGCGACGCCGTGACCGAGAATTTTTCGCCCCCCGACGAGCCGCAGCCGCTTACCGCACGCGAGGGCGTGCGCTGCAGCATGCTCATCCAGGCGGTGGTCAGCTGCGCGAACGATCGCGATCACGGGCTTACGGTCAGGGTCCGCAATCTTTCCGAAGGGGGGCTGATGGCGACCTCGGACGAAGACGAGGTGGTCCCCGGCTGCGCGATCCGCGTCCGCCTGCGCGGCATCGGCTGGGTCGGCGGCACGGTCATCTGGCGCGAGCAGGAGCGGTTCGGGGTCGAGTTCGACCGCAAGGTCGATCCGCGCGACTCCTTCCGGCCGGTGCGCCGCGGCGACGGCTCGCCCCGCCGGGCCTATGGCTAGTCGCGGTCGAAGCCGGCCAGCTCTTCCTTGAGCCTGAGCTTGCGTTTCTTGAGATCGGACAGGACGGCACTGTCGGGCAGCGGGCGCTGGGTTTCCTCCTCGATGCGGCGGTCGAGCCCGGCATGCTTGCTCGCCAGGGCCGACCTGTGTGCCTCGTCCATCGCCATCTCCTTTCATCTCGGCTGCCGATGCCTTATGGAGGCTTTCGATGCTCCTGTCTTCACCTCCTGCGACGGGACAAAGGGCCTTTGCGACGGCCCGTTCGCGGCCTTGACATATGAAGGAAGCGGCCGATGAGCGCTGACCTGGAGGGCAAGCTGCGGATCCGGCGCAAGCTCGCCGAGCTGAAGAGCGAGCATCGCGATCTCGACGCCGCGATCGAGGCGCTTTCCCAATCCTCCTCGGGCGACCAGCTGCGCATCGCCCGCCTGAAGAAGCGCCGCCTGCGGCTGCGCGACGAGATCAACGCGCTCGAGGACGCCGCCATTCCCGACATCATCGCCTGACCCATGCCCCGCGCCGATCATCAGCTCCAGCCCTCCGCATGGCCGAACCTTCCCAAACGCGGCTGACGCCCAGGCTCGTCGACTCGCTCTATGTCGAGGCGATGCTGCTCGCCGACGAGGCGCGCTCCTATTTCGACGACGGCGGTCGCGAGGAAAGAAGGGCGCTCGCCCCGGCCGACCGGGTGTTCTTCTCGTGCGAATCGCTGAAGCTCACTACCCGGCTCATGCACATCATCGCCTGGCTGCTCGCCGAGCGCACCGGCGAGCCGGGGCAGGAGCGCGAAAACCGGCTCGCCGAGGCCGCGCCCAGCGACGAGGCGGCGCTCGCCCGGCTGCCGGCGAAGGCGCGCGAGCTGGTCGCGGCGAGCATGGATCTCCATCTCCGCGTCGCGCGGCTGGGCAAGGGCGCTCCCGCGCTCCAGCCGAGCCCGGCGCGCAGCCTCCTGAGCCAGCTCGAGAACCGTTTCGGCCGCAAGTCCTAGGCTGAATCGACGGCGTCGAGCGCGGCGCGGGCGGCGGCATATTCGCGCGCCAGGCGGTCGACGCGCCCGGCCGCCGGCACCACCTTCTCGACCGCGCCGATGCCCTGGCCCGAGCCCCAGATGTCACGCCACGCCTTGGCCGCGCCGCCGCCGAAATCCATCGTCTGGACGTCGCCTTCGGGCAGGTCGTCGGGATCGAGCCCGGCCTTCTCGATCGAGGCTCTGAGGTAATTGCCGTGGACCCCGGTGAACAGGCTCGAATAGACGATGTCGGACGCGCGCCCCTCGACGATCGCCTGCTTGTAGTCGTCCGGAGCGTTCGCCTCCTTCGTCGCGATGAAGGGCGAGCCGATATAGGCGAGATCGGCGCCCATCGCCTGCGCCGCGAGCACCGCTGCCCCGTTGGCGATCGCTCCCGAGAGGATGAGCGGCCCTTCGAACCAGGCGCGGATTTCCTGGACGAGCGCGAAGGGCGACTGGCGCCCGGCATGGCCGCCGGCGCCGGCGGCGACCGCGATCAGCCCGCTCGCGCCCTTGTCGATCGCCTTGCGCGCGAAGCGGTCGTCGATGATGTCATGAAGCGTGATCCCGCCCCAGCCCTGGACCGCCCGGTTGAGATCGGGGATCGCGCCCAGCGAGGTGATGACGATCGGCACCTTCCATCTGGCGCACACCGCCATGTCGGCCTCGAGCCGGCCGTTCGAGCGGTGGACGATCTGGTTGACCGCGAAGGGGGCGGCGGGCCGCTCGGGATGGTCGCGGTCCCAGGCGGCGAGCGCTTCTGTTATCTCGTGCAGCCATTCGTCGAGCCGGCTTCGCGGCCGCGCGTTGAGCGCCGGGAAGCCGCCGACGATGCCGCTCGTGCACTGGGCGATGACGAGCTTCGGGTTGGAGATGATGAACATCGGCGCGCCGATCACGGGGAGGCGGAGCGATGCGAGCGGGGCGGGCAGGGCCATCGGCAGCGGGCTAGGTCATTATCGCCGCCGAGGGCAATGGCCTTGCCGCCGGGCGCCGGCGCGGCCCTTTGCATTTCGGCCGCGAAATGCGATCAGCGGCGCTCCTGTCCGAAAGGGGAAAGACGATGGCTTTCGAGCGGCCGCTGGTCATCATTCACGGCATGTGGGGCCGGCCGCAGGAAATGGCGCCGCTGGCCGAGCGGCTCGCGGCGCCGGGGCCGGTGCTCATGCCGACGCTCATCGCCCACGAGCGCCGGCCGGTGCCCGAGGAGCGGCTGCGCTTCGCCGCGCTCGTCGACGATGTTCACGAACAGGCCCGCGCGGCGGGGATCGAAAGCGCGCATGTCATCGGCTACAGCCTCGGCGGCTATATCGCGCTCTATCTCGCCCGCCACCGGCCCGATTTCGTCGCCAGCCTCGTCTCGATCGCCGGCAAGATCGAATATGGCGAGAAGAGCCTCGCCCATATTCTGGGCCTGCTGAGCCCCGAGCGCGCCGAGGCCAACATCAAGCCGCGCGCGCCCGACCAGTATGAGATCGTGATGGAGAATATCGGCATCCGGATGGCGCGCACCGCCGAGCTGTTCGAGGAGATAACGCGCGAGCCGCCGCTCGATCATGGCGAGCTGAAGCGGATCGCGACGCCGGCGCTCGTCTGCACCGGCGAGGAGGACCGGTTCATGAAGGGCGCCGAAGCGCGGCGGATCGCGGCGAGCCTCCGCTGCGCGCAGCCGGTGACCTGGGCCGGGCGCTCGCATCCCTTCGAGACGGTGCCGCTGGCGACGCTCGCGCCCATTATCCGCCTGTTCTTCGCGCAGTGCGAGGCCGGCAGCTACCGCCCGCCCGAGGGCGGCGGCGAGCAGCTGCGGCTGAAGGCGAAAGGGGAGGCGCCGGCGGCGCAGAGCCCAGAAGCGATGGTGGACGCACCAGGGCTCGAACCTGGGACCCGCTGATTAAGAGTCAGCTGCTCTGCCAACTGAGCTATGCGTCCATCGTCGCCGAAGGCAGGCGATCTAGGGCCGCGGCGCGGCGATTGCAATGATCGCGGGAGGCGCGGACCGGCGGCCGGGCCCTCACCAGCGCCGGCGGCGCGCATCGGCCTCGTTGTCGCGGTGGATCGCCATCAGCACGCCGATGCACAGCATGATCGTCAGCATCGCCGAGCCGCCATAGGAGACGAGCGGCAGCGGAATGCCGACCACCGGCGCAAGACCCATCACCATCAGCAGGTTGACCGCGAAATAGAGGAAGATGGTGACGGTAAGCCCGGCCGCGGCGAGGCGGCTGAAGCGGTCGCGCGCGCGCAGGGCGACGCGCATCCCCCAGCGCAGCAGCAGCGCGAAGGCGAAGATGAGCGCGATCCCCCCCATCAGGCCCCATTCCTCGGCCATGCTGGCGAAGACGAAATCGGTGTGGCCCTCAGGCAGATAATCGAGATTGCTCTGCGTGCCCTTGAGGAAGCCCTTGCCGAAAATCCCGCCCGAGCCGATCGCGATCTTCGACTGGCTGAGATGATAGCCGGCGCCGAGCGGATCGGCCTCGGGATTGAGGAAGATCGCCACCCGCCGCCGCTGATAGTCGTGGAGGATGAAATTGTAGGCGAGCGGGATCGCCGCCGCGAGCAGCGCCGCGCCGCCGAAGAAATAGCGCAGCGGCAGGCCGGCGAGGAACATCATGACGAGGCCCCCGGCGAGCACCGTCACCGCGGTGCCCAGATCGGGCTGGACGACGATCAGCGCGACCGGCACCATGATCAGGAACAGCGCCGGCCAGATCGCGATCCAGCGGCGCATCTCGGCGAGCGGCAGCAGCTCGTAGAAGCGCGCGAGCGCGACGATCAGCACCGGCTTCATGAGCTCGGAAGGCTGCAGGGTGATGAAGCCGAGATTGAGCCAGCGCTGCGCGCCGCCCCCCATGCGGCCGATCGCCTCGACCGCGAAGAGCAGGACGAGAACCGCGCCATAGGCGGGGAAGGCCAGGTCCTTGTAGCGCGCGACCGGGATGTAGGACATTGTCAGCGCCATCGCGAAGAAGGCGGCGAAGCGGACCGCCTGGTTGAGCGCCCAGGGGGTGAGCGAGCCGCCGGCGACCGAATAGAGCATGAGGAAGCCGGTGCCGGCGATCGCGATGATCAAGAGGATCAACGCCCAGTTCAGCCGCAGGACCTTCTGGGCAAGCCCGAGCGAGCCGGCCCGACGCGCGGCGAGGTCCGTCATGCCCGATCCTTCGTCCGGGCCTGCGGCATCGGCTGGTTGCGGCCCTGGCCGGATGGCACGTCATCGGCAGGCGCGGTCAGATCGCGCGCCGCCAGCAGGATGTCGCGGGCGTTCGGTGCGGCGGCCTTCGACCCGCCGCCGCCGTGCTCGACGATCACCGAGATGGCGAACCGCGGAGTCTCGTAGGGCGCGAAGGCGACGAAGAGCGCGTGGTCGCGCCGCTC
>JBHJHL010000075.1:0-19462 GCA_050330935.1 Sphingomonadaceae bacterium | reverse complement strand
GCCGCGGTCTCGACGTCGACGCGGGTAACGCCGGGCGGTGCGGCAAGCCCGACCGGGCCGGTGACGAGCGTGACGCGCGCGCCCTGCCTGGCGAGCGCCCGTGCGATCGCGAAGCCCTGCTTGCCCGAGCTGCGGTTGGCGATCACCCGCACCGGATCGATCGGCTCGTGCGTCGGCCCGGCGGTGATGACGACATGCCTGCCTGCGAGATTTCCGGCCCCCGTTCGTTTCGAGCGAAGTTGAGAAGCGCCTTCTCCGAGGCGTCCGCGCGCTTCGACGTCGCTCGGAACGAACGAGGCTTGAATGGCTTCGAAAATCGCTTGAGGCTCGGGCAGCCGGCCCGGTCCATATTCGCAGCAGGCCATGTCGCCCTCCACGGGATCGAGGATGGATATGCCGTCCTCGCGCAGCCGCGCGACGTTGCGGCGGGTCGCCTCATGCTCCCACATGCGCACGTTCATAGCCGGGCAGGCGAGCACCGGCGCGTCGGTCGCGAGCAGCAGCGTCGTCGCGAGATCGTCGGCGATGCCGGCGGCCATCTTGGCGATGAGATCGGCGGTCGCCGGGCAGACGACGAGGAGATCGGCCTCGCGGCTCAATTCGATATGGCCCATCTCGGCCTCGTCCTTCAGATCCCACAGGCTCGTGTGCACCGGCTGCTCGGAGAGCGCGGCGAGCGTCATCGGCCGGATGAACTCGGCCCCGCCCGCGGTCAGCACGCAGCGCACGGAAATGCCCGCCTTGCGCAAGAGCCGGACGAGCTCGCACGCCTTGTATGCGGCGATCCCGCCGCCGATGATGAGGAGGACGCGTTCGCCGGTCACAGCCCGAGCGTTTCCGCCAGCGCCATTTGCAGGCGCCGCGCGTCGCCTTCGGCGAGCCGCCCAATCGCATCGCCGAGCCGTCCGCGTGCGAGCGTCATCAAGCGCAAGCGGACCTTGGATTCGCGCGGCAGCCCGCAGCGACGAGATCCTCGATCACGCAATCGCCCGGCCAGCGCGAATGCCGGGTCGAGGTGATCATCGCCAGCAGCACATTGCCGGTGCGCGCGACGAAATCGCCGTCGCAGATGGCGACCGCCGGACGACGCTTGATGATGTCGGCCTCGCTGAACGGAAAATCGACGACAAAAAGGTCGAACCGCTCACAGGTCACGAAAGGCTTCGTCGTCTTCGACGCTCGACCACTCCGGCATCTGCGCCATCGTGAAACGGAACCATTGCGAATCGGCCGGATCGGAATAATCGACCTTGGTAAGGATCGCGCGTCCCTCTTCCAGCGTAAACATGACATGGTCGCCGGCCGCCAGCCCCAGCGCCTCGCGCACGTCGCGCGGTATCGTGACCTGATGCTTGACGGTAAGCTTGCCCGGTTTCATGCGTAATGGGTAATACGCATTACCGTCTATCTCAAGTTGCTCGCATCGATGCCGCGATGCTCATCCCAACAGCAGCGCCGCAGCAGCGCCGGTCGCGGCGGCCACGACGGCGGTGACGACATAGCGCCAGAAGCCGCGCGGGCGCACGAGCTTGATCTCGGGCAGCGGCGGCGGGGGCGGGGCGACGCCGGGCTTGGGATATTGCAGCTCGATGCGGCGGATGAGGTCGGGCAGGCCCCGCAGGGTGCGAAAATCGCGCACGAGCTGGTCGGCGAGCCGCGCCTCGGGCCCGAGCTCGCTGCGCAGCCATTCGCGCAGGAAAGGCTCGGCCGTCTCCCACATGTTGATGTCGGGATCGAGGCTGGTCGCCACGCCCTCCTCCATCACCATCGTCTTTTGCAGCAGCAGCAGATGCGGCTGGGTCGGCATGTCGAAATCGCGGGTGATGGTGAACAGGCCGTCGAGCATCTGCCCGACCGAGATCTCCTTGACCGGCAGGCCCCTGATCGGCTCGCCCACCGCCCTCAGCGCGGTTGCGAACTCGTCGAGATTGTGGTGCGGCGGAACATAGCCGGCCTCGAAATGGATTTCGGCCACGCGGCGGTAATCGCCGATGATGAGGCCATAGAGTATCTCGGCGAGCCAGATGCGCGCGTTGCGGTCGACCCGGCCCATGATGCCGAAATCGATCGCCGCCAGCCGCCCGTCGGGAAGCGCGAACAGATTGCCCTGGTGGAGGTCGGCGTGGAAGAAACCGTCGACCACCGCCTGGCGCAGGAAGGCGCGGACCAGCGTCGCGGCGAGCGCCTTCAGGTCGTGGCCCGCCGCGACCAGCGCCTCGCGGTCGGTCAGCTTGATGCCGTCGATCCATTCGAGCGTCATCACCCGCCGCGCGCTGCGGCTCCAGTCGATCCTCGGCACGAAGAAATTGCTCTCGGCGACCATCGCATCGCGCAGCTCGGAGGCCGAGGCCGCCTCGCGCCGCAGGTCGAGCTCGCGCACCGTCCATTGCCGGAAATGCGCGATGACGAGCCGGGGTCGGAGGCGCGCCGCCTCGCCGCCCATGCTTTCGACCTGCGCCGCCGCCCATTCATAGGTCTCGATCGCGCGCGCGAACTCCTCCTCGATATCGGGCCGCAGCACCTTGACCGCGACTGCCCTCCCGTCGGTGGTGACGGCGCGGTGGACCTGGGCGATCGAGGCGGCGCCGACCGGCTCTTCCTCGAACTCGTTGAACAGCGCCTCGATCGGCTTTTCGAGCGCGGTCTCGACGGCGCGCCTGATATCCTCGAAACGTTCGGGCGGCAGCGCGTCCTGCAGGCGCAGCAGATCGCGCGCCGCCTCCTCGCCGACGAGATCGGGGCGGGTGGCGAGCGCCTGGCCGAGCTTGATCGCCGCCGGCCCGACCGCCTGCAGCGCGTCCGAATAGGAGGGTTTTCTCGGCACCCGCGCTCCGAAGCGGGCGAGGCGCGCGAGCCGGCGCACCGGCGGCGGAGTCATCGGGTCGCGCTCGACGCCGCGCAGCGCGCCGTGGCGGGCGAGCACGCGGCCCCATTTGAGGAGCCGCCAGATATGGACTGCCGGCGCGGTCATTAAGCCGTCGGGCATGACGCGCCATGGCGCATCATGTCTTCCATCCGCTGTGGACCGCAACGACGCCGCCGAGGATCGGCTCGGCCCGGACATTCGAAAATCCTGCATCGCCGATCATCGCCGCGAAGGCTTCCGCATCGGGAAAGCGGCGGATCGACTCGACGAGGTAGCGGTAGCTTTCGGCGTCGCGCGCGATGAGCCGGCCCATGCGCGGCACCATCTCCAGCGAATAGCGGTCGTAGATCTCGGCGAAGCCCGGCCATTGGGCCCGGCTGAATTCGAGGCAGAAGAAGCGCCCGCCGATCCTGAGCACGCGATGGGCCTCGGCGAGCGCGCTGGAAATGTCGGCGACGTTCCTGATCCCGAAGGCGATCGCATAGGCATCGAAGCTGGCGTCGGCGAAGCTCAGCGCCTCGGCATTTTCCGCGCGCCATTCGAGCCCGTCGATCCCGCGCCTCCGGGCGCGCCGCAGGCCCCGCTCCAGCATCTCGCGGTTGATGTCGGCGACGGTGACATGGGCGCCGCGCGCGGCGAGGCGAAAGGCGATGTCCCCCGTGCCGCCGGCCATGTCGAGGATATGCTCGCCGGGGCGCGGGCGGATGCGGCGCGCGAAACGGTCCTTCCACAGCCGGTGGAGGCCGCCCGACATGAGATCGTTCATGAGGTCGTAGCGCGCGGCGACGCTGGTGAAGACCGCGCCCACCCGCCTTCTTTTCTCGGCGGGCGAAACGCTTTCATAGCCGAAAGAAACCTTGTCCATGGGGTTCGCCTCTAGCAGGGGTGGGCGGCGATGTGCAGATGCGATCATGCCTGAGCTGCCCGAGGTCGAGACCACCGTCCGGGGCCTGCGCCCGGTGCTGGAAGGCGAGCGTATCGCACGGGTCGAAACCCGGCGCGCCGATTTGCGCCGGCCCTTTCCGGCGGATCTCGGCCGCCGCCTGACCGGCGCCGCCGTCACCGCGCTCGGCCGCCGCGCCAAATACGGCCTCGTCGAGACCGGCCGCGGCGACACGATGGTCTTCCATCTCGGCATGTCGGGGCGCTGGCGGATCGACGTCGGCGAGCCGGGCCCGCACGACCATCTCATCCTCGAGACCGGGGCGGGGCGGCGCCTGGCGCTCACCGATCCGCGCCGCTTCGGCTCGGTCGATCTCGTTCGCACCGAGGGCCGCGAGGCGCACCCGCTGTTCGCCGGCCTCGGCCCCGAACCGCTCGGCGAGGATTTCGACGGCGCCTGGCTGAAAGCGGCGTTCGCCGGCCGCCGGGCGCCGGTCAAGTCGCTGCTGCTCGACCAGCGCATCGTCGCCGGGCTCGGCAATATCTATGTCTGCGAGGCGCTCAATCTCGCGGCGGTGGCGCCGCGGCGCAGGGCGGGCGGCGTGGCGCTGGCGCGGCTTGAGCGGCTCGCCGCGGCGGTCAAGCAGGTGCTCGAGGCGGCGATCGACGCCGGCGGCTCGAGCCTGCGCGACTATGCGCGCCCCGACGGCGCGCTCGGCTATTTTAGGAAGCAGTGGCGCGTATATGGACGCGAGGGCGGGCCATGCCCGCGTTGCGGCGCGCCGGTGCGACGGCGGACCGACGGCGGACGCTCGACCTTCTATTGTGGCCGGTGCCAGCATTGAGCGCTGCCGTGCCATGCTTGACGCTGCCGCCCTGCGCCCTTATGTGCGCCCCGCCGGTGCGGAAGGAGTTTCGCGCCGCTTTTCTTTGCAGGCCTTGGAAGGACAGCATGGCGAACACGCCGCAAGCGAGGAAGCGCATCCGCAGGAACGACCGCCGGCGGACGATCAACCATGCCCGGCTGAGCCGGATCCGTACCTTCATCAAGCAGGTCGAGGCGGCGATCGAGGCCGGCGACAGGAAGCGCGCCGACGAAGCCCTGGCCCGCGTCCAGCCCGAGCTCGCGCGCGGCGTCTCCAAGGGCCTGGTCCACCGGAACATGGCGGCGCGAAAGCTCTCGCGCCTGTCGCGCCGCGTCGCCGCGATCGGCTGATCGTCGGGCCGGTTTCGGCGGCTCTCTTCCCGCCCTCGACCGACAGCCGATTTGGGGCTTCGCCGGCGTTAACCCTTTCTAGCTTTTCCGGCGATTCGCGACTTTTATGACATCGATGTCACAATCTCTAAGTCACGATATGCCAAGCGAAAAAAGGGCCCGCGGGCGCAATCCTCCCTTTTGCGTGTCAACCTGTTTATTTCACAAAAATTACATTTCTGCCTCTTGATCGACTCGCGAACGCGTCCTTAAAAAGGCTCCTTCCGGTGGGCGAATCCTCGCCGGCGCAAACAGCAAAGCGACGCTCGCAGACGGCGGGACCACGGGGTTCGCCGGACGGGGAAGCTTTGCCTTCTAAAGGGCCCGTGCGGGGAGCGGGGGGAAGGAGATGGAGGAGTGACGAGTAGCCCTGCGGCGAGCAAGGAAGAGGCGCTGATCGACCCCGGCTTCGAGGAAGCGCTCAAGGCGGCCTGGAGCGACATTCGCGCCGCGCTGCGACGCGATTGCGGCGCCAGGACATTCGACAACTGGCTGCGTCCTATTAACTTTGCCGGCTTCGACGAGGAGACGGGGACGGTCGCGCTCCATCTGCCCTCGCATTTCATGGCCGACTGGGTGCAGACCCATTTCCACGAGCGGCTGACGCTCGCCTGGCGGACGATGGTGTCCGCGGTCCGTGATGTCGAGATCGGCGTCAGCGCCGAAGCGCCGGCCACCGCCGCGGTCGCGGTCATTCCGCCGGCGCAGGAGGAAGAGGAGGAGGGTGCCGCGCCGCCGGTGCTCGAGCCGCGCTACCGGTTCGACGCCTTCGTCGTCGGCAAGGCCAACGAGGTCGCGTTCAACGCCGCCCGGACCCTCGCCACCGCCGATGACGTCGCCTTCAATCCGCTCTTCATCCACGGCGGCACCGGGCGCGGCAAGACGCATCTTCTCCACGCCATCGGCCACGAGTTCCGCGCCCGCCGCCCGCGCGCCAAGGTCGTCTACATGTCGGCCGAGAAGTTCATGGTCGAGTTCATCGCCGCCCTGCGCGCCAATGAGACGATCGAGTTCAAGCATCAGCTGCGCTCGGCCGACCTGCTGATGATCGACGACGTCCAGTTCATCGCCGGCAAGGATTCGACGCAGGAGGAATTCTTCCACACGATGAACGAGATCATCTCGGCCGGCCGGCGCCTGGCGATCAGCTCGGACCGCGCCCCGCAGGATCTGGACGGCATCGAGCCGCGCATCCTCTCGCGCCTGTCCTGGGGCCTCGTCGCCGACATCAACCCCGCCGATCTCGAGCTTCGCCTCAACATCATCATGAAGAAGCTCGAGGCGCTGCCGCACGCCAAGGTGCCGCCCGATGTCGTGATGTTCCTCGCCAAGCGCATCCAGTCCAACGTCCGCGAGCTCGAGGGCGCGCTCACCCGCATCGCCGCCTATGCCTCGATCAGCGGTCGCGAGATCGACATCGATTTCACCAACGAGGTGCTCGCGAGCATGCTGCGCGCCAACCAGCGGCGCATCTCGATCGACGAGATCCAGACCCGCGTCGCCGACCATTTCCGCATCCGCAAGGCGGAGATGACGTCGGCCCGGCGGGCGCGCGAGGTGGCACGGCCGCGGCAGGTGGCGATGTATCTCTCGAAGCAGCTGACGCCGCGCTCCTTGCCGGAGATCGGCCGGCGCTTCGGCGGCCGCGACCACACCACCGTGATCCATGCCGTGCGCCAGATCGAGAAGCTGCGCGCCGCCGATCCCGAGCTCGACGCCGACATCAGGCTGCTGACCCGCCAGCTCGAAAACTGACGCGCCGGCGCAGCGAAGCGGCCTCAGTCGCGCGGCGCGACCGTGATCTTCACCGTCTCGCCCGAGCGGCCGGGAAAGTCGGTGAACATCGCCTCGACCAGGCTCGGCATCAGCTCGGGCAGGTCGTCCTCGCGCGAGCGCGCCTTGGCGGTGCCTTCGAACAGCTTGTAGCCGTCGGCGGCACGAGCGATGTCCATCTCGAGGAAGCTTTCATATACGGTGTAGGTGCGCAACCGGTCGCGCCCGTAGCCGCGATAGCCGATCGGGCGGTACCAGAAGGGATCGTACCAGCCGTAGTAGAAGGGCAGGCCGCGACCGTAAAAGGCGTAGCTCGGATAATAATAGGGATGGAAGCGGCGCGCATAGCCGGCGCTGGGCGCGACCCGCTGCTCGCCCTCGTCGATGCCATAGTCGAGGGTGACGACGAAATCGGCCTCTCCCGGGGCGGCGGCGGGCCGGAAGCCCTGCTCGACGAGGTTCATGCGGACGAGCTCGGCATAGGCGTTGAATTCCAGGCCGCCCTCGTCGCCCGCTTCGGGGACGATGGCGAAGCTCTGCCCCTGCGGCGCGGGCATCGCCTGGAAGCGCTTGACCTGGGTCGGCAGGCCGGTGGCGCAGGCGCTGAGCGCGAGCGCGGCGACCGGCGCGGCGAGAGCGAGAATTCTCTTACGGACGGACATGACTCTGATCCTCGGTACCAATGAATATAATCCCTTATATAGAGCAGCTTGGCGATTTAACCAAACCCGAGCTTAATCGGTTCTGAAGCGCAACCTTTTGCCGATGCCGCCTTCAGCGCGGCAGGCCGAGCGCCCGATAGGCGGCCGCGAGCGTCGGCGCGGCGAGCGCCGCGGCGCGCTCGGCGCCCAGCCGCAACAGGCGGTCCATCTCGCCCGGATCGCCGCGCAGCCCGGCGAGCCGCTCCTGCAAGGGCCTCAGCGTCTCGACGGCTAGCTCGGCGAGCGCCGGCTTGAATTCGCCGAAGCCCCTGCCGGAGAATTCGTTCAGCACGTCTGCCGGGTCACGCCCGGCGAGCGCGGCGTGGATGACGACGAGGTTGCGCGCTTCGGGCCGGTCCTTGAGCGCCTCCATCGTCTCGGGCAGCGGCTCGGGATCGGTTTTCGCCTTGCGGATCTTGCGGACGACGAGATCGGCATCGTCGGAAAGGTTGATGCGGCTCATGTCGGAAGGATCGGACTTCGACATTTTCGCGGTGCCGTCGCGCAGGCTCATGATCCGGGTCGCCTCCCCCTCGATCAGCGGCTCTGGCAGGGCGAAGGTCTCTGTGCCGGTGTCGGCGTTGAACTTGGCGGCGATGTCGCGCATCAGCTCGATATGCTGCTTCTGGTCCTCGCCGGTGGGGACGTGGGTCGCCTGGTAGGCGAGCACGTCGGCGGCCTGCAGCACCGGATAGGCGTAAAGCCCGACGCTCGCCCCCTCGCGGTCCTTGCCCGATTTCTCCTTGAACTGCGTCATCCGGTTGAGCCAGCCGATGCGCGCGGTGCAGGCGAGCAGCCAGGCGAGCTCGGCATGGGCGGGGACGCGGGCATGGTTGAAGAGGATCGCGCGCTCGGGATCGATGCCGCTCGCGATCAGCGCCGCCGCCATCTCGCGCACGTTGCGGGCAAGCTCGTCCGGGGCGATGGGCACGGTGATCGCATGGAGGTCGGCGAGGAAGAAAAGGCACTCGCATTCGTCCTGGAGCTTCGTCCAGCCGCGGATCGCGCCGAGATAGTTGCCGAGATGGAGATTGCCGCTGGGCTGGATGCCCGAAACCACGCGCTTCATCGCTGGGCCGCCTTTCTCGTCATGAGCAGCCTCAGCCTTTGCCGGTCGACCGCGCCGAGCGCAAATGCGGCGGCGAAATAGGAGAGCGTCCCGGCCGCGACCAGCGCCGCCAGCGCCGCGGCGCGCGCGAGGATATCGCCGGCATAGAGGCCCCAGAGCTGCTCGCGCACCGCATAGAGCGCCGCCGCCATCATGGCGGCCGCCGCGATCTGCCTGCCGATCCGTCCGATCAGCCTCGCGGGCGGCCGGTAGAGGTCGCGGGCGGAGAGGATGGCGAGCAGGATCGCGCAGTTGATCCACGCGCCCGCGGCGCTCGCCGCGGCGACCCCGACGACGCCGAAGCGGAACAGGAAGAAAAGGTTGAAGAGGACGAAGAAGGCGAGTGCGGCGAGCGCGGCATAGACCGGGGTCTTGGTGTCGGCGCGCGCGTAGAATGAGGGGACGAGCACCTTGATGAGGACATAGGCGGGAAGGCCGGCGACGAGCGCGGTCAGCACATCGGCGGTGATCGCGGCGTCTTCGGGCTCGAAGCGGCCGCCCAGAAAGACAAGGGTGACGAAGGGCAGCGCGCACAGGGCGAGCGCGGCCGCGGCCGGGATGGTGAGGAGCATCGCGAGCTCGATCGCGTTCGACTGCATGCGGTCGGCGCCGGCGCGATCCTCGGCGCCGACGAACTTCGACAGCGAGGGCAGGATCGCGGTGCCGAGCGCGATGCCGATGATGCCGAGCGGCAACTGGTTCAGACGGTCGGCATAGTTGACGTGGCTCAGCGAGCCGCTTTCGAGCTGGTTGAGGAAATAGACCTGGACGAGCTGGCTTATCTGATAGGCGCCGGTGCCGAGCGCGGCTGGAAAGGCGATCAGCCCCAGCCGCTTCACCTCCGGAGTGATCCGCGGCGGCCCGAGCCTGGGCCGGAAGCCCGCCCGCCGCGCGAACAGATAGACCCAGCCGAGCTGCAGGAACCCGGCGAGCATCACCGCCCAGGCGAGGACATAGGCGATGTCGGCGGTGTCGTAGCCGCGCCGGCGCAGCGCGTCGCCGAAAAGGAGCGCGGCGATCATGACAATGTTGAGGATGATCGGGAAGCTCGCGCCGGGCGCGAAGCGCGATACCGAATTGAGCATCGCCGAAAACACCGTCACCAGGCTGATGAGGACGATATAGGGAAAGGTGATGCGGGCGAGGGCGACGCCGAGCTCGAACTTGCCGGGTATCTCCTGCCAGTCGCTGGCGAGCAGCCAGATGACGCCGGGCATCGCGATCTCGAAGATCGCGGCGAGCGCGATCAGCACCGGCAGGAACACCGACAGCACGTCGTTGGAGAAGCGGCGGGCGTCCTCGATTCCCTCGCCCTGGTGCAGGCGTTTGGAGAACATCGGCACGAAGGCGGCGGAAAAGGCGCCTTCGGCGAACAGGCGGCGGAAGGTGTTGGGGAGCAGGAAGGCCTGCAGGAAAGCGTCGCTCACCGCTCCGGCGCCGAGCACGCGGGCGAAGATCATCTCGCGCGCGAAGCCCGCGACGCGGCTGACCAGCGTCAGCCCGCCGATGATGCCGGTCGATTTGAGGAGGTTCACGCCCGTCCGCCGCCGGCCCGGCTCAGGCGCTGCCGGTCGGCGCGTCCTCTTCGTCCCCGCTCTCCTTGCCGGCGTCCTCGACTTGCTGCTGCTGCGCGCGCTGCTGATAGAGCCGTTCGAAGTCGAGCGGCTCGAGCATCAGCGGCGGAAAGCCGCCGTCCCGGATCGCGTCGGCGACGATGCGGCGGGCGAAGGGGAACATGAGCCGCGGCGCCTCGGCGAGGAGGAAGGGCTGGATGCGGTCCTCGGGGATGTTGCGCAGCGCGAACAGCGCCGCGTAGACGAGCTCGAGCTGGAAGGCGACGCCCTGCTCGACCTTGGCCGAGACCTCGAGCTTCAAGGCGCTTTCATGCACGCCGTCGGCGAGTTTCTGCGCGCCGATATTGACCTGGACGTCGATCTGCGGCTGGCTCTGCCACTGATAGACGGCGGGCGCGTTCGGATTCTCGAACGAGAAATCCTTGACATATTGGGAGATGAGCCCCGCCTGGGGGCCCTCGTCGCCGCCATTGGTCTGCCGTTCGTCCTTGTCCTCGGCGCCTTGCTGCTCGGCCATCGTCCAAAACTTCCCGTCGGGGGTGGAAAAGAGGGAGGGAAAGGCAGCCCTCGGCGTCCCTTCGCTCGTCTCGCGCGCCGGTAGCAGGCGGGGGCGGGCACCGCAACACCTCGCCATTTGAACTGGCCGTGCAAGAGGCCTATGTATCCCGTTGGCGCTGCCTGAGGAGAAATCTTCGTGACCGTGGAGATCGTATTGCTGGCGATGGTCGCCCTGTTCGTCGGGCTGCGCCTGTTCGCCGTGCTCGGCCGGCGCACCGGCCATGAGCAGCAGCCGGCGCCAAGCCCCGAGGCGGCGAGTGAGCCCGAGCCCGCCAAGCCGCTCGCCGACGCGACTCCCGAGCGCGCCGACCCTTCGGGCACGGTCTACAAGGAAAGTGCCGCGCCCGGCATCCGCGCGATCATCTCGGCCGATCCCGATTTCGACGTCGCCCGCTTCCTGGAAGGCGCCAGGGCCGCCTATGCGATGATCCTCGAGGCCTTCTGGAAGGGCGACATGAAGACCCTCGAGCCCCTGGTCGGCGACGATGTCCGCGCGAGCTTCGCCGAGGCGATCGCCGAGCGCGAGAAGGCGGGCCATATGCTCGACAACCGGCTGGTGACGATCGAGCGCGCGCTCATCGAGCGCGCCGATCTCGACGGCCGCACCGCCTCGATCGCGGTCCGCTTCGACGCCGACATCGCCGCCGTCACCCGCGACAAGCAGGGCGAGGTGGTCGCCGGTTCGCTGAGCGACGCCGTCGAGACCCACGATCTGTGGACCTTCCGGCGCCTCATCGGCAGCGACGATCCAAATTGGGTGCTGATCGAGACCGACGAAGCGGCGTGAAGCATCTCGCCGCCTTCGCGGCGGCGGCCGCGCTTTTCGGCCTCGCTTCCTGCGTGCCCCGCGCCGCGCCGCCGGCGTCGCTTCCCGCCGAGCCGCCGCCGGTCGCCGGGGAAGCGGCGAACGCGCTCGAAGCGGGGATCGAAATCTATCGTCCCTATCCGCCAGCAGCCTATCCGCCGCCGGCGGCGGCGCGGGCGCTCGCCGCGTTCCGGATCAGCTGTCCCGCGCTTTTGAAGCGCGACGACGCGAGCGGCCTCAGCCGGACCGGGGACTGGGCCGAAGCCTGCGCGGCGGCGGCAAATATGGCCGATGCAGAAGCGCCGCGCTTTTTCGCCAGGCATTTCGTCCCCGTCCGGGTGGGCGCGGGCGATGCCTTCGTCACCGGCTATTTCGAGCCCCAGATCCGCGCCTCGCGCACGCGCCGGCCGGGCTATGAGGTGCCGATATACCGCGTTCCCGACGATCTCGTCCGTGGCAGCCATGCCGACGGCAGCCGGGGCCGCGGCCGCTATGCCGAGACCGGCGCCTTCGTCCTCTATCACGACCGCGCCGCGATCGAGGCCGGGGCGCTCGCCGGACGCGGGCTCGAACTCGCCTGGGCCGCCGACCCGGTCGATCTCTTCTTCCTCCAGATCCAGGGCTCGGGCCGGCTGCTCCTTCCCGGCGGCGAGGTCATGCGCATCGGCTATGCCGATCAGAACGGGCGCGAATATGTCGCCATCGGGCGGCTGATGAAGGAGCGCGGGCTGCTCGGCGAGGGCCAGGTCAGCATGCAGAAGATCGTCGACTGGCTGCGCGCCAACGCCGAGGAAGGCGCGGCGATCATGCGCGAGAACAAGAGCTACATATTCTTCGAGGAGCGCGAGGGCCCCGGCCCGCTGGGCGCGCTCGGGCTGCCGGTGACGCCGCGCGCCTCGCTCGCCGCCGATCCCCGGTTCGTGCCGCTGGGCGCGCCCGTGCTGCTCGACCTAGAGCGCCCGATCTCCAACGGCCTGTGGATCGCGCAGGACACCGGCGGCGCGATCAAGGGCGCCAACCGTTTCGACACCTTCTGGGGCGCGGGCGAGGAGGCCAGGGCGATCGCCGGCGGTTTGCAGAGCGGCGGCTCGGCGCTGCTGCTGCTGCCGCGGGCGAGCGCGGCGCGGCTTGGCGATGCGCAGGCTGAGCGCTGAGGAGGAGGCGCTCTGGGCGCGGGTGGTGAGGACGGTGCGCCCCTTGCGCGAGGAAGCCGAAGCGCGGGCGGCGGACTATCGGCCCGAGCCTTCGTCACCGCCGCCAAAGCCGTCTTTCCGGCCGGACGATGCGCCGCGCGCGAAGACGGCGCGCCGGCAGCCGCCTCCCCCGGCGCCCGATCGGCGCACGCTCGATTCGCATTGGGACCGCCGGCTCGCGCGTGGCGCCGCGGCGCCCGATTTCACCGTCGATCTCCATGGTCTCGGCCAGGCTGAGGCCTATGAGGCGATCGACCGCCGGCTCGAGCTGGCGGTCGAGCCGGGCGCGCGGCGCGTCCTTCTTGTCACCGGCCGGCCGCCCTCGCCGGACCGGCCGGGAAGGGGGGCGATCCGCGCCGCGGTCGGCGACTGGCTCGCCGCCTCGCGCCATGCGCGCTCGATCGCCGCGGTGCGCGGCGCCCATCCCCGCCATGGCGGCGCCGGCGCGCTCTATATCGTGCTGAAGCGCAAGCGGTGAATCAGCCGAGCGCGGCGGCGATGATCCGCGCATAGATGGCGCGCAGCGTCCCGATGTCGGCGACCGCCGCCGCCTCGTCGATCTTGTGCATCGTCGCATTGGGAAGGCCGAAATCGACGACCGGCGCGATGGCGCTCAAAAAGCGCCCGTCCGAAGTCCCGCCATGGGTGGAGAGCCTTGGCTCGACCCCGGTCTCGGCGCGGATCGCTGCGGTGACGATGTCGTAGATCGGCCCCGGGGGCGTAAGAAAGGCCTCGCCCGAAATCCGCGCCTCGACCGTCGCCCCTGGCGAGGCTTCGGCCACCGTGCGCCGCACCAGCGCGACCAGATCCTCGCCCTTGTGGAGATTGTTGAAGCGAATGTTGAGCTGCGCGCGCGCGGCGCCGGGGATGACGTTGGTCGCGCCGTTCGAGGTGCGCACGTCGGTAAGCTCGAGATTGGAAGGCTCGAAGGCCTCGTTGCCCTCGTCGAGACCGAGCGCGGCGAGCGCGTCGATCACGCGCGCGAGCTTCGGGATCGGATTGTCGGCGCGGCGGGGATAGGCGACATGGCCCTGCACGCCCGGCACCGTCACCAGCATGTTGACCGAGCCGCGGCGGCCGATCTTGACGATGTCGCCGAGCCGCTCCTCGGAGGTCGGCTCGCCGATCAGGATCATGTCGGGGCGGATGTCCTGCTGCGCCATCCAGTCCATGATCGCGCGCGTGCCGTGGATCGACGGACCCTCCTCGTCGCCGGTGACGATCATGCTCAGCGTCCCCGCATGCTCGCGCCTGTCGGCCGCGGCGGCGACGAAGGCGGCGATCGCGCTCTTCATGTCGGCGGCGCCGCGGCCATAGAGCAGGCCATCCCTGATTTCGGGCCGGAACGGATCGCTCGTCCAGCCCTCGCCCGGCGGCACGACGTCGACATGGCCGGCGAAGGCGAAATGGGGCGAGCCCGACCCTCGCGAGGCGTACATATTCTCGACCGGCCCGTCGGGCGGCTCGCCCGAGACCATGCGGTGGACTTCAAAGCCCAGCCTCTCGATCTCGCCGGCGAGGATGGTGAGCGCGCCCGCCTCGTGCGGTGTGACGCTCGGGCAGGCGATAAGCCGCTTGGCGAGGTCGATGGGATCGACCGGGCCGGGCGCCGCGCCGGCGCTCATTCCACCGCCTCCAGCACCGCCGCGCGCAGCGCCTCGATGCCCTCGCCCTTCTGCGCGGAAGTGACGATGATCTCGGGATGCGCGGCGGGATGCTTGCGCGCCTCTTGCGCGGCCGAGCGCGCCGCCTCTTCGAGCGCGCCGAGCTTCAGCTTGTCGGCCTTGGTGAGGACGAGCCGGTAGCTCACCGCCGCTTCGTCCAACATGCGCATCATCGCGCGGTCCTTCTCCCCGATCCCTCGCCGCGCGTCGACGAGCAGCAGGCAGCGCTTGAGCGACGCGCGCCCGCGCAGATAGTCCTCGACCAGCCGGCGCCAGCGCCGCGCCGCTTCCCTGGGCGCTTTGGCGAAGCCATAGCCCGGCATGTCTACGAGCCGGAAGACGAGCGGATCGCCGACGTCGAAGAAGTTGAGCTCCTGCGTGCGGCCCGGGGTGTTCGAGGCGCGCGCGAGGCCCTTGCGGCCGGCGAGGGCGTTCAGGAGCGTCGACTTGCCGACGTTCGAGCGGCCGGCGAAGGCGATCTCGGGGGCGTCCGCTGGCGGCAGGAAGTCGAGCGCCGGCGCCGATTTCAGAAAGGCGATCGGGCCCGAAAACAGCTTCCGGGTCTTAGCGCCGTTCATTTGCTGCGCGCCGGCTTGCCTTCGGGCTCGGCGGCTTTCTTCCCGGCTGCCTTGGCCTCGGCTTCCTTGGCTTCGGCGGCGAGCGATGCCTTGAGCGCCGGATGCTTGGAATAGAGCCATTTCTGCTGCGCGATGGTGAGCAGGTTCGAGACCGCCCAGTATAGCTGCAGCCCGGCCGCGAAGGGCGCCATGATGAACATGAACACCCACGGCATGATGCCGAACACCTGGCGCTGTATGGGGTCGGTCATCGGCTGCAGCTTGAACTGGAAATACATCGAGATGCCGAGGATGATCGGCAGGATGCCGATGGCGAGGAAGGAGGGCGGGGTGAAGTCGAGATAGCCGAACAGGTTGACGGGCGTCAGCGGGTCGGGCGCGGAAAGATCCTTGATCCAGAGGGCAAAGGGCTCGTGGCGCATCTCGACCGCGAGCAGCAGCACCTTGTAGAGCGCGTAGAAGATCGGGATCTGGAGGATGAGCGGCATGCAGCCGGCGAGCGGATTGACCTTCTCGTCGCGATAGAGCTTCATCATCTCCTGCTGGAGACGCTGCTTGTCGTCCTTGTGGCGCTCCTGGAGCGCCTTCATCTTGGGCTGCACCGCGCGCATCGCCGCCATCGAGGCGAACTGCTTCTGCGCGATCGGGAACATCAGCACCCGCACGATGATGGTGAGGCAGATGATCGCGACGCCGAAATTGCCGATCGCCTGGAACAGCCACCAGAGGAGATAGAAGATCGGTTTCTCGAACCAGTAGAACCAGCCCCAGTCGATCGCCTTGTCGAGCTGGTCGATGCCGAGCTCGTCCTCATAATCGTCGAGCAGCGCCACTTCCTTGGCGCCGGCGAAGACGCGCGCCTCGTAGCTCGCCGCCTTGCCGGGGGCGAGGATCACCGTATCGGGGGCGATATCGGCCTGGTAGCTGTCGCCGGCGCCGCGGCGGAAGGCGGCGTCGGCCTCGGTCCCCGGGTCGGGGGCGATCGCGGCCAGCCAATATTTGTCGCCGAAGCCGAGCCAGCCGCCGCGGGTCGTGAAGCGCTCGGTGCCGGCCTCGGCGAGATCGTCGAAATCGACGGTCTCGCGGGTGCCGTCGAAGACGCCGATCGGCCCGGTATGGATCGTCCAGCTGTCGGGATCGGGCGATTCGCCGACCCGGCTGACGAGCGCATAGGGGCGCACCGCGACCGGCCCATCGCCCCGGTTCTCGACCCGCTGGCGGGCGGTGAACATATAATGCTCGTCGACCGCCAGCTCGATCTCGAAGCGCTGGCCCGCGCCATTGTCCCAGGCGAGGGTGACGGGATCGCCGGGCGCGAGCCGGTCGCCCTCGGTCCGCCAGACGGCGTCGTTGCCCGGCACCTCCAGCCCCTCGCCGGTCCAGCCGAAGCCGGCGAAATAGGCCTTGGGCGCGCCGGCCGGGGAGAGCAGGCGGATGGGCGGCGAATCCTCGGCGAGACTCTGGCGATAGCGGGTGAGGACGAGATCGTCGATGCGCGCGCCCTCGAGGTTGAGCGAGCCTTCGAGATGCGGGGTTGCGATGGGGATGCGCGGCGTCTCGGCGAGGACCTCGCGGCGGTCGCGCACCGCTTCGGGCCTGTCGGCGGCGGGATCGGCCTCGGGCTGGGGCAGCGCCACCTGTTCGCCGTCGACGAATTCGGTCGAAGGGTCGCGCGCGGTCGGGAACCAGGTCTCGGCGACATAGGTCCAGCCGAACAGGACGATCGCCGAGAGGATGATGGCGATCAGGAAGTTGCGGTTGTCGCTCACCGGCGCGAAGCCCTCCTCATGGTACCGGATCGTGGCCCGAGCCGCCCCAGGGGTGGCAGCGCGAGAGGCGCCTCGCCGCGAGCCAGCCGCCCCTGAGCGCGCCATAGCGTTCGAGCGCGGTGATTGCATAGGCCGAGCAGCTCGGGACGTAGCGACAGCTCGGCGGCAGGATGCGCGAGGGGCCCTGCTGCCAGCCCCGGGCGACGAGGATGAGTAGCCGCGCGATCACCGCTTCCTCCCCTCGGCGATCTTGCCGAGTGCCCGTTCGAGATCGGCGCGCAGGCGTCGGAACGGATATTCGATGCCCTCGCGGCGGCCGATCAGCACATGATCGGCGCCCGCTATTCCGTGCCCGGGCAGGGTTTCGCGCAGCAGGGCGCGCAAACGCCGCTTCATCCGGTTGCGCACCACCGCGCCGCCGACCTTGCGGCTGACCGTGATGCCGTAGCGCATCAGCAGATCGCCGTCGCCGCGGTCGCGCACGAGCAGGACGAAGGGGCGGGCAGCCGCGCGGCGGCCGCGATTGGCGGCGAGATAATCGGCGCGGCGGGTGAGCCGGCCAAGCTGGCGGCTTTCGTTCATCGTCGGTGCGGGCCCGGCCCCTTTGCCGAAGAGGCGATCCGGTCGCGCGGGTTTCGGCCTTGCCGGAGCGCTTGCCCGCTTTGCTCCCGGCGCCGCCGAAGGATGCGATCGTCCTAGGCCGAAAGCTTCTTGCGGCCCTTGCAGCGGCGCGCGCGCAATATCCTGCGCCCGCCGACCGTCGCCATGCGGGCGCGGAATCCATGCCGCCGCTTGCGCACGAGCTTGCTTGGCTGGAAGGTGCGCTTCATCGCTCATCCCCGAAAATTCATTAACAAAAAGAGCCGCCGAAAATGGGCGGCCCGCTTGCCGGCGGGACTTAAGGTCGGGGTGGTCCAAAGTCAATCGCCGCCGGTTCCGCCTTGCCCCGTCTTGCGGCGTGCCGCGCGCCGTCGCGCGCTGCGCCGGCCGAGGCCGCGATCAGCCCAGCGGCCGAGCCGCGGGCGCTTGCGCTTGAAGCGGGCATATTGGCGCTTCGCCCACTGGCTGTATTTGAGCGCCAGCGCGAGCCCGGCGGCGAAGACGAAAATGCCCCCCGGCCCCGGAATCGCGCCGACGATCGGCGAGACGATCATCAGCAGGCAGCCCAATGCGAACAGCCCGGTGCGCACCACCGGGATCTCGCCCAGCGAAAGCCACCATCGGCGGATCGTATCCATGGCCGCCATGTGGGGGAGCCGTGTTATCGGCGCAAGACGCTTTTCTCGCCGTCGCGGCAGACGGAAAGGACGGGCACCCAGGCCTCGACTTCGCCATCGGCTCGCTTCAGAATGGAGCGAATTCTCTCCAAAGCGGAGCGAGTTGGAAAGGGGGCTTCAGATGGTCGCGCATATCGCCACGGTGGCCTTTCTCGGGCTCGAGGCGCGGGCCGTCGAATGCCAGGTCCATATCGCCCCCGGCCTTCCATCCTTCGTCGTCGTCGGCCTGCCCGACAAGATGGTCGCCGAGGCGCGCGAGCGGGTGCGCGCAGCGCTGTCGGCGGTCGGCTTGGCGCTGCCGCCCAAGCGCATCACCGTCAATCTCTCGCCCGCCGACCTGCCCAAGGAAGGCTCGCATTACGATCTGCCGATCGCCCTGGGGCTGCTCGTCGCGCTCGGCGCCGCCGACGCCGAGACGCTGGCGCACTATGTCGCGGTCGGCGAGCTCGGCCTCGACGGACGCCTCACGCCCTCGCCCGGGGTGCTGCTCGCGGCGATGCACGCATCCGAAAGGGGGCAGGGGCTGATCTGCCCGGCGGCGCAAGGGGCCGAAGCGGCCTGGGCCGGCGATGTCGAGGTCGTCGCCGCGCCCGATCTCATCGCGCTGCTGTCGCATCTCAAAGGCCGGAGCGTGCTGCGGCCGCCCGAGCCCGGTCCCGCCGATCCGCCCGCCCGGGGGCCCGATCTCGGCGAGGTCAAGGGCCAGGAGACCGCCAAGCGCGCGCTCGAGATCGCCGCCGCCGGCGGGCACAACCTCCTGATGAGCGGGCCGCCGGGCTCGGGGAAGTCGCTGCTCGCCGCCTGCCTGCCGGGCATCTTGCCGCCGCTGACCGCCGCCGAGGCGCTCGAGGTGTCGATGGTCGCCAGCGTCGCGGGGACGCTGAACGGCGGGCGGATGAGCCGCACCCGCCCGTTCCGCGCGCCGCACCACTCGGCCTCGATGGCGGCGCTGGTCGGCGGGGGCCTGAAGGTGAGGCCGGGCGAGGTGAGCCTTGCCCATCTCGGCGTCCTCTTTCTCGACGAGCTGCCCGAGTTCCAGCGCGCCGTGCTCGATTCGCTGCGCCAGCCGCTCGAGACCGGCCGGGTCGACGTCGCGCGCGCCAACGCCCATGTCACCTTTCCCGCCCGCGTCCAGCTCGTTGCCGCGATGAACCCGTGCCGTTGCGGCCATCTCGGCGATCCGGCGCTCGCCTGCTCGCGCGCGCCGAGATGCGCGGCCGACTATCAGGCCAAGATTTCGGGGCCGCTGCTCGACCGGATCGACCTCCATTGCGAGGTGGGCGCGGTCTCCGCCGCCGATCTCGTCCTGGCGCCCCCCGCCGCGGGCGGGGGCCCGGCGGGGGGCCGGGGGGGGGGGGGGCGCTGCTGGGCCGGGGTGGGGCGCGTTCTCCACTGCGCGCGCAGCCCCCCCCCGGGCCGCCGCCTGGCCCGCGCCCTGGGGGGGGGGGGCCAGGACGAG
>JBHJHL010000074.1:0-10424 GCA_050330935.1 Sphingomonadaceae bacterium | reverse complement strand
CTCGCCGCGCTGGTCGAGCTGCTTTACGGCTCGGGCCTGCGCGCCAGCGAGCTCGTTTCCCTGCCCTTCGGCGCGCTTCGCGACGATCAGCCGATGATGATCGTTCGCGGCAAAGGCGGCCGCGAGCGGCTCGTGCCGGTCTCGGACCGGGCGCTTGCCGCCGTCAGACGATGGCGGGCCACGCTGCCAGGCGGAACGCGCTGGCTGTTTCCCTCCCGCGCCGGCCATCTCAGCCGCGAGCGGCTGTTCCAGCTGATCCGTGAACTGGCCACCAAGGCGGGCCTTCCTGCCGACCGGATCAGCCCGCACGTGCTGCGTCATGCCTTCGCCACCCATCTGCTCGAGGGAGGCGCCGATCTCAGGGCCCTGCAGTCGATGCTCGGCCATGCCGATATCGCCACCACCCAGATCTACACCCATGTCGACGCCCGCAGGCTGGTGGCGCTGGTCTACGAACGCCACCCCTTGATTGACGCTGCCGTCGCCAGGTCCTAACCGCGCTGGCACATGGTGAGCTTTCTCGATTTCGAGCGCCCCATCGCCGAGCTGGAAGCGCGGGTGCAGGAATTGCGCGAGACCGCGGCCGCCGGCGGGGTCGACATCGAATCCGAGATCGCCCCGCTGGAGGCCAAGGCGCGGCGGCTGACCAGGGAAATCTATTCCAGCCTCTCCCCGTGGCAGAAGACCCAGGTCGCCCGTCATCCCGGCCGGCCGCATTTCAAACATTATGTCGACGGGCTGATCGAGGATTTCCTGCCGCTCGCCGGCGACCGCGCCTATGCCGAGGACGCCGCCATCGTCGGCGGCTTCGGCCGCCTCAATGGCCGCCCGATCATGCTCGTCGGCCATGAGAAGGGCGACGACACCCAAAGCCGCCTCCGGCACAATTTCGGCATGGCGAGGCCCGAAGGCTATCGCAAGGCGATCCGCCTGATGAAGATGGCCGACCGCTTCCGCCTTCCCGTCGTCACCCTGGTCGATACGCCGGGCGCCTTTCCCGGCATCGACGCCGAGGAGCGCGGCCAGGCCGAAGCCATCGCGCGGGCCACCGAAGCCTGCCTGTCGCTCGGCGTGCCGATCGTCTCGGCGATCGTCGGCGAGGGGGGCTCGGGCGGCGCCATCGCGCTCGCCGCCGCCAACCGGGTGCTGATGCTCGAACATGCGGTCTATTCGGTGATCTCGCCCGAAGGCTGCGCCTCGATCCTGTGGCGCAGCGGCGACAAGGCGCCCGAGGCCGCCGAGGCGATGCGCATCACCGCCGCCGATCTGAAGCGGCTCGGCGTCGTCGACCGGGTAATCGGCGAACCGCTCGGCGGCGCTCATCGCGATCCCGACGAGATGGTCGCCAGCCTGGGCCGGGCGGTCGCCGAGGAGCTGGAGGCGCTCGCGGCCCGCACGGCAGACGACATGCGCGCCGCCCGCCGGCTCAAATTCCTCACCCTGGGCTGAGCGGCGGCCTTCGCGGAACCGGCGCGCCGGCTCCGGTGTTCCCATGGCATCAGTTTCGCGTAACGGGAGGCCCTTTTCCATGAAAACGCTGACCATCGGCCTGATCGCCGCCGCGCTCGGCCTGCTCGGCTGCGCGAGCAGCGGCCTCGTCGAACGCGACGGCGCCACGGCGATCTCGCCGCGCACCGCGCAGCAGGCGGCCCAGATGCACGACCAGATCGTCGCCGAATTCGGCGGCGAGGTCGCGGGAGCCCGCGGCGCCTATGTCGACGAGATCGGACGCAAGGTCGCCGCCCAGTCGGGCATCCAGGGCGGCGGCGCGGGGGCGTTCAACTTCACCATCGTCAACTCCCCGGTGCCCAACGCCTTCGCCGTGCCGGGCGGCGGCATCTTCATCACCCGCCAGCTGCTCGGCCTGATGGACAACGAGGCCGAGCTCGCCTCGGTGCTCGGCCATGAGATCGGCCATATCACCGAGGACCACAGCAAGGAGCGCCAGGACCGGGGCCTGCTGGGCCAGCTCGGGGTGCTGGTGACCGGCATCCTCACCGGCTCGGGCGACCTCGCCCAGATCGCCGGCCTCGTCAGCCAGGGGCTGTTCGCGCAATATTCGCAGGGCCAGGAATATGAAGCCGACGAGGTCGGCATCAGTTTCATGTCGCGCGCCGGCTACGACGCCGACGCCGCGGCGACGCTGCTCGCCTCGCTCGGCGCCGTCGAAACGCTCGACCGCCGCATCGCCGGCCAGGATCAGCGCGCGGTGCCGAGCTGGGCGCGCACCCATCCCAACAGCCGGGACCGGGTCGAGCGCGCCGACGCGCTCGCCGGCCGGGTCCAGCCCGCGGGCGCGGGGATCATCAACCGCGACCGCTATCTGCAGATGATCGACGGCATGATCTGGGACGACGACCCCGCGCAAGGCGTGATCGAGGACCGCACCTTCCTTCATCCCGATCTTCGGATCCGCTTCACCGTGCCGCCGGGCTATGCGATCAACAACGGCGTCCGCGCGGTGACCATCGCCGGCTCGGGCGGGCAGGCGCAGTTCAGCGGCGGGCGCTATGGCGGCAGCCTCGACAGCTATATCGCCCAGGTCTTCCGCCAGCTCACCGGCGGCCGGCAGCAGGTCCGCTATCCGCCGCCGCGGCGGACCACCGTCAACGGCATCCCCGCCGCCTACACGACCGCGCAGGTGCGCAGCCAGTCGGGCGTCGTCGACGTCAGCGTCATCGCCTATCAGTGGGACGGCGACACCGCCTATCATTTCGTCACCGTCGCCCGCGCCGGCTCCCAATTCGGCCCCTTCGGCTCGATGGTCCAGTCGGTCGGCAAGTTGTCCGCCTCGCAGGCGGCGGCGGTGCGGCCGCGGGTGATCGACATCGTCACCGTGCGCTCGGGCGACACGCCGCAAAGCCTCGCCGAGCGCATGGCCTATCGCACCCACAAGCTGGAGCGCTTCCTGACCCTCAATTCGCTGGGCCCCGACAGCCGGCTGCAGCCGGGCGACAAGGTCAAGCTCGTGGTCTACGGGAGCCGCTAGAAGGGCATGAGAAAAGGGCGGCAGGTCGCCCCGCCGCCCTTCGTCTTTACGCGTTACTGGCGAAAACGCCGGTTCTTACGAACCGCCATTCGCCATCTTGGTCGAAACCGTGCTGAAGGTCGAGCTCAGCTGCGTGCCCAGACCCTGCATGGCGGTGATGGCGGCGACGGCGATCAGCGCGGCGATCAGGCCGTATTCGATCGCGGTCGCACCTTCCTCATTCTTGAAAAGCTTGCGAATCGTCTTCATTTCCGGTCTCCCGAGTTCTCACTTGGATGGTCCACTTTTTCGCCGACCCTCCAAATCCAGGACCGGCCACTGCCGGTGCATAAGCGCGACAGGTTGAAAAAGATTTAATGGCGCTCAGCTTCCGCCGTTGCTTTTCGTGAATTGCGTGGAGACATCGTTCCAGGTGCCGCTGGTCGACGAGCCGAGCGCGCTGATCGCGCCGAACACGGCCAGCACCACCATCGATATGATGAGCGCATATTCGACCGCGGATACCCCGCGCTCGTCCTGCCTGACGCTTGCCAGCAGGCGCCTGATCGCTTCCCCCATCTGGATATCTCCATGCTCCGGTCTCCTGCGTCCTAACCCGCCAGAGGTTAAGGAATGACTAGCCGGGACGGGAAAGGCGGGGCTATCCGGGGGGTGACGCTGGTCGCCGCCGCCGCGCTCGCCGACGAACGGGGGCGGGTGCTGCTGCAGCGCCGCCCCCCGGGCCGCCCCATGGCGGGGCTGTGGGAATTTCCCGGCGGCAAGATCGAGCCTCGCGAGCCGCCCGAGACCGCGCTCGTGCGCGAGCTCGCCGAGGAGCTGGGCATAAAGGTCGCGGCCGAGGCGCTGCTGCCGGCTGCCTTCGCCTCGCACGGCTATGCCGACTTTCATCTCGTCATGCTGCTCTATCTGTGCCGGCGCTGGAGGGGAGCGCCGCGGCCGCTCCATGCCGCCGCGCTCAAATGGGCGCGGCCTGGCGAGATGGCGGCGCTCGAGATGCCGCCCGCCGATCTGCCGCTGATCGGGCCGCTCGCAAGGCTGCTTTAGCGCCGCCGCCCCAGCGCCTCGGCGAGCGAAGCGGTGGCGCTTCCCCTCGGCGCCGGCGTCGGCTGGCCGGGCCCCGGCGCCCAGGCCGTGAGATAGAGAAGCTCGAAACGCTCGCTCGCCTTGCCGTCGGCCTCCCGGGCGGCATCGAAGCTGGCCCGCGCGGCCGCGAGCCCCGCCTTGCCGACAGGGCGCCGGTCGCGTTGCCTGAGGATGTTGGTCGCGCCCATCGCGCGCAGATCGTCGACGAGCGCGGCGAGCTCGGCGAAGCGCACCGAGACGTTGTCGCTGTCGGCGACGGGAAGCGCAAAGCCGGCCCGGCCGAGCAGGTCGCCGGCGGCGCGGATGTCGATGCGCGGATGGACATGCGGTGCGGCGCCTCCCTTCGCGGCGTCGGCGGCGAGCATCGCGGCGCGCATCAGCGGCAGGCTGTCGCCGCCGGCGAAGGCGGCGAGGAACAGCGCGTCGGGGCGCAGGACGCGGCGGACCAGGACGAGCGCGCCGGGCAGATCGTTGACGCTGGCCAGCGTGTCGAGGGCGACGACGAGATCGAAGGCGCCGTCGGCGAAGGGGAGGCGGTCCTCGTCGCACTGCACGCCGCTTGTCCCGCGCGCATGGCGAAAGGCGGGATCGGCGGCGGCGACTCTCATCCCCCTGCCGCGCAGCACCTCGTGGAACCAGCCTCCCGGCGCGCCGATCACCAGCGCTTCCCCGAAGTCGCGCTTGACGAGGTCGAGCCGTGCGAGCAGCTCCTCGCCCGCGCGGCGGTGGAGATAGTCGGCCGCGCGCGGCGAGGCCGCCGCCCGGTCGCGGCGCAGGCGCCTCAGCGCGCGGTCGAAGGGCTCCTCCATGGCCCCCTTGTGGTCGGCGCGCCCGCGCGAGACAAGGCGGCGATGGAGGGCGCATCTCTCATCCTTCGCGAGGCGGGCCGGATGCTGCTCGATTTCGCGCTGCCGCCGCGCTGCCCTGCTTGCGGGCTCGTCGTCGGCGAGCCCGGCCGCTTCTGCCTCGATTGCTGGAGCGCGCTCGATTTTCTGGGGTTCCCGGCCTGCGACCGCTGCTTCCTGCCGCTGCCCTTCGCCGCCGGCGACGAGGAACTGTGCGCCGCCTGCCTCGCCGAGCCGCCGCCCTTCGACCGGCTGCGGGCGGCGGTCGCCTATGGCGAGGTCGCGCGCAAGGTCGCGCTCAAATTGAAATATAGCGGCCGTCCCGGCGTCGCCGAAATGCTCGCCAGGTTGATGCTGCGCCACTTCCCCCACGGGCGCGAGCCGCTGCTCGTGCCGGTGCCGCTCCATCGCTGGCGCCTGTGGAAGCGCGGCTACAACCAGGCCGGGCTCATCGCCGCGGCGCTCGCACGGCGGACCGGCTCGCCGCTCGCGCCCGATCTCCTGCGGCGGGTGAAGGCGACGCCGCCGCTCAGGGGCATGAACCGCCGCCAGCGCGCCGAGACGGTGCGCGGCGCCTTCCGTCTCGCGCCCGGCGCGAAGGAGAGGATCGACGGGCGCGACCTCCTCCTCGTCGATGATGTCTTCACCACCGGCTCGACGCTCGCCGGCTGCGCCCGGCTGCTGCGCAGGGCGCGTGCGGGGCGGGTCGACGCGCTGGTCTGGGCGCGGGTGGTGCGGGGCGCGGCATATTGACTTCGAATCCCCGCGCGCCCAACTCGGGGCTCCGGCCGGACCCAGGGAGCGCTGCGTGGCACAGGTTGAAATCTATACCAAATTCCTCTGCCCCTATTGCGCGCGGGCCAAGAAGCTCCTCAAGCAGAAGGGGGCCGATTTCACCGAATATGAGATCAGCATGGACCGCGCCAAGCGCGGCGAGATGATCGAGCGCGCGGGCGGACGGCACACGGTGCCGCAGATCTTCATCGGCGAGCGCCATATCGGCGGCTCGGACGATCTCGCCAGGCTCGAGGAAAAGGGCGAGCTCGACGCGCTGCTCGCCGCCTGATGCGCATCGCGCTCCATCAGGCGCGAAGCGGAATCGATCCTGCGGCCAATGCCGATGCGCTCGCCGCCGCCGTCAAGGAAGCCGCCACGGGCGGCGCCGCTATCCTCTTCACCCCCGAGATGAGCGGCATGCTCGACCGCGAGCGCGGGCGGGCGCTGGTAAAGGCGCGCGAGGAAGCCGGGGACCCGGTGCTCGAACGGGTGCGCGCAGCCGCGGCCGCACATGGCATCTGGGTGCAGCTCGGCTCGCTCGCGCTGAAGGGCGGGGACGGCGAGTTGATGGCGAACCGCGCCCTGCTGATCGACGACGAGGGCGCGATCCGCGCCCGCTACGACAAGATCCATCTTTTCGACGTCGATCTCGAAAGCGGCGAGAGCTGGCGCGAATCGAAGGCGTTCGCGCCCGGAAGCCGCGCCGTCGTCGCCGACAGCCCGCTCGGGACCCTCGGCCTGTCGGTGTGCTACGATCTGCGCTTTCCCGCGCTCTACCAGGCGCTCGCCGCCGCCGGCGCGGTTGCGCTCGCGGTCCCCTCCGCCTTCACCGTGCCGACGGGGCGCGCGCACTGGCATGTGCTGCTGCGCGCCCGCGCGATCGAGAATGCCGCCTTCGTCATCGCCGCCGCGCAGCACGGGCGGCACGAGGACGGCCGCGAGACCTTCGGCCATTCGCTCGTCGTCGGACCCTGGGGCGATGTCCTGCTCGACATGGGCGAGGGGACGGGCGTCGGTTTCGCCGAGCTCGATCTGGGCAAGGTCGATGCGGTGCGCGAAAGGCTGCCGGTGCTCGCCCATCGCCGCCCGGTCCCGGTCCCCGGAATTGACGCCGCCTCGGCTTCTCCCTAGCTCCTTTTGCGAACGTCCCCGTAGCTCAGCCGGATAGAGCATCGGATTCCTAATCCGGGGGCCGCAGGTTCGAATCCTGCCGGGGACGCCATGCTGCGAAAGGGCGATATCATCGGCGACGAGCGCGATCCCATCGACGGCGACCTTGTCCGCGCGCCGGGCGACGTCAATGTGCCCGACGATGTCGCCGAGGCGGTGCGCACCCTCATCCGCTGGGCGGGCGACGATCCCGGCCGGGAGGGGCTCCTCGACACGCCCCAGCGCGTCGCGCGCGCCTGGCGCGAATATGCCGCCGGCTATGCCGAGGACCCGGGGCAGCATCTCGCCCGCACCTTCGATGAGGTGGGCGGCTATGACGAGATCGTGCTTCTGAAGGACATCCCCTTCCAGTCGCATTGCGAGCATCATCTCGCGCCGATCATCGGCAAGGCGGCGATCGCCTATCTGCCCGACACCAGGGTCGTCGGCATCTCGAAGCTCGCGCGCGTGCTCCACGGCTATGCCCGGCGGCTGCAGGTGCAGGAGCGGCTCACCGCGGAGGTCGCCGACTGCATCCGGGAGCATCTCGAGCCCAAGGGTGTGGCGGTGGTGATCGAGGCGAGCCATGCCTGCATGACGGCGCGCGGCGTGCGCGTGCCCGGGACGATGATGACCACGAGCCGGATGATGGGGGTGTTCAGAAGCGATCCCAGAAGCCGTCGCGAAGTGCTTGCCCTGATGGGATATTGAGACCTGCTCAACGGCTCATCGACGCTGGGACATGTTTCGCCGCCGAAACGGAACGGCGCGCGGCGCCCATTCGCTGATTGGGTGTCATGGAAGCAGGATCATCGCGCAGGCAGAGGCTCGGGCATCGCGTCCGTTCGGTGCGCAACATCAGGCACAAGCGCCGCTATCTCTATTCGTCGATCGGCGCCGTGCCGCTGCTGATCGGCGCCTCGCACCTGCCTTACGAGAACGCCGCCGCCGAGCCCACCCGGATCGAGCGGCCGCTGGCGCTCCCGCAGGCCGAGACGGCGCCGCCGCCGCTCGCCGAGGAGATCCAGCCGCCCGAACGGCCCGCGGTCGCCGCCGGGGAGTCCGAGCTCGGCGCCGGCGAGGCAAGCTATTATGGCGCCGCCTTCGCCGGCCGGCCGACCGCGAGCGGCGAGATTTTCGATCCCGCCAAGCTCACCGCCGCGCACCGCACCCTGCCGCTCGGCAGCCTGGTGCGCGTGACCCATGTCGAGAGCGGCCGCAGCGTCGTCGTGCGGATCAACGACCGCGGCCCCTATCATGGCGACCGCGTGATCGATCTTTCGCGGGCCGCGGCCGACGAGATCGGCCTCGCCGCGGCCGGCACCGGCCATGTCCGGCTTTCGCTGATCCCTGGCTGACCGCTTCGCAACAGGGGGCTCAGCCCTTCTTCGCTTCCCCTCGCGCCTCGGCCGGCGTCTCGTCGGCGGCTTCGGGGGCTTGGGCGGCCGGAGCGGTTTCGGCCTCCGCGGCCTCGCCGGCTTGGGCGGTTTTGGTCTCCTCGGCCTCCGCGGCCTCCTCGGCCTCACCGGTCTCGCCGGCTTCCCCGGCCACCTGCTCGGGCGCGACCTCGCCCTCGCGGATCGCCTCGGCCTCGGCGTCGGCTGCCTCGATGTCGACTCCCGCCTCCTCGGCGGTCTCGCGCAGCTCGGCCTGCTCCTGCTCGAACATCTGCTGCATCACGTCGATGCCCTGTGCCTGCAGCTCGGCCTCCTCGGGCGAGCGCGCGACGTTGACCTGGACGGCGACCGCGACCTCGGGATGGAGCGAGACCTTGACCTCGTGCATGCCGATGCTCTTGATCGGCCGGTCGAGGACGATCTGCTGCTTGGCGACCTTGTGGCCCTTTTCGCCGAGCGCCTCGACGATGTCGCGCACCGACACCGATCCGTAGAGCTGGCCGGTGTTCGAGGCCTGGCGGATGAGCTCGATATCGGTGCCGTCGACGGCCTTGGCTTCCTTCTCGGCCGCCTTGCGCCGCTCGGCGTTCTCGGCCTCGATGCGCTCGCGATTGGCCTCGAAGACCTTGCGGTTGGCCTCGTTGGCGCGCAGCGCCTTGCCCCTGGGCAGCAGGAAATTGCGCGCATAGCCGTTCTTGACCGTCACGACGTCGCCGATCTGGCCGAGCTTCTCGATCCGTTCGAGCAGGATCACGTCCATCGCCAGGTCTCCTTACTGGACGACATAGGGGAGCAGCGCGAGATGCCGGGCGCGCTTGATCGCCCGCGCGAGCTCGCGCTGCTTCTTGGCGGAGACGGCGGTGATCCGCGACGGCACGATCTTGCCGCGCTCGGAGATGAATCCCTGGAGCAGGCGCACGTCCTTATAGTCGATCTTGGGCGCATCCTTGCCCGAAAATGGGCAGGATTTGCGGCGGCGGAAAAAGGGTCGGGCCATGGTCGCCTACTCCCTGTCGCGGCTGCGCTTGCCGCGACGTTCGCGGTCGCCCTTGCGCATCATCGCCGAAGGGCCGTCCTCATGCGCATCGACGCGCAGCGTCAGATAGCGGACGATATCCTCGTTGATCGCCGTCTGGCGCTCGAGCTCGGCGACGACCCCGGGAGGCGCCTCGAAATCGAGCATCACATAATGCGCCTTGCGGTTCTTGGCGATGCGGTAGGCGAGGTTCCTGAGGCCCCAGGTCTCGGTCTTGACGACCTTGCCTTCATTGTCCTCGATGATCTTGGTGGCTGCCTCGGCGAGCGAGTCGACCTGCGCCTGGGCGAGGTCCTGTCGCGCGAGGAACACATGCTCGTAAAGCGGCATTCGCTTGGTTCCCGTGTTGGCCGATCGCTGGCCGCGCGCGATGCGCGGCCCCTCCGGCTGTCTTCCGCAAAAAATATCGGGGGCGGAAAGGAAAGGCCCCTCCGCCCCGGATGGCGGCGAGATGGCCCATCCGGGCCGCGAATGCAAGTCCTTGCGGGGGCGGGGAGGGGGCCGGGAGACCGCGCAGGCGGAAAAGGCGGGGAGGGGGCCGGGAGACCGCGCAGGCGGAAAACCCCCGGCCTCCGCTATGCTCGCAATGACGCGCCGGTCCTCAAGCGCTCCGACAATTGCTCGGCGAAGGTCGTCAGCGTGTCGTCGCGCGCGCCCATCACGACGATCCGGTCGCCGGGCCGGGCGCGCGAGACGAGCATGTCGCCGGCCTCCTCGCGCGAGGCGGCGAACAGCGCCTGCGCCCCGGCCCTGTTCACCGCCTGGGCGATGTCGGCGCCGCCCACCTCGCGCGCGACGGTGCCGCCATAATAGACGGGGTCGGTGAGGACGAGAATGTCCTCCCCGCCCATATTCCCGGCGAAGGCCGCGACGAGCTCCGCGCCCATCTTCTTCAATGGCCCGTAGCCGTGCGGCTGGAAGAAGAGGAGCAGGCGCCCCTCGAACGCGCGCAGCGTCTTCAGCGTGGCGGCGATCTTGTCGGGATTGTGCGCGAAATCGTCGATCACGGTGACGCCGCCCGCGCTGCCGACGACATCGAAGCGGCGGCGCAGGCCGGCGAAGCCTTCGAGCGCCGCCGCCGCCTCGGGCAGCGCGATGCCGATCGCGCGCGCGGCGGCGAGCGCGGCGAGCGCGTTGGCGGCATTGTG
>JBHJHL010000073.1:0-24434 GCA_050330935.1 Sphingomonadaceae bacterium | reverse complement strand
CCAACGCTCGCCAACCCCCCCGCCCCCCCCCGCGCCCCCCCCGCCCCCCCCCGCCCGCCCCCCGACGCCGACGCGCCGCACCCCCGCTCCCCCGGCGGCGCCCAGCATGTCGCGCACGGGCCGCGCGCGCCGCATGCGCGCCGGCGGCTCGGCGGTATTGCGCCTGACGGGCTTTTTCGGCCTATGGCTCATCGCCCGCAACATGGCATAGGCGGACCATGTCCGTCGATGCTTCGGATGCGCTTTTGCGCTGGTATGCTGTGGATAAAAGGCGGCTTCCCTGGCGCGCGGGGCCGGGCGAGCGGCCCGATCCCTATCGCGTCTGGCTGTCAGAGATCATGCTCCAGCAGACCACGGTCGCCGCCGCCACGCCCTATTTCGAAAGCTTCGTCGCGCGCTGGCCGACGGTCGAGCGGCTCGCCGCCGCCGAGGAGGGCGAGATCATGGCCGCCTGGGCGGGGCTCGGCTATTATGCCCGGGCGCGCAACCTTGTGGCCTGCGCGCGGCAGGTGGCGGGCGCGCATGGCGGACGTTTCCCCGACGAGGAAGCCGGCCTGCGGGCGCTGCCCGGCATCGGCCCCTATACCGCCGCGGCGGTGGCGGCGATCGCCTTCGGCCGGCGCGCGGTCGCGGTCGACGCGAATGTCGAGCGCGTCGTCGCGCGGCTGTTCGCGGTGGAGACGCCGCTGCCCGCCGCGCGGCGCGAAATCCATGCTCTCGCCGAAAGCCTCGTCCCCGACGGGGCAGCAGGCGATTTCGCCCAGGCGATGATGGATCTGGGCGCCACGATCTGCACGCCGAAAAGCCCGCGCTGCCCCGGCTGCCCGCTGCGCCAGCGTTGCGCGGCGGCGCGCACGGGGGCGCCCGCAAGCTATCCGCGCCGCGCGCCCCGGCGCGCCAGGCCGCAACGATACGGGCTCGCCTGGTGGCTCGAACATGACGGCCATGTGCTGCTCGAGCGGCGGCCCGCGCGCGGCATGCTGGGCGGCATGCTCGGTCTTCCCACCGGCCCCTGGAACGGGCGCGCCGAGGCCGGCGAGCCGCCGCGCGATACCTGTTGGCGCGAGGCGGGCAGCGTGCGCCATGTCTTCACCCATTTCGCGCTCGAGCTCGCGCTGCGCTGCGCCGAGACCGGGCGCCGCGAGGAGGGCGAAATCTGGTGGCCGATCGCCGATCTCGACGCGGCCGGGCTGCCGACATTGTTCAGCAAGGTCGCGCGCCGCGCCGCCGGCTGGCGGATGCTTGCGGGAAGCGGGCCCGCCACCTAAAGGCTTTGCCATCGACCCGGTCGCGCTGCCGTTTTCCACGCCGCAGCGCTTTTTTTGCGGAAGGAGGGCTTCGCCGCGCCATGGACGATCGCTTCAACACCATCGCCGGCTGGGTGCTCGGCGCCGGCATCGTCGCGCTCGGCTCCTCGATCTTCGTCCATGAGCTTTACGATTCGGAGCGCCCGGAGAAGATGGGCTATGTCGTCGAAGGGGTCGAGCTCGAGGGCGACGGCGAGGAGGAGGCCGAGCAGCCGATCTCCTTCTTCCTCGCTTCGACCGACGCGGCGGCGGGCGAGAATGTGTTCAAGAAATGCGCCGCCTGCCACACCATCGAGCAGGGCGGCGCCGACGGCCTGGGCCCCAATCTGTGGGGAATGATGGGCGCCCCGGTGGCGGGAGGAAGCTTCCCCTATTCCGAGGCGCTCGAATCGGTCGGCGGCAGCTGGGACTGGGAGACGATGAGCGAATGGCTGAAGAGCCCGTCCGGCTTCGCTCCCGGCACCAAGATGACCTTCGCCGGCATCTCCAGCCCCGAGGACCGGGCGGCGGTGATGCTCTACATGAACGAGATGAGCGCCAGCCCGCTGCCCGTGCCACCGCCGCCGGCCGCCGACACGGCCGAGCAGGCCGCGGCCGAAAAGGCCGACGCCGAAGCCGCCAGGGGCGAGGACGAGCCGGTTCTCGACGTCGAGGACGCTGCCGCGCAGCCCGAGGGCAATATCGAAGGCGCGGCGGCGCCGAAGCGGAGGGAATAGGGCATTCCCATCGCGCCCGCCGGCGCCATCGGCCGCCTCATTCGGCGCAGTCGAGGAGCTGATCGGCCTCGCCGGCATAATGATCGCAGACATGCGCCCAGGCCTCTTCGGCGGTCTCGACGAAGCGGAAGATGTTGAGGTCCTGCGGGCTGATCGTGCCTTCCTCGACCAGCGCGTCGAAATCGACCACCCGCTCCCAATATTCGCGGCCGAAGAAGAGGACCGGCAGCGGCGCGAGCTTGCCGGTCTGAACGAGGGTCAGCAGCTCGAAACATTCGTCCATCGTTCCGAAGCCGCCCGGGAACACCGCCACCGCGCGGGCGCGGATGAGGAAGTGCATCTTCCTCAGCGCGAAATAGTGGAACTGGAAGGAAAGCGACGGCGTGACATAGGGGTTTGGAAGCTGTTCGTGGGGAAGGACGATGTTGAGCCCCACCGATGGCGCATCCTCTTCGGCCGCGCCGCGATTGGCCGCTTCCATGATCGAAGGTCCGCCGCCGGTGCAGACGACGAAATGGCGATAGCCCTCCTCGTCCCGCGCGACCCGGCTCGCCAGCCGGGCGAGCCTGCGCGCCTCGCGATAATAGCCCGATTTGGCGGCGAGGCTTTGGGCGATCCGTCTCTGGGTCGGAGTGTGCGCCGCGGCGATCAGCGCCTCGGCCTTGTCGGGAGCGGGTATCCGGGCCGAACCGTAGAAGACGAAGGTCGAGGCGATCCCGGCCTCGTCGAGCAGCAGCTCGGGCTTCAGCAGCTCGAGCTGGAAGCGCACAGGCCGCAAGTCCTCGCGCAGCAAAAAGTCCTCATCCTGAAAGGCGAGGCGATAGGCGGGATGCTCGGTCTGCGGGCTCGACGTCGCCTCGCGGGCGGTCTCCGCTTCCTCGCGCGAGGAGGAGAATATGCGTCTTGGCGGGCGCGGATCTGCCATGGCTCCCCGCGTCTTAGAGCTAGAAGCCCCCGCCCGCTACCGGCAATAGGGGCCGTTGCCCAGGTCGAAATGGAAATGGTCGCGATGCGCGGCATCGGCGTCGGGCCCGAGCACGACCTGGAAGCGGCGGCAGGCGGCCCGGTGCACGGCGCGCAGGAAGCGCCGGCTGTCCTCGTCGCCGTGCCAGCCGCTCTCGACGCTGACCCGGCGGCCGTCCGCAAGCTCGAAGGCGGCGATGTCGACCGCGTTCGAGCGGGCGTGCTCGCTGAGCTTGCCCCCGGGCCGTCCGTTCACCGTGCGGCAGGCATAGGTGCCGAAGCTCTGGATCCGTGCCACCCGGGCGCCGAAGGAAGCGATCGCCGCCGGCTGCACCGCCTCGTTGACCCAGGCCGCGAAGGCGCGCGCCAGCGGGCAGGTCATCGCGCCCAGATTGCTGACCGGAGTGCCGATCTGGGTGAGCTGGACCGCGCCGATGGCGGTGCAGCCTCCACCGAAATGGCGGTCGGGAAGCGGCGTGTAACCGATGCCGGCGCGGTCGAGATCGGCATGACATTGCCGGGTCGCCGCGGAAGGCGGAGCGGGAGAACGTTGCGCCGAGGGAGGCGGCGCGGACGCGCTTCGGTTCGGCGGGTCGACCGAAGGGATGCAGCCGGCGAGCGGCAGCAAGGCGAGCAGGAGCGCGGCGGTCCTCATGGCTTAGAACCTACTGCGGCAATGGTTAATTTGCGCTGTCGCCGTTGACAGCTTCGCCGAACCCGGCCACCGACATGGGCGGGCCACGCCGTCCCAACGCGGCGCGCGCTCTCTGCAAGGGGAGTATGAAATGACGATCGACAAGCCGGACGCGCGTCCCGCGCGGCCGCATTTTTCATCCGGACCGTGCGCCAAGCCGCCCGGCTGGTCGCCCGAAAAGCTGGCCCTGGGCTCGCTCGGCCGTTCGCACCGCTCGAAAGTCGCCAAGGCGCGCCTCGCCCATGCGATCGACCTCAGCCGCGAAATCCTCGAACTGCCGGACAGCCACCTGATCGGCATCGTGCCGGGCTCGGACACAGGAGCGGTGGAGATGGCGATGTGGTCGATGCTGGGGGCGCGGCCCGTCACGATCGCCGCCTGGGAGGCGTTCGGCAAGGTCTGGGTGACCGACGCCGTCCAGCAGCTCCGGCTCGATCCCACCCTCCTCACCGCCGATTATGGCGAGCTTCCCGATCTTTCCCGCTGGGACCCGCGAAGCGATATCGTCTTCACCTGGAACGGGACGACCTCGGGCGTGCGCGTCCCCGACGGCGAGTGGATACCGGACGACCGCGGCGGCCTCACCATCTGCGACGCCACCTCGGCTTGCTTCGCGATGGAGCTGCCCTGGGACAAGCTCGATGTCGCGACCTTCTCCTGGCAGAAGGTGATGGGGAGCGAGGCGGCGCACGGCATGCTGATCCTAGCCCCCCGGGCGGTCGAGCGGCTCGAGACCCATGTCCCCGACAGACCGCTTCCCAAGCTCTTCCGCCTGACCAGGCCTGCCCCGGGGAAACCCGGGGGCAAGCTCAACGAGGGGATATTCCGGGGCGAGACGATCAACACGCCCTCGCTGCTCGCCACCGAGGACTATATCCACTCGCTCGAATGGGCGAAGGGCAATGGCGGCCTCCATGCGATGATCGCCCGCTGCGACGCCAACGCCGCCGCGCTCGACCAATGGATAGAGGGCAGCGACTGGGCGGTCCATGCGGTCCCCGACCCGGCGATCCGCACCAACACCGGCATCTGCCTCGGCTTCGCAGAGGAGGCGGTCGCCGGACTCGACGAGGCAGCCAGGCGCGCGCTCGTCAAGGAAATGGCGGAGCTGCTGGAAACCGAAGGCGTCGCCTTCGACATCGCCTCCTATCGCGACGCGCCGCCCGGCTTTCGCATCTGGTGCGGCGCGACGGTCGATGCCGACGATATCGCCGCGCTCGGTCCCTGGCTCGACTGGGCGTTTCACGAGGCGCGGGTGACATAGATGTTCGCCGGCGAAGGGGGGAAGAATGCCCAAGGTGCTGATTTCGGACAGGATGGACGCGCGGGCGGCCGAGGTCTTCCGCGGCCGCGGGGTGGAGGTCGAGGAGAAGCCAGGCCTGGCGCCCGACGAGCTGAAAGCGGTCATCGGCGAATATGACGGGCTCGCCCTGCGCTCTGCGACCAGGGTGACGGCCGACATCCTCGATGCCGCCGGCAGGCTCAAGGTGATCGGCCGCGCCGGCATCGGCGTCGACAATATCGATCTCGCCGCCGCCTCGGCGCGCGGCATCGTCGTCATGAACACCCCGTTCGGCAATTCGATCACCACCGCCGAGCACGCGATCGCGATGATGTTCGCGCTCGCCCGCCAGATACCCGCCGCCGACGCCTCGACCCAGGCGGGAAAGTGGGAAAAGTCCAGGTTCATGGGCGTCGAGCTTCACGCCAAGACGCTGGGGCTGATCGGCTGCGGCAATATCGGCTCGATCGTCGCCGACCGCGCGCGGGCCTTGAGGATGAAGGTGCTCGCCTACGATCCCTTCCTCGCCGACGAACGCGCGCTCGAGCTCGGCGTCGAGAAGGTCGCTCTCGACACGCTGCTCGCGCGCGCCGATTTCATCACCCTCCACACCCCGCTCACCAGCGAGACGCGCGGCATCCTCTCGAGAGAAGCAATCGCCAGGACGAAGAAGGGCGTGCGCATCATCAACTGCGCGCGCGGCGGCCTGATCGACGAGCAGGCGCTCAAGGACGCGCTCGAATCGGGCCATGTCGCCGGCGCCGCGCTCGACGTCTTCGCCGAGGAGCCGGCGAAGCAAAGCCCGCTGTTCGGGATGCCGGGCTTCGTCGCCACCCCTCATCTCGGGGCCTCGACCACCGAGGCGCAGGTCAATGTCGCGATCCAGATCGCCGAGCAGATGTCCGATTTCCTGATCTCGGGCGGGGTCGCCAACGCGCTCAACATGCCCTCGCTCTCGGCCGAGGAGGCGCCGCTCCTGAAGCCCTATATGGAGCTCGCCGAGCGCTTGGGCGCACTGGTCGGCCAGCTCGAGGGCAAGGCGCTCGAAGGGCTCGCGGTCGAGGTCGAGGGGGCGGCGGCCGAACTGAACCAGAAGCCGATCACCGCCGCCGTGCTCGCCGGGCTGATGAAGGTCTATTCGGACAGCGTCAACATGGTGAACGCCCCCTTCCTCGCCCGCGAGCGCGGGCTCGATATCAGCGAGGTCCGCCACAGCCACGAGGGCGACTATCACACGCTGGTGCGCGTCGCGGCGGCGACGCCCGAGGGCGGAAAGTCGGTCGCGGGCACGCTCTTCGGACAGGCCAATCCCCGCCTCGTCGAGCTGTTCAGCATCCGCATCGAGGCGCAGCTCGACGGCGAGATGATCTACATCGTCAACGAGGACGCGCCGGGCTTCATCGGCCGGCTCGGAACGACGCTGGGCGAGGCGGGAATCAATATCGGCACCTTCAACCTCGGCCGCCGCGAGGCAGGCGGCGAAGCGGTCGCGCTGGTCTCGGTCGACGGCCATGTCACCCGCGAGGTGATCGAGCGCATCTGCGCGCTCGAAGGCGTGCGCGCGGCGAAACGGCTCAGCTTCTGATGCTGGACGGCGCCCGCCGCAGCGCCTAAAGCCGCCCGGTTTGTTTCCGAAGGAGCCTGGCCGCCTTGGCCAATGTCACCGTGATCGGCGCCCAATGGGGCGACGAGGGGAAGGGCAAGATCGTGGACTGGCTGGCGAGCCGGGCCGATCTCGTCGCCCGCTTCCAGGGCGGCCACAATGCCGGCCACACGCTGGTGGTGAACGGCGAGACCTACAAGCTCTCGCTGCTCCCCTCGGGCGTCGTCCGGGGCAAGCCGTCGATCATCGGCAACGGGGTGGTGCTCGATCCCTGGGCGCTCAAGGACGAGGTCGAGCGGCTCGCCGGCCAGGGCATCGAAGTGACGCCCGGTACGCTTCACATCGCCGACACCTGCCCCCTGATCCTCCCCATCCACCGCGATCTCGACGGCCTTCGCGAGGATGCGTCCGGCGCCGGCAAGATCGGCACCACCCGCCGCGGCATCGGCCCCGCCTATGAGGACAAGGTCGGCCGCCGTGCCATCCGGGTCTGCGACCTCGCCCATCTCGGCAGCCTCGGTCCGCAGCTCGACCGGCTCTGCGCGCATCACGACGCGCTGCGCGCGGGCTTCGGCCGGCCCCCGGTCGACCGCGAGGCGCTGGAAGCCGAGCTCGCCGGCATCGCCGACTTCGTGCTCCAGTTCGCGCGCCCCGTATGGAAGACGCTGGACGAGGCGCGCGAGAAGGGCGCGCGCATCCTGTTCGAAGGCGCGCAGGGGGTACTGCTCGACGTCGATCACGGCACCTATCCCTTCGTCACCTCCTCGAACACCGTCGCCGGCACCGCCGCCACCGGCACCGGCCAGGGCCCGCTCGCGGCGCGCTTCGTGCTCGGAATCGCCAAGGCCTATACGACGCGCGTCGGCGCCGGGCCCTTCCCGACCGAGCTCGACGACGAGATCGGGCGGCGGCTCGGCGAACGGGGCCATGAGTTCGGCACCGTCACCGGCCGCCAGCGCCGCTGCGGCTGGTTCGACGCGGTGCTCGTGCGCCAGAGCTGCGCGGCGGGCGGCATCGCCGGCATCGCGCTCACCAAATTGGACGTGCTCGACGGGCTCGACGAGATCCGCATCTGCACCGGCTACCGGCTGAACGGCCGCAAGCTCGCCCATCTGCCGCCGCACGCGGCCGACCAGATGGCGGTCGAGGCGGTCTACGAGGCCATCGAGGGCTGGTCCGAATCGACCGCCGGAGCGCGCAGCTGGAACGATCTTCCCGCCCAGGCGATCAAATATATCAGGCGGGTCGAGGAGCTGATCCGCTGTCCCGTGGCGCTGGTCTCGACCAGCCCCGAACGCGACGATACCATATTGGTGCGCGATCCCTTCGCCGATTGACGCGGAGCCTCATCATGTCAGACTGCCGGCCATGACCTCGCGCGAAGCGACCGGATTTCTCCCCCGTGCGCACGATGCGCAAGCCTCCTTCGCGCAGCGGCGGACGATCTCGGACTGGGCGACGCTGATCGCCTTCGGCGCGCTCAACGCTCCCTGGCTGCTCAAGAGCCTGTCGGGCGGCGCCAAGGCGCGCAAACGATCGCTGCTCGAGCGGCTCGACCTGCCCGTCGACGCGCTGCCCCATCTCGGCAGCTGGAAGGCGGACGTCGGCCTGCTGACGCTGATCGCCAACCATATCCTCGAGCGGCGGCCAGGGACGGTGGTCGAATTCGGCGCCGGCGCCTCGACCCTCATCATCGCCAGGGCGCTCGAGATGGCGGGCGGCGGCGAGCTGATCAGCTTCGACCAGCATGGCGATTTCGTCGAGGCGACGCGCGACTGGCTCGCCGAGCACGGGCTCGAGGCGGATCTGCGCGCCGTCCCGCTGATGCCGGCGCCGGGCGGCTGGCCCGGCCTGTGGTACGATCACGAGCCGCTGCCCGACGCCATCGACATGATGCTGATCGACGGGCCCTGCTGGACGATCCATCCCTTCACCCGCGGCGCGGCGGGAACGCTGTTCGGGCGGATCACGCCCGGCGGCTGCGTTATGCTCGACGACGGGGCCCGTCCCGGCGAGCGCTTCGTCGCCAGGCGCTGGAAGAAGCTGTGGCCCGATTTCGACTTCCGCCTGCGCAGGGACGGCACCAAGGGCACGCTCGTCGGCGTCCGACGTAAGTGAAGCCCCGCGTCATCGGGAACATGGGACGCCCCCCGGCCCGTCCATGAAGAATACCAGCAAGGGAGAAGGCGGTGCTCGACTATCTTCTGTTCTACGGCTCCTATCGCCCGCAAAGAAACGGCATCCGCCTCGCGCGCTACATATCGGCGCGGCTGAAGGAGCGCGGCCACAAGCCGGAATTGGTCGATGCCAAGGACATAGGGCTGCCGATCCTCGAGCGGCGCACGAGCGATTACGGGAAGGGCGAGGCGCCCGGGAAGCTCGCCGCGCTCGGCGAGCGCATCGCCGCCGCCGACGCCTTCATCTTCGTCGCCGGCGAATATAATCACGGCGTCCAGCCGGGCCTCAAGAATCTCGTCGATCATTTCCTCAAGGAGTGGCAGCGGCGGCCGGCGGGAATCGCCTCCTATTCGATCGGCGGCTTCGCCGGCATCCGCGCGCTCGCCGCCTGGCGGACGATCCTGCCGGCGGTCGGCGTCGCGCCCATCCCCGCTTCCTTCACGGTGCCGAAGATCACCAGCCTGCTCGACGAAAATGGCGGCCCCACCGAGGAAGCGGGCGAGGATTTCCGGCGCCGGTTCGACGATTTCGCCGACGAGCTTCAATGGTGGGCCGAGGCGGTCAAGGACCGGCGCTCGAAGGGCGGCGGCCCGGCTTAGCGACAGGGGCGCCCTGCCTCTGAAACCAAGAGGCCGAGCGAAAAAGGGAATATGCGCCGGCTATACCGTCGGCCGCTTCTCGAAGCCTTCGAGCTCCTCGGACTCGGCCTCCTCGATCTCGAGCCGGTCGACCTGCGCTGCGGGAGGCCCCGAGCGCACCAGCTCGATCAGCCGGTCGAGTCCCCCTTGGGCGCCGGTGGCGTAGATTTCGACGGTGCCGTCCTCGCGGTTGCGCACCCAGCCCTTCAAGCCCAGCTCGCGGGCATGATCGCGGGTCCAGTTACGGAAGAAGACGCCCTGGACGCGGCCGTGGACGCGGAGGCGGCGGGCGGGTTCAGACGTCATCGGCGGACCTCAGCTCGGCCTCGTCGAGCTCGCCCGTCATGCGCGCGACCGCGGTCGTCACCGCGCAATCGCCGGTGACGTTGGTCATCGTGCGCATCATGTCCATGATCCTGTCGACGCCGGCGACGAAGGCGATCGTCTCCAGCGGCACGCCGACGGTCGAGAAGACCAGCGTCATCATGATGAGGCCGGCCCCCGGGATGCCAGCGGCGCCGATCGAGGCCAGCGTCGAGGTCAGCATGACGAGCAGATAGTCGGTCATCGACAGATCGACGCCGAAAATCTGCGCGCCGAACAGCGTCGCCATGCCGAGATAGAGCGCCGTCCCGTCCATGTTGACCGTCGCGCCGAGCGAAATCGTGAAGCCCGATACGCTTTGCGAAACGCCCAGATTGCGCTGCACGCAGCGCAGCGTCACTGGCTGCGGCGGGTTCGACGAGGGGGTCGAATAGGCGACCGCCTGGGCATCGACGACGCCGCGGAAGAAATCGATCGCCGGCACGCGGGCGATGAATTTGACGATCGCGACATAGACGATGGCGATCATTATAAGACAGCCGAGATAGAGGCCGAGAACGAGCTTGCCGAGGATCAGCAGCACCTCGGTCCCCTGAGTCCCCACCACCCAGGCGATGAGCGCGAAGACGCCGAACGGCGTCAGCTCCATGACGATCATCGTCACCTTCTGCATGATGACCGCGCCGCCCTCGATGCCCTGCTTCAGCGGCTCGGCGACCTTGCCCGCCATGACGATGCCGATACCGAACAGCAGCGAGAAGACGATGAGCTGGAGCACGTCGCCATTGGCCATCGCCGCGACCGGATTGTCGGGCACCATGGCGAGGATCATCTCGGTCACGGTCTGCGGGCTGGCTTCGGGCGCCTCGCCCATCTCGGGGACGCTGTCGAGCCCAGCGCCGGGCTCGATCAGCGTGCCGAGCGTCAGCCCCAGCGTCACCGCGATGAGGCCGGTGCCGAGGAACAGGCCGATCGCCCGTCCGCCGACGCTGCCGAGCTTCTTGAGACTGCCGATCGAGGCGACCCCGGCGACGAGCGAGAAGAAGATCAGCGGCACGACCAGCATCTTGATCGCGCGGATGAAAAGGTCGCCGATCCATTTGATGTTCTCGGCCCCCTCTCCCCACAGCAGCCCGGCGAGGACGCCGAGCACGAGAGCGGCGATCACCCGCTGCCACAGGGGAACCGCGAACCAGCCGCGGCCGCGGATCTCGGGCTCTTCGGCGCCGCGCCCGGTGGCGACGTCATCCGCCATAGAAGCTGAGGATCGCGAGGCAGGTCATGGGTCCGACGGTCAGGGTTACCGGCAGACCGGCGCGAAGGAAATCCAAAAATCGGTAATTGCCCGCGGCATAGACGAGGGTATTGGTCTGATAGCCGATCGGCGTGGCGAAGCTCGCCGAAGCGGCGAACATCACCGCGATCACCAGCGGCCGGGGATCGACGCCGAGATCGCGGGCGATGGCGATCACCACCGGGGTGACGAGCACCGCCACCGCATTGTTGGTGATGAGCTCGGTCAAGATCACCGACATGCCGTAGACGACGAAGATCAGCGCCCAGGGCGGCACGCTTTCCAATATGGGATGCAAGCCGTCCACGACGAGCTTGACGCTTCCCGCCTGCTCGAGCGCGACCCCGACGGTGAGCATGGCGAAGATGAGGATGAGGACATTGCCGTCGATCGCGCCCCAGGCCTCCTCGGCGTCGATGCAGCGGGCGACGAGGATCACGCCGACCCCGAGCAGCGCGGCGGTGAGGATCGGCAGCACGTCGAGCGCCGCGAGGATGACGACGAAGGCGAGCGCGCCGATCGCGATCGGCGCCCGGTGACGGCGGAAGGCGCGGGTGCGCGACTGGCCGACGCCCAGAAGATTGGGATTTTCGTACATCCGCCGGATCGCGTCCTCGGTGCCGGTGACGAGCAGGCGGTCGGCGGCCCGCATCCGGGCGCCCGGAAGATCGGGTCCGGGAAGGTGGTGGTGGCGCGTCATGCCGAGGATGCGCACCCGCAGCCGGGACAGAAACGGAATGTCGGCGAGCCTGCGGCCCAGGCTCGGATGGCTCGGCGCGATCGTCGCCTCGACCAGCGCCGGGCTGTTGGCAGGCGGCGCGTTGCGGCCGCCGAGGCCGATTTCGAACTGGCGCGAGTTCCTCAGCGACAAAAGCTCGGTGACGTCGGTGCGGATGACGATATGGTCGCCGGCGCGAGCGACATAATCGAGCACGTCGTGGCGGATGAGCCTGCCGTTGCGCTTGAGGGCGATGACCTTGGTGCGCGCCCGTCTGAGCGCGGCCAGCGATCCCAGCTGGCGGCCGACCGCCGGGCTTTCGGGGGGGATGACGAGCTCGGTGAGGAACAGCGTGTCCTCCTCGCTTCGATAGAGCATTTCGGGATCTCCCGACGGCAGCAGCAAGGGCGAGAACAGCGCCATGACGATGGTGCCGGTGAGGGCGGCGACGAGCCCGTAGGGGGCGATCTCGAAAATGCCGAAGGGGCGCAGCCCCTCCTCGCGCGCGACGGCATCGACGATGAGGTTGGTCGAGGTGCCGATCAGCGTCATCGTCCCACCCAGAATGGCGACGAAGGACAGCGGGATGAGGAGGCGCTTGGCGGTGGTGCCGATGGCCTGGGCGAGGCGGGCCATGATCGGGATCAGCACCATCACCACCGGGGTGTTGTTCATGAAGGCCGAGCCGACGAAGGCGCCGAGGAACAGCTCGGCGGTCGCGACGCGGGGGCGGCGGTTGGCGCGCTCGACGATCTTGTTGGCGAGCGCGTCGATGGTGCCAGTCCTCAAGAGCGCGCCCGAAAGCACGAACATTGCCCCGATCGTATAGGGGGCGGGATTGGCGAGCGCGGTCATCAGCCCGTCCTCATCCAATATGCCGGTGACGAGGAACACGCAGGCGCCGATGATCGCGACCACCGCGGCGGGAAAACGCTCGGTGAGAAAGCCGGCGAACATCACCGCCAGGACGACGAGCCCGATATTGGCCTGGTTCGCCTCGATATACGCCTGAATCGCGTCCATCAGGCCGTGCTAGCCTAAATTACCGGCCGCCGCACTGCGCTTGATGCAGCAGCTTATGGTCGGCGAGGACGAGCGCCACCATCGCTCCGAGCACCGGCGCGCCGCGGATCGCCACGCAGGGGTCGTGGCGGCCCTTGGTCGACACGTCCGCCGCCGCGCCTTCGCCGTCGACGGTCCTGAGCCGCCGCCCGATCGAGCTCGTCGGCTTGAACGCCGCCGCCAGCACGATCGGCTGCCCGGTCGAGATGCCGCCGGCCATGCCGCCGCCATGGTTGGAGAGAAATTCCGGACCCTCCTCGCCCGGGCGCATCTCGTCGGCATTCTCGCTGCCCCGTCGCCGCGCGACGGCGAAGCCGGCGCCGATCTCCACGCCCTTCACCGCCGGGATCGGCATCGCCGCCGCGGCGAGCTCGGCGTCGAGCTTGGCGTAGACTGGCGCGCCCCAACCGGCCGGCGCGCCTGTCGCCACGCATTCGACGATCCCCCCCAGCGAATCGCCCTCTGCGCGCGCCTGCCCGATCATCGCCTCCCAGCGCGCCTCGTCGCGCTCGCCGCCGATCTCGACGAGCCGCGCCTCGATCGAGACCTCGGGGATGATACGCCGCGCGACCGCCCCTGCCGCGACCCGCATCGCCGTCTCGCGCGCCGAGGCGCGCCCGCCGCCGCGCCAGTCGCGATGGCGGTATTTGGCCTGATAGGCGAAATCGGCATGGCCGGGGCGGTAAGCCTCCTTTTGGTAATCCTGGGGCCGCGCGTCCCGATTTTCGACGACGAGCGCTATCGGCGCGCCCGTCGTCCTGTCTTCGAAGACTCCCGAGAGGATGCGCACCTCGTCCGCCTCGTCGCGACGCGAGGTCAGCTTCGAGGCGCCCGGACGGCGGGCGTCGAGCCAGGGCTGGATGTCCTTTTCGGAAAGCGCGATTCCCGGCGGGCAGCCGTCGATAACCGCGCCGATCGCGGGCCCGTGGCTTTCGCCCCAGGTCGTCACGCGCAGCAGCCGTCCGAAGCTGTTGATGGACATCAGCCGCTCTCCATCTCGGCGAAGGCCGGCGCATATTCGGCCCGGCCCTCGCGCGGAAGCGGCAGATCGGGATCGAGCACCAGCGCCAAGAAATAGGGCCCGGCATAGGGCGAGACGAAAGGCTCGGCGGTTCGGGCGGCGAAGCCGAAGCGGCGATAATAGCCGGGCTCGCCGACGAGAAAGACGATTTCGAAGCCGCGTTCCCGGGCGATGGCGAGCCCCTTTTCGATAAGCTTCCCCCCGATGCCGGCCCCGCGCGCCGCCTGCGCGACCGCTACCGGCCCCAGCCCCAGCGCGCGATAAGCCCTGCCGCCGCCGCGCACCTCCATGCGGCTCAGCATGACATGGCCGGCTATGCCGCCGCGCTGCGCAGCGACGAGCGCGATTTCGGCATCGCCTTCCGCGCGCAGTTTTTTCACCAGATCGGCCTCGGCGCCGGTGGGAAAGGCGCCGCGCAGGAGCGCCTCCACCTTCACGAAGTCCGCCGGCGATTCCGGCCGGATTTCCATCTTCACACCGTCGAGATGTCGGGCGCGTCCTCGGCCTTCATCCCGACGACATTGTAGCCGGCGTCGACATGATGGATTTCGCCGGTGACGCCGCTCGCCAGATCCGAGAGCAGATAGAGGCCGGCGCCGCCGACATCCTCGATCGTCACGTTGCGGCGCAGCGGCGCGTTATATTCGTTCCATTTCATGATGTAGCGGAAATCGCCGATGCCGCTCGCCGCCAGCGTCTTGATCGGCCCGGCCGAGATCGCGTTCACCCTGATCCCCTCGGGGCCGAGATCGGCGGCGAGATATTTGACCGATGTCTCGAGCGCAGCCTTGGCGACGCCCATGACGTTGTAATGGGGGATGACCTTCTCGGCGCCGTAATAGGTGAGGGTGAGCAAGCTGCCGCCTTCGGCCATCATCGCGCGCGCGCGCCGCGCCGCGGCGACGAAGGAATAGGCCGAGATGTTCATCGTCGTGAGGAAATTGTCGAGGCTGGTGTCGATATATTCGCCCCTCAGCTCGTTCTTGTCCGAAAAGCCGATCGCGTGGACGAGGAAGTCGAGCGACTCCCATTCCTCCCTGAGCTTGGCGAACGCGGCGTCGAGATTGTCCATGTCGGAAACGTCGCAGTCGAGGAGCAGCGTCGAGCCGAGCTGCCCGGCGAGCGGGCGCACTCTTTTCTCCATCGCCTCGCCCTGATGGCTGAAGGCGAGCTCGGCGCCGGCGTCGGCAAGCGCCTTGGCGATCCCCCAGGCGAGCGAGCGATCGTTGGCCAGCCCCATGACGAGGCCGCGCTTTCCCTCCATCAAGCCGCTCATGCCTTCTCCTTTTCTTCCCCGCATGGCCCGGCCGTCCCGTCTACATCCTCTTCCGGGGTTTCGGCCAGCGCCGCGTTGAGCTCGGCGCCGACCACCAGCCCGACGCCGATGATGAAGAAGAAGGTCATCGCGATCACCACCCCGGCGAGGCTGCCATAGGTGAGATCGTAGGTGCCGAGCTGCGAGAGCACCACCGGCAGCAACGCCGTCGTCACCGACCACCACAGCGCGACGAAGGCGGCGCCGGGCCAGATCGGGCAGTGCTTGCGGTAGCGCCCGGGCGTCAGCGAGAAGAAGAGCAGATAGAGCGCGCCGAACAGCACCAGCGTCGGCACGATCTTGAACAGATTGAAGAGATAGACGATGTCCCCGCTGCCCGGAATGCGCGCGACGATGAACTGCTGGATGCTGGCGAGGAACACCGAGACGGTGAAGGCCAGCATCGCCATGATCACCGAGCCGATGATGATCGCGATCGCCAGCAGCCGATATTCGTAAAAGGGCCGCCCGCTCCGCGTGCCGTAGGCGCGGCGGAGGATGTCGCGGATGGTCTCGATGAAGCTGCCGGTCGTCCACAGGCCGACGAGCGCCCCCATCCACAGGAGGTTGCCCGAGCGCGCCTCCAATATGTCGCCGATCGGATTGGAGAGCACCTCGGCGACGCCCGGCGGCATCGTCTGCAACAGGGCGATCACCGCGTCCATGCCCTCGCCGCTTTCGCCGAGCAGCCGCGCCACGGCGGCGGCGACGATGACGAAGGGAAAGAGCGAGAGCATCGCCATGAAGGCGAGATTGCCGGCATGGATGAAGCCGTCGGTATAGACGCCCACGGCCACTCTCTTCAGCACCTCGCGCACCCGCTCGCTGGGCTTCAGCCGGCCGATATGCCGGCCGACCTGCCGTTTGGCGCGCGCCAGCCGCTTGCGGCGCGCTTCGGGCGATTGGGGGGAGATGTCGGGCATATGCCCCGCTAAACGCCGAGCCCCGAACGCGGGTTCGACCTGTCGCTCCAGCCTTGCGCGAATTCTGCGAGCTTGGGATCGTCGGCGGGAAGATCGACCATCAGCGTCACAAGCTGGTCGCCGCGCCTGCCGCCACGCCCGTGAAAGCCGCGATTCTTGAGCCGCAGCGTCTTGCCCGAGGAGGAGCCCCTGGGGATGGTGAGCATCACCGGCCCCTCTACCGTCGGCACCTTGATCTTGGCCCCCAGCACCGCCTCCTTGAGCGTGACCGGCAGGTCGAGGCGGATGTCGTCGCCGTCGCGGCGGTAGAAGCGGTGCGGCGCGATCGAGATGGTGACGATCGCGTCGCCGGGACCCGCCGGCCCCTGCTGGCCCTGGCCGGCGAGACGGATTCGGGTGCCGTCCTCGACCCCGCGCGGAAGCTTGATGTCGATCGTCTTGCCGCCCGCAAGCGTCACCCGCTGCTCTTTGAGCGTGGCAGCGTCCTCGAACGGCACCGCGAGCCGGTAGCCGACATCGGCGCCCTTGGTCGGCGGGCTGCGGAAGCCCCCGGCGCGGGCGCCGCCCGGGCGCCGCGCGCCGCCGAACAGCCCTTCGAACAGGTCGGAAAGATCGATCCCCTCCTCGCCGCCAAGATCGAAATGCTCGCTCGTCGTGCGGCGATAGCGGCCGGCGCCCGCCCTGCCGCCGGGTCCGCCATGGCCGAAGCCGAAGGGCGCCTTGGGATTGCCCTCCTCGTCGATCTCGCCGCGGTCATATTGGGCGCGCTTGTCCTTGTCGGTGAGGATGTCGTAGGCGCGCGTCACCTGGCCGAAGCGCTCGGCGGCCCCGGGATTGTCCTTGTTGCGGTCGGGATGCAGCTCCTTGGCGAGCTTGCGATAGGCTTTCTTGATCTCGCCCTCGCTCGCGCCGCGCGTGACGCCCAGTTGCTGATAAAGATCGGCCATCCGCCTCTCTCGCTTCGCGAAAATCCGTTGTCTTGCCCGGCGCGACAAATGGGTTAGCGGCCCTCCCGCCGCAAGCCAACCGCTTGTCGCGGCGGCGGCGGCAAGGCTAGAGCCCGCCCATGGCCGAGGATCCGATCGCGCTCTTCCAACGCTGGCTCGAAGAGGCAGAGGCGGGCGAGCCCAACGACGCCAACGCGATGGCGCTCGCCACCGCCGACGCCCAGGGCCGGCCCGCGGCGCGGATGGTGCTCCTGAAGGCCTGCGACGAACGCGGCTTCGCCTTCTACACCAATGCCGCCAGCCGCAAGGGCGAAGAGATCGCCGCCAACCCCCATGCCGCGCTCCTCTTCCACTGGAAGTCGCTGCGCCGGCAGGTGCGCGCCGAAGGCCGGATCGAGCAGGTGAGCGAGAAGGAGGCGGACGCCTATTTCGCCACCCGCTCGCGCCAATCGCGGCTTTCCGCCTGGGCCTCGGACCAGTCGCGGCCGCTGCCCACGCGCGACGTCCTCGAGGCGCGCTTCGCCGAGATGGAAGCGCGCTTCGACGGCGCGGAGGTGGCGCGCCCCCCCTATTGGAAGGGCTTTCGCCTCGTCCCCAGGCGGATCGAGTTCTGGAGCGACCGCCCGCACCGCATGCACGAGCGCCGCCTGTTCGTCCGCGCCCCCGGATCGGGGTCCGGGGCAGGCGGCGAAGCCTGGCGCGAAAGCCTGCTCTACCCGTGAGCGGCGATAATCTCCGCCGGCATGGCGCGCTCGCCCGCCGGGCCGCGATGGCGAGCGTCGCCACCGCGCTCTTCCTGCTCCTCGTCAAGGCCTATGCCACCTGGCGCACGGGCTCGGTGGCGATGCTGGGCTCGCTCGCCGACACCGGGCTCGATCTTGTCGCCTCGCTCGTCATCCTCTTCGGCGTGCGCGTCGCCGCCGTGCCCGCCGACCGCGAGCACCGCTTCGGCCACGGCAAGGCCGAAGCGCTCGCGGCGCTATTCCAGGTCGCGCTCATCGGCGTTTCCGCCCTCGCCATCCTCTGGCGCGCCGTCGCGCGGCTCGCCGCCGGCGAGACCACCGCCGACGCCGAATATGGCATCGCCGTCTCGCTCATCGCGATCGCCGCGACCTTCGCGCTGCTTTTCTACCAGCGGCGGGTGATCCAGCGCACCGGATCGGTCGCGATCGCGGCCGACCATGTCCATTATCAGAGCGACCTCCTGCTCAACCTCGCCGTCATCGCCGCGCTCGCGCTCGACCAGTATCTCGGCCTCGCCGGCGCCGACCCGCTGTTCGGCATCGCCATCGCGCTGTGGCTCGCGCGCGGCGCCCGGCGCTCCTGCGCCCGGGCGGTCGACCAGCTCATGGACAGGGAATGGCCGGAGGAAAAGCGCCGTCATTTCCTTAAGATCGCCGCCCGCCATCCCGAGCTCAAGGGCATTCACGATCTCCGGACACGGCGCAGCGGGGCGCGTGATTTCGTGCAATTCCACATCTGGGTCGATCCCGGGATGACCGTCGCCGAGGCGCACAAGGTGACCGACGAGATCGAGCACAAGCTCGCCGCCGACTTCCCCGAGGCCGAGATCCTCATCCATCTCGATCCCGAGGGCCATGCCGACGAGCCGGGCGATCCGCTGCGCGAAACCGATCTCACCCCGTCGCAGGAGGACAGATGACGAAATTGCCTTTCTTCCAGGTAGATGCCTTCGCCGAGGCGCCCTTCACCGGCAATCCGGCGGCGGTGATGCCGCTCGAACAATGGCTGCCGGACGAGACGCTGCAGGCGATCGCGATGGAGAACAATTTGAGCGAGACCGCCTTCGCGGTGCCCGACGCGGACGGCGAGGCCGATTACGAGCTGCGCTGGTTCACTCCGGCGGTCGAGGTCGCGCTGTGCGGCCATGCGACCCTGGCGAGCGGCCATGTGCTGATGACCGGCGAGCACGTCCGCTTTTCCACCCGCAAGGCGGGCATGTTGGAGGTCGTGCGTGACCCCGGATCGGGGCCAGGGGCGGGCAGCGGCCGCTATGCGCTCTCGCTCCCCGCCTGGAAGCCCGCGCCCAGGCCGCTTCCCGAGCTCGTCGCCGCGCTCGGCGCCGAGCCCGTCGCCACGCTCTGGCACGACAAGGGCTATGCGCTGGTCGTCGTCGCCAGCGCCGGGGAGGTGCTCGCCGCCGCCCCCGACATGCGCGCGCTGGCCCGCCAGGGCGATATCGTCGCCATCGTCAGCGCGCCGGGGGCGGACAGCGATTTCGGCACCGATATCGTCAGCCGCGTCTTCGCTCCTGGAGCGGGGATCGAGGAGGGTCCGGTGACCGGCTCGGCGCATTCGGCGATGGCCTCCTATTGGACCGAGCGCCTGGGGCGCGACCGTTTCACCGCCTATCAGGCGAGCGCGCGCGGCGGTCGCCTCGACTGCCGGCTCGACGGCGAGCGGGTGATCCTCGTCGGCAATTGCGTCACCGTGATCGAGGGCGAATTCAGCCTTGCCCCGGCTCCTTCCGGCTAGGCGGAACTAGCCCGGGCCGGATCGCGCTCGCGCATCGCGACGATGATATAGACCGCCGCGTTGGTCAGCATGTAGACGAAAGCGCCGTCGAAGGAGCTTCCGCCGACCTCGGTCTGCCACATCTGGAAATAGGCCCCGCCGATCGCGAGGAAGAAGCCGAACCAGACGATCATGCCGAGCCCGCAGCCGATAAGCGCGGCGGTCTTGGCGGCATCGAATTGGGCAGCGTCCGCCCCGCGCGCGCGATAGAGATCGTGAGCCCCCTTGATCGCGATCAACCCGGCCAGGGTTTCCAGCGCGATAATGGTCGTGAGCGCGATCCAGACCAGCGGCGCGCTGGTGATCGCCGGACCGATCGAATTGGGATAGACGACATGATCGGCGTTGCTCAACACATAGGCCACGGCGCCGAACGCCGGATCGAGATTGGCGATGTTCTGCAGCGCATAGAGCAGCGACTGGAGCCCCGCGCATAAAACGAGCACCGCTTTCAAAAGCCTGACAGCCACGATTGTACCCCTTTTTCTTGCTTTATGCCGCCAGCGCGCGTTCGGCCGGAACCGTCTCCTCGATCCAGCCGCCGCCCAGCACCCGCTCGCCCTCGTAGACCACCGCCGCCTGCCCCGGCGCAACCCCGAATTCGGGCGCTGCGAAGCTCACCGTCGCGCGCCCGCCGTCGCCGCGCTCGATCCGGGCCGGCGCCGGCCTGGCGAGCGAGCGCACCTTGACCGCGAGCCCTTCGCGCTGATCCTCGCCGAGCCAGTTGAGCCCCGCAAGGCGCACCGCCTCCACGGCAAGGGCGCGCTTCGGGCCGACCACCACGCGGCCCTTCTCGGGCTCGAGGCGCACGACATAGAGCGGCTCGGCCTGGCCGCCGATGTCGAGGCCGCGGCGCTGGCCGACGGTGAAATGGACGAGCCCTGCATGGGTGCCGAGCCGCCGGCCCGAAAGATCGACGATCTCGCCCTCGGCGGCGGTTTCGGGGCGCAGCTTCTTCACCACCGCGGCATAATCGCCGCCGGGGACGAAGCAGATGTCCTGGCTGTCGGGCTTGGCGGCGACCTCGAGCTTCAGCGCGGCGGCGATCGCGCGCACCCGGGGCTTGGGCAGGTCGCCCAGCGGGAAGCGCAGCATGTCGAGCTGCCCGCGGGTGGTCGCGAACAGGAAATAGCTCTGGTCGCGCGCGGGATCGGCGGCGCGGTGAAGCTCGGGCCCCTCTGCTCCCTCGATGCGGCTCACATAATGTCCGGTGGCGAGGCAATCGGCGCCGAGCCCGCGCGCGAAGGCGAGCAGATCGGTGAACTTCACGCCCTGATTGCATGAGACGCAGGGGATGGGGGTGCGCCCGCGCGCATATTCCTCGGCGAAGCGCTCGATCACGCTGTCCCGGAAGCGGCTCTCATAGTCGAGGACATAATGGGCTATGCCGAGCCTGTCGGCGACCGCCCTGGCGTCGTAGATATCGCGGCCCGCGCAGCAGCTCTTGGCGCGCGCCACCGCCTCGCCATGATCATAGAGCTGCATGGTGACGCCGATCACCTCGGCGCCGCTTTGCGCGGCAAGGGCCGCGACGACCGAGGAATCGACGCCGCCCGACATGGCGACGACGATCCGCGCATCGCGCGCCGGACGCTTGAGCTGAAAATCGACGTTCATGATGGCTTTCCCTACCGCAAATCGCGCTTTCCGGCCACCAGTTGGGGGCTACAAGCCTTTTTTTAAGGCTTCCGGCCTAAATGCGCTGCGATGGACATGTGCGATCATGATCAGACGCTGTTCGAGCGCGACTATGGGAGCCACAAGCTCGAATTTCGCGAGCTGGTGACGATTCTCGCCGCCCAGCAGGCGCTCACTCCGACCGCGCGGGCGCAGGCGCGGGCCGCAAGCCCGGCGAGGCGCGATTTCCCGCCCCAAGCCAGCCTCGCCAGGCTGCTCGCCGGCGGTCCCGGCTGGCGCGATGCGCGCGCCTCGCTCGACGGACGCTTTCACCATGGAGTGCCGCGCGATGCGTAACCCCTCGTCAACGCCCGTGACCGTGGCGTTTACCTTCGCGTTTCAACCTTCTTTCAAGGCCCGCGCGGTAAGGGCGGCGGCGAGCCGGCGGTTTGCGCCCCCGGCCGCGATGTTGAGGTGAGAATGATCGAAAATCAGAAAATCCGCCCCGCGCAGGTGATCGGCCCGCTTGGCGAGCCGCTGACGCTCGAGTCGCTGCCCCCGGCGGACACGAGCCGCTGGGTGGTGCGCCGCAAGGCCGAGGTCGTCGCCGCGGTCAATGGCGGCCTGCTTAGCGTCGACGAGGCGTGCGAGCGCTACGGCCTCAGCGTCGAGGAGTTCGCCAGCTGGCAGCGCGCGATCGAGCGCTCGGGAATGCCGGGGCTCAGGGTCACCCGCATCCAGCATTACAAGTCCCTCTACGAGCGCCAGCAGAAGTTCTGACCCCCGATCCCGCCCGCCCCCGGCCAGGAACAAGCATGGCGATCGCGCGTCTTTTCCCCTAGCAGCATCGGCGCGACCGGAAATATCGGCGCCAGAACTGGAGGGAAGACATGCTAACATGGATTTTGATCATCATCGTCGGCGGCATATTGGGCTGGCTTGCCAGCATCGTCATGCGCACCGACGCCCAGCAGGGCATTCTGCTCAATATCGTCGTCGGCATCGTCGGCGCCCTGCTCGGCGGGCTGCTGCTGGGGCCGCTGTTCGGCGCGGGCAACATCACCGGCGGCGATTTCGGCATCATGTCGCTTCTGGTCTCGTTCCTCGGCGCGGTGATTCTGCTGGCGATCGTCAACCTCTTCCGCCGCGGCAGCGTCCGCTGAAGCGAAGCCTTTTAAAGGCACAAAAAAGGGCCGTTCCGCGCGCGTCGCGGGGCGGCCCTTTCTCTTCCTACTCGAGCTCGAAGGCGACCGACAGGCTCACCGAAAGCGTCTGCTCGCCGGGGACGATGCGGGTGTCGGGGCCTTGCTCCTGCGCCATCTCGGCGCGCATCACGGGCACCGGATAAGGACGCTGGAAGCCGCCCGCCTCGCTGATCGAAAGCAGCCGCGCCACGCGCATGCCCGCCGCCGCGGCATAGAGATCGGCGCGCGCGCGGGCGTTGCGCAACGCCGCCACCCTCGCCTCGTCGAGCGCCTCCTCGGGCTCGTCGATGGAGAGCATCGGCCCGTTGATGCGGTTGGCGCCGACCGAAACCAGCGCATCCAATATCCTGCCGGCATTTTCGATGTCGCGGAAACGCACGCTGAGCTGGTTCATCGCCTGATATCCGGTGAGCTCCGGCGGGCGGTTGTTCTCGTAGCGATATTCGGGGTGGAGGTTGAGCACGCTCGTCTGGATGTCGCGCTCCTCGACCCCGGCGGCTTCGAGCGCGGCGATGACGCGCTCCATCCTGGCGGCGTTCTGCCGGATGGCCTCGGTCGCCGTCGGAGCGCGGGTGTCGACGCCGGCGTTGATGATCGCGATGTCGGGCACTCTCGACACCTCGCCGGTGGCGACGACCTCGAGCAGAGTCCCGCTGACCGGGCGGACGGGGATCGACTGCGCGATCGGGCCCTGGGCGACGGCGGGAACGGCAAGGCCGAGCATCAGCGCGGCCGGCAAGCCGGTACGGAACATAAGACGTCTCCTCCATTTCGCGCCTCGCAGGGCGCGGCGTCTTTGAACGCAGCGCGCCTGCATATTGTCTGAACTCAACGGCGGACGAGGCGATAGAGGACGAGGAGCAGGATCGCGCCCAGCAAGGCGGCGATGAAGCCGGCGCCCTCGCCGGGCTCGTACCAACCGATCGCGCGGCCGAGAAAGCCCATCAGCAGCGCCCCGGCGATGCCGAGCAATATGGTCACGACGCAGCCGCCCGGATCCTTGCCGGGCATGATGAGCTTGGCGAGCGCGCCGGCGACGAGGCCGATCAATATCCAGCCGACAATCCCGTAATCCTCGAGCATTTCACCCTCCCTGTTCCCGGCTCGCGAATCGCCGCGCCGCGAAGCCCGGCATCCATGGCAAATTTGCCCGGCGATGGCCACGGCTCGACGGCACTTGTGCGGGACCCCCTTTGCCGCCACATGGCATTGGGGCTTGAGGCTGGTGACTTATTCGACTAACACAGTTGGGTCGTCAGTCCCGGGGAGCGGTGTGGAAGGCATGAAGGCGATGAATTTCGAACGCAGCAAATGGCGTCGGGACGCGGCCGCAAGAGCGCCGCTCGACGAGGCGGAGCTCGCCAGGCGCAAGCGCCGGCGCCGCGCGATCATCCTCGGCGTCGCCATCGCCCTCGTGGCGATCGTCGCGGCGGCGATCTTCTTCGGCCGCGAAGGCGCGGAGCCGGGAGCATCGGCCGCGCCGACGGCCGAGGAGGGGGCGCAGTCGGCGCCCGCGGTGACCGTCATCGTGCCCGGCCGCGAAGAAGTCTCGCGCACCATCTCGGCGACCGGCACGCTCGCCGCGCGCCGCGACCTTCCGGTCGGCGTCTCGGGCGAGGGCGGCTCGGTCGCGCGGGTGCTGGTCGACGAGGGGGACTGGGTCCGCGCCGGCCAGACGCTGGCGGTGATCGAACGCTCGGTGCAGTCGCAGCAGGCGCGCCAGCTCGCCGCACAGATCGAGGTCGCCCGCGCCGATGCGCGGCTCGCCCAGAACGAGCTCGACCGCGCGCTGGCGCTCGAGGATCGGGGCTTCGTCAGCAAGGCCGATATCGACCGCAAGCGCGCCGCGCGCGATGCCGCCCGGGCGCGCGTCGACGTCGCCGAGGCGCAGCTCGCCGAGACCCGCGCCCGCATCCGCAAGCTCAACGTCACCGCGCCCGCCGGCGGCCTCGTCCTCGACCGCATGGTCGAGGTCGGCCAGGTGGTGGGGCCGGGCTCGGGGCCTTTGTTAAGCATAGCCCGCCGCGGCGAGATGGAAAAGCTCGCCGAGCTTCCCGCGGAGGATCAGGCCGAGCTCGCCGGCGGCGTGCGG
>JBHJHL010000072.1:0-37121 GCA_050330935.1 Sphingomonadaceae bacterium | reverse complement strand
TCGCGCACCATGATCGAGGCGAGGAGGCGGGGATCGATGTTGCCGCCGCACAGGACGAGACCGACGGTGCGGCCCCTGAAGTGGTGCGGCGCGGTGAGCATCGCCGCGAGGCCGGCCGCCCCCGCGCCTTCCGCCATCGTCTTCTGCAGCGTGAGGTAGGCGTTGACTGCGCGCTCCAGCGCCGGCTCGTCGACCAGCACGATCCGCTCCACCCGCGCCGCGATGATCGGAAGGGTGAGCGCGCCGACCGCCTTCACCGCGATGCCTTCGGCGAGCGTCGACCCACCGCACCGCTCGGCCGCCCCTGCGAGCGCGTCGTGGGCGGAGGGGTAGAGCGCGGCCTCCGCGCCGACGACGGCGATATCCGGCTTCGCAGCCTTCGCCGCAGTGGCGATGCCGGCGATCAGGCCGCCGCCGCCGACCGGCACCACCAGCGTGTCGAGCTCCGGCACGTCGGCGAGCATCTCCATCCCGACGGTGCCCTGGCCCGCGATCACCAGCGGGTCGTCGTAGGGGTGGATAACGGTGCGCCCCTCGCGCTTGGCGAGATCGGCGCAGGCGGCGCCCGCCTCGTAGAGCGTCTCGCCTTCGAGGACGATCTTCGCGCCGTGCCGCTCGGTCGCCGCGATCTTCACGAACGGCGTCGCGCGCGGCATCACGATGGTCGCCGAGACCCCGAGCCGTGCGGCGTGGAACGCGACCGCCTGGGCGTGGTTGCCGGCCGAGGCCGCGATCACCCCGCGCTCTCTGTCGGCCTCGGGCATCAGCAGCAGCTTGTTGAGCGCGCCCCGCTCCTTGTAGGCGGCGGTGAACTGGAGATTTTCGAACTTCAAATAGGTCTCGGCGCCGACCATGTCGGAAAAGGTGCGGCTGTGCGACGTCGGCGTGCGCACGACGGCGCCCTCGATGCGCTCCGCGGCGGCGCGGATATCGTCGATGGCGACGGGAAGCTCTTCGCTCATGGAAGACTGCCCTAACCCATCTGGCGCCCGTGCGGAACAATCCTTATGGCCTTGCGCCGATGGCACGGATCGCATTTCTGGGCATGGGGGTGATGGGCGCGCCGATGGCTCGGCACCTGAAAGACGCGGGGCATGCGCTCGTCGTCCATAATCGCAGCCCCGACAAGGCGGAGCGCTGGGTGAATGCGCATGGCGGGAAAGCGGCGGCGACGCCGGCCGAGGCGGCCGAGGGCGCCGACGCGGTGATCGCCTGCGTCGGCACCGATGCCGATGTCGAGACGATAACGCTCGGCGATGAAGGCGCTTTTGCCGCGATGCGCGAAGGCGCGGTATTCATCGATCACACCACCGTCTCGGCCGCGCTCGCCCGCCGCCTTGCCGAAGAGGCGGAAACGCGCGGCCTGCTGGCGGTGGATGCGCCGGTTTCGGGCGGCGAGGCCGGCGCCGAGCAGGGCAAGCTTTCGATCATGTGCGGCGGCAGCGAGGAAGCGGTCGCCGCCGCACGGCCGCTCATGCAAGGCTATGCCGCGCGCATCGTCCATGTCGGCCCGCCTGGCGCCGGCCAGACCGTCAAGATGGTCAACCAGATAGCGATCGCCGGCATTGTTCAGGGGCTCGCCGAGGCGGTCCATTTCGCCAAGGCCGCCGGGCTCGACCCCGACCGGACCTTCGAGGCGGTCTCCGGCGGCGCCGCGCAAAGCTGGCAGATGGACAATCGCTGGGCGACGATGCAGCGCGGCGAATATGATTTCGGCTTCGCGGTCGACTGGATGCGCAAGGATCTGCGGCTCGCGCTGGAGGAGGCGCGAACGAACGGCGCCCGCCTGCCGCTCGTCGCGCTCGTCGACCAATTCTATGCCGAGGTGCAGGCGATGGGCGGCGCCCGCCAGGACACGAGCTCGCTGCTGAGGAGGTTGGAAGAGTGAAAAAGCTTATCGCGGTCGTCGCGCTGTTGCTATTCGCGCAGGCCGCGGCCGCCCAGATCCTCGTCGACAATGTCAACGGCTATACGCTTGACGAAGAGGGCGGGCTTGTCCGCTTCACCGGCCTCGTCATCGGGGAGGAAGGGCGGGTCGAGGCGCTGCTCGACGCGGACGACGAACGTCCCGAGCGGCCGCGCTATTTCACCGACGCCGGCGGCAGGACGATGATCCCCGGCCTCATCGACGCGCACGGCCATGTCATGGGCCTGGGCTTCGGGGCGATGAACCTCGATCTGTCCGACACCGTTTCGCTCGCCGACGCTCAGACCAAGATCGCCGCCCATGCCGCCGCCAACCCTTTCCCGCGCTGGATCGTCGGGCGCGGCTGGAACCAGGAGAAATGGGGGCTCGGCCGCTTCCCCACCGCCGCCGAGCTCGATGCCGCCGCGGGCGGGCGCCCGGTCTGGCTCGTCCGCGTCGACGGCCATGCCGGCTGGGCGAGCACGGCGGCGATGCGCGAGGCCGGGATCGATCCGGGAACGCGGGCGCCCGAGGGCGGCCGGATCGAGATGGCGAACGGCAAGCCTTCGGGCATCTTCATCGATGCGGGGATGGAGCTCGTCGAGGCCAGCGTCCCCGAACCGCTTCCCCTCACCCGCGACGCGGCCCTTATGAAGGCGCAGGAAATCCTGCTTTCCAACGGCCTCACCGCGGTCGCCGACATGGGCACCGATGTCGAGAACTGGCTCGCCTTCCGCCGCGCCGGCGACGAGGGGCGGCTCGAAATCCGCATCCTTTCCTATGCCGCGGGGCTCGATCCGCTGCTCGAGATCGCCGGCACGCGGCCGACTCCGTGGCTTTACGAGGGCCGACTCAGGATGCTCGGCGTCAAGCTTTATGCCGATGGCGCTCTCGGCTCGCGCGGCGCCTGGCTCAAAGCGCCCTATGAGGACGCTCCGGGCGAGACCGGCCTCAACTTCCTAAGCGACGCACAGCTCAAGAACATGATGAGCCGCGCGGCGATGGATAATTTCCAGGTCGCGGTCCATGCGATCGGCGACGCGGCCAACGCCCAGCTGCTGGACGCGATCGACGAGCTCGCCGCCACCTATCAGGGCGATCGGCGCTGGCGCATCGAACATGCGCAGATCGTCGATCCGGCCGATCTGCCGCGCTTCGGCCGCCACGGCACCGTCGCATCGATGCAGCCGGTGCACCAGACCTCAGACTGGCGGATGGCCGAAGCGCGGATGGGGACCGGACGCCTCGGCGGCGCCTATGCCTGGAAGGCGATGCTCGCAAATGGCGTGCCGCTCGCCTTCGGCTCGGACTTTCCGGTCGAATCCGCCAATCCCTTTCACGGCCTCGCCGTCGCGATCAGCCGCGAGGATGCCTATGGCCGCCCGCCCGGCGGCTGGTTTCCGGAGCAGAAGTTGACGCTGGGAGAGGCGCTCGCCGGCTTCACCACCGGCGCCGCCTTCGCCTCCTTCGCCGAGGATCGGATCGGATCGCTAACCCCCGGCCATTATGCCGACTTCATTTTCATCGACCGCGACATCTTCCGCGCCGAGCCGGGCTCGATCCGCGAGACGCAGGTTCTCGAAACCTGGATCGGCGGCCGCAAGGTCTGGCAGCGGCATAGGAAGCCGCCTCAACCGTCCGAATATTTGACCGAGCAGCCATAGGGCCGGGTCTCGGCGACCGAGACGGCCTTGCCTGCCTTCAGCTCGGCGAGCGCGGCGAGCACATGGTTGCGCGCCTTCGCGATATCGGCCCTGTCGGCGGTCGGCCGGTCGTCTATCCCGCCCTGATAGACGAGCACGCCATTGGCATCGATGATGTAGATATGGGGCGTCGTGCGGGCATCGAAGGCGCGCCCGACCACGCCCTTGGGATCGAGCAGATAGCGGTTGGGCCGGGCATCGTGCGCGGCGACATATTTCTTCGCCTGGGCCCCGGTCATATGACCCTGGAGGCCGGGCGCGCCCGAATTGATCGTCAGCCACACCGCGCCCGCCCTGCGCGCCGCTTCTTGCGTCTTTTGCATATTGCCGCTGTCATAATGTTTGCGCACGAAGGGGCAATCGGGATTGTTCCATTCGAGGACCACCGTCCTGCCGCGATAATCGTAGAGCTGGGCGACCTTGCCGTCGGCGTCGTTCAGGAGAAAGTCGCGCACCTTCTCTCCGGTCGCGACCGAGGCCGCGGCGGGGGCGATGGCGAGCGAGGCCGCGGCGAGCGGCACGAGCCAGGATTTCATGCTGTGTCTCCTTTTAGGGTCAGGCCGACGAGGCGGCCGGGGGTGAGTATCTGGGGGAGGATGCGGGGCTGTTTCCCCGGCGGGTAAAAGAGATAGAGCGGCACGCCCGAGCGGCCGTGGCGCTCGATGAAGCGGCTGATCTCCGGGTCGCGCCGCGTCCAGTCGCCGGCGAGCACGGCGATGCCGGCGGCGGCGAAGGCGGCGGCGACCTCCTCGTCGGCGAGCGCGGTGCGCTCATTGACCTTGCAGGTCACGCACCAGTCGGCGGTGAAATAGACGAAGGCGGGACGGCCCTGTCGGCGAAGCTCGGCGAGGCGCGTCTCGCTGAACGGCTCGGCATCGAGCCCGGCGGCGACCGAATCCGCGCGCGCGGGCGCTTCGCCTGCGGTAGGGATCAGCGCGAAGGCGGCGACGGCCGCGGCCACGGCCGATGCGAGCGGCAGCCAGGCCCGGCCCGAGCGTCGGCCCAGCCACCACAGCATGACCCCCAGGAGAACCGCCGCGCCGAGCCCCAGGGCCATGCCGTCGACGCCGGCCTGGCGCCCGAGCAGCCAGGCGAGCGCGAGCGCGGTCGCGAACATCGGCAGCGCCATGAGGCGGCGGAAGGTCCCGAGCCAGGGACCGGGCTCGGGCAGCAGCCGCCTGAGCGCGGGGATGAAGCCGAGCGCGAGGAAGGGAAGCGCGAGACCGAATCCGAGGCCGGCGAAGATGGCGAGCCCGACGAGCGGCGGCAGCACCAGCGCGGCGCCCAATGCGGCGCCCATGAACGGACCCGTGCAGGGGGTGGCGATGAAGGCTGCGAGCGCGCCGGTCCAGAAGCTCGGCCCCGCGCCCTCGCCGCGCGTAAGACGGCCGCCGAAGGCGAAGGAGGGGAGCTCGAACAGGCCGGCGAGGTTGAGCGCGATGGCGGTGACGAGGAGAAGGAGGAGGAGAATGACGCGCGGGTCCTGAAGCTGGAACGCCCAGCCCACCGCCTCGCCGCCGGCGCGCAACCCGAGTATCAGCCCGCCGAGCGCCAGCGCGACTGCGACCGCCCCCAGGGCGTAGAACAGCCCGTCGCGGCGGGCGGCGCGCTCGCCGCCGCCGGCCTTGGCGAGACCCAGCGCCTTGAGGCTGAGGATCGGGAAGACGCAGGGCATGATGTTGAGGATGAGGCCACCTAATATCGCCCCGCCCAGCGCGGTCAGGATCGCGCCGATCCCCCCCGACATGCCTTGCTGCCCGGCCGGGATGTTTGCCGCGGCAGCCGCCATGGGAAGCTCGCCCGGCCGGGCGGTGAGGGCAAGGCCGCTATGCTCGCCGATCTTGAGCACGCCCTCGATCGTCTCGAGCCTTTCCGCATCGCGCCCGGCCGCGGCCTCGACGAGAATCCAGTCGCCGCTGCGGGTCACCCGTTGCGGGGCGTTGTATTCGATCGCGCCGTCGGTGAGCGGGAAGAAATAGGGCTCCTCGATCTCCATCCCCTCGGCGAGCGGGATCGCGATGCGCAGCTTTTTCCCCGCCGCCGCAAAGCGGCCTTCCTGCCCGAGCGGCTGCGGCAGCCGGGCCAGATGGGCGTCGAAGTCCGCGTTCGACGGCGCCGGCGCGGCGGCCGGGCCGACGCGAAGATCGGCGGCGAGAAGCGCGCTTTCGGGCACGCAGACCTCCTTGGTGCAGGTGAGATAATCGATCTTCCCGCGCACCGGGATGCGCGCGCCGGGCTGCGCGTCGCCGGGCACCGAAAGCTTCACGAGATGCGCGTAGTCGCCTTCATAGACATAGTTCATCAGCCCCGCGACGATCAGCCTGTCGGGCACCGGATAGAGAAGCTCGCCCGTCTCGACCCCTGCGGGCAGCTCCCATTCGACGCTGGTCCCGACGCCCGAATCGCCGGGATTCTTCCAATAGCCGTGCCAGCCGGGATCGGGCTCCATGAGGATCGCGAGCCAGATGCTTCCGCCCGGCGCCACCGTCCGCGCCTCGGGCACCAGCGAGACGGCGACCGCGTTGCGGCCCTCGGGAGGCAGCTGCGCCGGGGCCGGTCCGAACGCGAGCACCGCCAGCAATGTCATCAGGAAGACATTGAATATGCGCATCGATGATCCTTGCCGATTCACCCCGCGCCTATAGCATCGCGGCGCAAAGCCAGAAATGAACCGAGGCCTTCGCATGATCAGAAAAATTTTCGCCGCAGCCGCGCTGGCGGTTACCGCGCCCCCATCACCCGCCATTTCCGCCGCCGCGCAGGAGCCCGAAAGGCCCAAGCTCGTGATCGCCATCGCGATCGACCAGCTCGGGTCCAATCTGTTCGAGCGCTACCGGCCCCGTTCCAGCGGCGGCCTCGCGCGCATGGCGCGAGAAAGGGGCGGTCTATGCGAACGTTTCCAGGCGCATCGCCGCGCGCAGATGGTCGGCGAAACCGGGCGCGCGGCGGCAACCTTCGTTCAATCGAGATTGGGACGCAGCCAGCGCTCGGCCTCCTCGACCGTGACGCCGCGCCGCGCCGCATAGTCCTCGAGCTGATCGCGGCCGATGCGCGCGACGCCGAAATACTGGCTGTCGCGGTGGGCGAAATAAAAGCCCGAGACCGACGAGGCGGGCAGCATGGCGAAATTCTCGGTAAGGCGGACGCCCGCCGGCGCGCCGCCGAGCAGCTCGAAGAGCATGGGCTTCAGGCTATGATCGGGACAGGCGGGATAGCCGGGCGCCGGGCGAATCCCGGTATAGCGCTCGCGGATGAGCTGCTCGTTGGTGAAATGCTCGTCAGGCGCATAGCCCCAGATGCTCGTCCTCAGCTGCGCGTGGAGGCGCTCGGCGAAGGCCTCGGCGAGGCGGTCGGCGAGCGCCTTCAGCATGATGTCCGAATAATCGTCATTGGCCGCCTTGAAGCGCTCGACATGCGCCGAAACGCCGTGGATGGCGACCGTGAAGCCGCCGATCCAGTCGTCCCCGTCCGGCGAGACGAAATCGGCAAGGCACATATTGGCCCGCCCCTGGCGCTTCTTCACCTGCTGGCGCAGGAAGGGGATGCGGGCCGCATCGTCTCCCGGCGAAAGCCGGGACCCTGCTGGGCCCCGGTTTTGCCCGGGGAACAGCAGGACATCGTCCCCCTCCCGCCGCGCCGGCCAGAGGCCGACCGTGGCCCTGGCGTCGAGCCAATGCTCGGCGACGATCCTGTCGAGCATCGCCTGGGCGTCGGCGAACAGGCTTTTGGCGCTCTCGCCGACGGTGGGATCGTCGAGGATCACGGGATAGGTGCCGGCGAGCTCCCAGGCGCGAAAGAAAGGCGTCCAGTCGATCGATTCCCTCAATTCCCTGAGCGGCCAGTCGAAGCTGTGCAGGCCGGGGCGCTTGGGCGGGGGCGCCATGCCTTCGGGATCGAAGGGAAAGGCGTTGGCGCGCGCTTCGAGAAGCGTCGCGAGCGGGCTCGGCCCCTTGCCCGAACGGGCCTCCCGGACTCCCTCATATTCGCTCGCGGTCCTGGCGATGAGCGGCTCCTTCTGCCGCTCCGAGACCAGCGAGGAGGCGACGCCGACCGCGCGGCTCGCGTCGAGCACGTGGAGCACCGGCCCGCCATAGGCGGGATCGATCCTGAGCGCGGTGTGGACCTTGCTCGTCGTCGCGCCGCCGATGAGGAGCGGCAGGTCGAGCCCGGCGCGCTCCATCTCGCCGGCCACCGTGACCATCTCGTCGAGCGAGGGGGTGATGAGGCCGGAAAGGCCGATCATCGCCGCCTCATGCTCCTCGGCCGCCTCCAAGATCTTCTGCCAGGGCACCATCACGCCGAGATCGACGACCTCGAAGCCGTTGCATAGCAGCACGACGCCGACGATATTCTTGCCGATGTCGTGGACATCGCCCTTGACGGTGGCGATGACGATCCGTCCCTTGCCCTCGCGGATTCCGGCCTGCTCCTTCTCCTTCTCGATGAAGGGGACGAGATGGGCGACCGCCTTCTTCATCACCCGCGCCGACTTCACCACCTGGGGCAGGAACATCTTGCCAGAGCCGAACAGGTCGCCGACGATGTTCATGCCGTCCATCAGCGGACCTTCGATGACCTCGATCGGACGCTCGGCCGCGGCGCGCGCTTCCTCGGTATCCTCCACGATATGAGCATCGAGCCCGTGGACCAGCGCATGTTCGAGCCGCTTGTCCACCGGCAGGGCGCGCCACCGGCTGTCGCGCCTGTCGGCGAGAGCGCCGCCGCCGCGCCAGCGCTCGGCGATCTCGACCAGCCGCTCGGTGGCATCGTCCCTGCGGTCGAGGATCACATCCTCGCAGGCCTCGCGCAGCTCGGCGTCGATCGTGTCATAGACATCGAGCTGGCCGGCGTTGACGATCGCCATGTCGAGCCCGGCGGGGATCGCGTGATAGAGAAAGACCGAATGCATCGCACGCCTGACCGGTTCGTTGCCGCGAAAGGAGAAGCTGAGGTTCGACAAGCCCCCCGAAAGATGGACATGGGGGCAGCGGGCCTTGATCTCGCGGCACGCCTCGATGAAATCGAGCGCATAGCGGCGATGCTCCTCGATCCCCGTCGCGACGGCGAAGATATTGGGATCGAAGATTATGTCCTCGGGCGGGAAGCCATCCGCGACGAGCAGCCGGTAGGCGCGCTCGCAAATCTCGACCTTGCGGTCCCTGCTGTCGGCCTGTCCCGTCTCGTCGAAGGCCATGACGACGGTCGCGGCCCCATAGCCCCGAATCTTGCGCGCCAGCTCGAGAAACGCCTGCTCGCCTTCCTTCAAACTGATCGAATTGACGATCGGCTTGCCCGAAACGCATTTGAGACCCGCCTCTATGACGGCCCATTTGGAACTGTCGATCATCACCGGCACGCGTGCGATGTCGGGCTCGGCGGCGATCAGCTTAAGGAAGGTCGTCATAGCCGCTTCGGCGTCGAGCAGCCCCTCGTCCATGTTGACGTCGATGATCTGGGCGCCGTTCGCGACCTGGCTGCGCGCGACCTCGACCGCCGCCTCATAGTCGCCGGCCATGACGAGCTTCTTGAACCTGGCCGAGCCTGTGACGTTGGTGCGCTCGCCGATATTGACGAAGGACGAAGAGACAGCAAAGGCTGAAGCCTCCATTTCCCCCACTCCCTCGAGGGAGTGAGCAGGGCGGGGGATGTCGGCGGGCGCGTTCGATCTCCGAACCCCCTCTTCCCCGCCTTCTTCCCGCCGTGGAGAAGGCGAACTGACGGTGCCGTTCGACACGCCCCTAAGCCGCCAGCACCATCGGCTCGATGCCGGCGAGGCGCGTGCGCCGCGGCGGCGAGGGAATCTTGCGCGGCGCCTTGCCCGCCACCGCTCCCGCGATCGCCGCGATGTGCTCGGGGGTCGTGCCGCAGCAGCCGCCGGCGATATTGACGAGGCCGGCCTGCGCCCATTCGCCTAGATGCCCCGAGGTCGTCGCCGGGCACTCGTCATATTCGCCGAGATCGTTGGGCAGCCCGGCATTGGGGTAGGCGAGAAGAAGCGTATCGGCGATGCCGGAGAGCGTCGCCACATGCGGCCTGAGCTGCGCCGCGCCGAAGGAGCAGTTGAGCCCGACCGCGAGCGGCTCGGTATGGCGGACGGAGGCCCAGAAGGCCTCGATCGAATGGCCCGAAAGATTGCGCCCCGAAAGATCGGTGACCGTCATCGACAGCATGACCGGAAGCACGGGCGCCGCCGCGCTCGCGGCCAGGATCGCGGCCTTGGCATTGAGCGTGTCGAACACCGTCTCGATGAGGACGATGTCCGCGCCGCCCTTCGCCAGCGCCGCGATCTGCTCGCCATAGACCGCGACCAGCGCGTCGAGATCGATCTCGCGATAGCCGGGATCGTTGACGTCGGGCGACAGCGACAGCGTCTTGTTGGTGGGGCCGATCGCGCCCGCCACCCAGCGCTTCGCGCCATCCTTCGCTTCGGCCTCCCGGGCGACCTCGCGCACGATCCGCGCTGCCGCCTCGTTCATCTCCGCGACCAGCGCCTCGGCGCCGTAATCGGCCTGGCTCACGCGGTTGGCGTTGAAGCTGTTGGTGGCGAGGATGTCGGCGCCCGCGTCGGCGAAGCTCGCCGCGATCTCGCGCACGAGATCGGGCCGCGAGAGGTTCAGCAGATCGTTATTGCCCTTCTGATCGCCGGCGAGCCTCAGTCCGCCGCGATAGTCCTCCGGGGCGAGCCGACGCGCCTGCACCTCGGTGCCATAGGCGCCGTCCTTGACCAGAATCCGCTCGGCCGCCGCAGCCCGGATCTCCGCTGCCGCGCTCATGCCCGCCTCTCCGCCGCCTGCCCCTTGGGCCGCATGCCGAGCAGATGGCAGATCGCATAGGAAAGCTCGGCCCGGTTCAAGGTGTAGAAATGGAAATGGCGCACGCCGCCGGCATAGAGCTGCGCGCACAGCTCGGCGGCGACGGTCGCGGCAACGAGCTGGCGGGCGGCGGGAAGATCGTCGAGCCCCTCGAACAGCCGGTCGAGCCATTTCGGGATGGTGGCGCCGCACATCGCCGCGAAGCGCCGCGTCTGCGCGACATTGGAGACCGGCAATATGCCGGGCACGAGCTCGGCCTCGATTCCCGCCGCGGCGATTTCGTCGCGGAAGCGGAAGAAGCAGTCGGCGGAAAAGAAGAACTGGCTGATCGCGCGGTCGGCGCCGGCGTCTATCTTGCGCTTCAGATGGTCGATGTCGGCGGCGAAATTTTCCGCTTCGGGGTGGCATTCGGGATAGCAGGCGACCGAAATCTCGAACGGCGCCACCCGTTTCAGTCCCGCGACCAGCTCGGCGGCATTGGCATAGCCTTCGGGGTGCGCCTCGAACCTCCTGCCCTCCTGCGGCGGATCGCCGCGCAGCGCGACGACATGGGTGATGCCCGCCTGCCAGTAGCTTTGCGCGACCTCGTCGATCTCGTCGCGGCTCGCCTCGACGCAGGTAAGATGCGCCGCCGCCTCGAGCGAGGTCTCGCGGGCGATGCGCGTCACCGTCGCATGGGTGCGCGCGCGCGTCGAGCCGCCGGCCCCATAGGTCACCGAGACGAAGCGTGGGCCCAGGGGCGCCAGCGTCTCGACCGACTGCCACAGCCGCTCCTCCATCTTCCCGCTCTTGGGCGGGAAGAACTCGAAGCTCACCTCGATATCGCCCGCGGTCTCGGCGAACAGCGGCGGACGTTCGGCTTGCGCGGCGAGAGCGAGATCGGGCTTCGCGCTCATGCCACCGCCCGCAGCCTTTCGCTTGGCCGCTCGCCCATCCACAAGGTGACGGTGAGCGGACCGCCGGCGAGATGATCGACTACCCGCCCTTCGAGGCCGGCTTGGGAGATATAGGCGAGCATCGCCTCGTCGGAGAAGCCGAGCCGGGCATGGGCGTCGCGCTGGCGCAGCTCCTCGCGATCGTGCGGCGCGAAATCGACGATCAGCAAACGCCCGCCCGGCGCCAGCAGCCGCGCCGCTTCGGCGACCGCCGCGCCCGGCTGCTGCGCATAATGGAGCACCTGATGAATGATTACCGTGTCGGCCGAGCCCGATTCGAGCGCCAGCGCATACATGTCGCCCTGGCGCAGCTCGGCGCTGTCGAGCCCGGCCTCGGCGAGCTTGGCGCGCGCGAGGCGCAGCATCTCGGGCGAACGGTCGATGCCGAGCGCCGCTTCGGCCTCGCGCCCGAACAGCGCCAGCATCCGGCCGGTGCCGGTGCCGATATCGACGAGCCGCCCGATCGGCTGCCGTCCGAGCGCGCGCGCCATCGCCGCCTCGACCTCGCTTTCCGCCACATGCAGCGAGCGCAGCGCGTCCCATTCGCCGGCATGGGCGGCGAAATAGCGCTCGGCCGCCGCCGCCCGCTCGGCGCGCACCGCATCCAGGCGGGCATGATCGGCCTCGAACTGGGGGCTGCGCCCGACCGCGTCGACGAGCGCGAATAGCGGCCCCGCGGCCGGCCATTCGGCGAGACGCAGGAACACCCAGCTGCCTTCCTTGCGCCGCTCGGCGAGGCCTGCCTCGATGAGAATCCTGACATGACGCGAGACGCGCGGCTGGCTTTGCCCCAGCACCTGGGCGATTTCCCCCACCGACAATTCCATGCGCCGCAGCAAGGCGATGATTCGCAGCCGGCTGGGATCGGCGAGCGAACGGAAGATTTCGACCAGACTCATCAGTTCAAGATATAAAGATATCTTTATATGGGGGTCAACAGATGAGGTATATGCTGGCTTTGAGCGAGGCGCTGGCAAATAGGTTAAAAGAACGTCTTGCATTCGCTGCGATGAAACGGCAGATACCCGCGCCGGGCCGTTTGATGTTCAAGGGGCCCGCCCTGCGAATGACACAATTGAAGGAATTGCTCGTGAAGAAACTTGTTCTTTCGATCGCCGCCGTCGCGGCGCTTGGGCTCGCCGGTTGCGGCGAGCCCGCCGAGGAAGAGGCGGTCGAAACCGAAACCACGACCACCGACCTCGACCTTACGGCCGAGGAAGCCGAAACGGACATGGAAGCCGTTGACGACGAACTCGGCGCCGAACTCGACGAAGCGGGTGCCGAAGCCGGAGCCGCCGCGGATGCGGCCGGCGATGAGCTCGAAGCCGCCGGCGAGGACATGGAAGCCGAATTGGAAGGCGAGCAATAACGCCTTACGGTTCCAGCCGAAATCGAAGGGCTCGCAAGGCACCCCCTTGCGGGCCCTTTTTTTCCGCCTAGGCTGGGGCGAGAGCCGGCAATGACGGGAGAGTCGCCCCATGCGACATCGATGGCTTCTTGCGCTGTTCGTCCTCGCGGGCTGTGAGGAGGACAGCGAGATCGGCGGACTGACGGCCGAAGAGAACCGGCAGCTCAACGAAGCCGCCGACATGCTCGAATCCGAGCCGGCGATGCCCGTCGCACGCGAGGAGCTGGAGGAGGCCGAGGCCGCGCGCGAGGAGCCCGAACCCGGCGAGCTGCCGGTGACGCCGCCACCGCCGGAGGGCTAGGCCGAACATGGCCCTGGCCCGCTTCGCCGGGCCGGACGCAACGCTTCATTGGCGATAATGCCGCGCCCGGGCTGCTGATCGGAGCGGGAGCCCAGGTCAGCGACGGCATCGGGGCCCATCGCGCCGGCTTCGAAAGCTTCATCCGCTAGGGCAGCACCGCCGGCTTCGGCGATTCCGATGCCCAGGCCCATGCCGCCGGTCCGGTGCTGTCAGGCCCGCTCGGCGGCGGCTGCAGCCGCAAGCAAAGAAAAAGGGCCGGAGCGTTCGCCGCCCCGGCCCTTCTCGTTTCGCCCCGGGCGTAGGACCTTTAGAAGTCCATGCCGCCCATGCCGCCCGGCATGCCGCCGGCGGGCGCGGCGTTCTTGTCCTCGGGCAGCTCGGCCACCGTAGCCTCGGTGGTGATGAGGAGCCCGGCGACCGAGGCGGCGTCCTGGAGCGCGGTGCGCACGACCTTGGTGGGGTCGATGACGCCCGCCTTGACGAGATCCTCATATTCGTCGGTCTGGGCGTTGAAGCCCCGATTCTCGTCATTGGCGTCGGTCAGCTTGCCGGCGACGACGGCGCCGTCGAAGCCCGCATTCTCGGCGATCTGCCGCACCGGCGCCTCGAGCGCGCGGCGGACGATGTCGATGCCGCGGGTCTGGTCGTCATTGGCGCCCTCGAGGCCCTTGAGCGCCCCCTTGGCGTAGAGCAGCGCGACGCCGCCGCCCGGAACGATGCCTTCCTCGACCGCGGCGCGGGTCGAATGGAGAGCGTCGTCGACGCGGTCCTTGCGCTCCTTGACCTCGATCTCGGTGGCGCCCCCGACCTTGATAACGGCCACGCCGCCGGCGAGCTTGGCAAGGCGCTCCTGGAGCTTCTCCTTGTCATAGTCGCTGCTCGAAGTCTCGATCTGCTGGCGGATCGCCTCGACCCGCGCCTTGATCGCGTCGGCCTCGCCTGCGCCGTCGACGATCGTGGTGTTGTCCTTGTCGATGGTGACTCGCTTGGCCTCGCCGAGCATGCCGACAGTGACGTTCTCGAGCTTGATGCCCAAATCCTCGGAGATCATCTCGCCCTTGGTGAGGATCGCGATGTCCTCGAGCATCGCCTTCCTGCGGTCGCCGAAGCCGGGCGCTTTCACCGCCGCGACCTTGAGGCCGCCGCGCAGCTTGTTGACGACGAGCGTCGCCAGCGCCTCGCCCTCGACATCCTCGGCGATGATGAGGAGCGGGCGGCCCGACTGGACCACCGCTTCCAGAATCGGCAGCATCGCCTGCAGGTTCGAAAGCTTCTTCTCGTGGATGAGGATGTAGGGATCCTGGAGCTCGACGAGCATCTTTTCCGGATCGGTGATGAAATAGGGCGAGAGATAGCCGCGGTCGAACTGCATGCCCTCGACGACGTCGAGCTCGAATTCGAGACCCTTGGCCTCCTCGACCGTGATCACGCCTTCCTTGCCGACCTTGTCCATCGCCTCGGCGATCTTGCGGCCGACCTCCTCGTCGCCATTGGCCGAGATGATGCCGACCTGCGCGATCTCCTCGGAGCCCGAGACGTCCTTCGAGCGGCTCGACAGATTCTCGACCACCTTGGAGACGGCGAGATCGATGCCGCGCTTGAGGTCCATCGGATTCATGCCGGCCGAGACCGACTTCATCCCTTCCTTGACGATCGACTGGGCGAGCACGGTCGCCGTGGTGGTGCCGTCGCCGGCGACGTCGTTGGTCTTCGACGCCACCTCGCGCACCATCTGCGCGCCCATATTCTCGAACTTGTCCTTGAGCTCGATCTCCTTGGCGACGGTGACGCCGTCCTTGGTGATGCGGGGCGCTCCGAACGATTTCTCGATCACGACGTTGCGGCCCTTCGGCCCCAGCGTCACCTTCACCGCATCGGCGAGGACGTCGACGCCCTTCATGATGCGCTCGCGCGCGTCGCGCGAGAATTTGACTTCCTTGGCTGCCATTGTCTCAATTCCCTTTCTTGTTCCCCCGCGAATGCGGGGGGCCAGTCAAACAAAAATCCGGGCTCCCGCCTTCGCGGGAAGCGCCGGTTCGATCAGCCGACGATTCCCAGAATGTCGCTTTCCTTCATGATCAGAAGGTCCTCGCCGTCGATGCGGACCTCGGTTCCCGACCATTTGCCGAACAGGATGCGGTCGCCCTTCTTGACGTCGAGCGGAGTCACCTTGCCCTCCTCGGAGCGGGCGCCGGAGCCGGCGGCGATCACTTCGCCTTCCTGCGGCTTTTCCTGGGCGGTGTCGGGGATGATGATTCCACCGGCCGACTTTTCCTCGGCCTCGACCCGGCGAACGAGCACGCGGTCGTGTAGCGGACGAAATTTCATGTGCGCTTCCCTTTGCTAGCGTGTTGAACCCTGTTTGCGAGCCGCGCGGGCGGCGCGCTTTGGCACTCTCGGGCAGAGAGTGCTAATGCAAGCGCATATGGGCGCTCGCGGCGCGGCGTCAAGCGCCCCCGGCTTCGGCTTGTAACCATCGCCGCGGGCCGCGCGAAATATCGGCTTTCGACAGGCCCGGGCTTGTTTCGAGCCTGCTCGGATCAGGGAGGTTTTCGATGTTTGGCGCTCCGGTCGAGATTTTCGCGAGCGCCGGCATTTTCCCGCTCGACGCGGCACTGTCCAAGGCGTCCCGGTGATCGGCGAGGGCGATCTGCTCGGCCGGCTGATGGCCCGCGCCCAGGGGGGCGACCGCGGCGCCTATGCGACGCTGCTCGGAGAATGCCGCGCCTGGCTCGAAAGATATTATCGCAACAAGGTCGCGGCCCACCGGATCGACGATCTCGTTCAGGAAACCCTGATGTCGGTGCATGTTAAGCGCGCCAGCTACGATCCCGCCCGGCCGTTCCTCCCCTGGCTCGCGGCGATCGCCCGCTATCGCTGGATCGATCAGCTCCGCCGCCATTACCGGCTCAAGGAAAGCGCGCTCGACGATGCAGCGCCGGTGGCGGTGGAATCGCACGGCGCTGCGGTGATCGCGGAAATCGGGATCGACGGCCTGCTGGAGAATCTGGCGCCCAAACAGGCCGAGGCGATCAGGCTGACCAAGATCAGGGAGATGAGCGTTGCCGAGGCGGCGGCGGTTTCGGGCCAGTCCGAATCGCTGATCAAGGTCAATGTGCACCGCGGCATGAAGCGGCTGCAGAAGATAGTGGAAAGAGAATAGGTCATGCATAGCGCATCGGTGGAAAATCTCGTCGACGATCTGGTCCCGGTCCGGCCACTGCAGCCGCTGCGCGCGGCCGGCCGGATCGCGGGGCTTACCGTGCTCGCGGCGCTGCTCGTGCTCGCCCTGATCGGGCCGCGCCCCGACCTCGGCCTTGCCGCGGTGCATCCGATGTTCCTCGTCCGCACCGGCATCCTCGCGCTGCTCGGCATCGGCGCGACGGGGACGGTGCTGGCGATGGCGCGGCCCGCGGTCGGCAGCCGTTACACCGGCTGGCGCTGGGCGCTCGCCGCGGCGCTCGTCTTCCCGGCCGCGGCGATCGTCTACACGCTGCAAATGGGGCTGCCGAGCTTGGCCGACCTCACCCCCGAGACAGGCTTGCTCTGCCTCGGCGCCACCCTTGTGCTGGCGCTCGGGATCGGCGCTTTCCTTGCCGACTGGCTGCGCCGAGGCGCGCCGACCTCGCCGCCGCGCGCGGGCTGGATGACGGGGCTGGCCGCGGGCAGCCTCGGCGCGCTCGCCTATTCGGTCCACTGCCCGCACAACGAGATCATGTATATCGGCTTCTGGTACACGATCGCGGTCGGCCTGTGCGCGCTTCTCGGCCGCATCCTCGTGCCGCCGCTCGTGCGCTGGTAGCAATTTTCCGGCCAGGCCCTAATTAGTGCTTATGAGCGAAAGGGCCCTTCCATTATGAGCTTCGCGGGCCGCATCTGGCGCATTCTGGTCGGCGTCAAGGACGCGCTGGTGCTCGTCTTCATGCTTTTCTTCTTCGGCGGCCTCTACGCGCTGCTCTCCCAGGGTCCCTATCGCGGCGTCGGGGAGGGCGCGCTGCTGCTCGACATCTCGGGCACGATCGTCGAGCAGCCGGCCGAACGCAGCCCGCTGGAGCTGATCGCCGGCGCGCCCGGCCCGTTCCGCGAATATCGGCTGCGCGACATGGTCCACGCGCTCGAAACCGCGGCCGGGGATGATCGCGTCAAGGCGGTGGCGCTCGATCTCGATATCTTCACCGGCGGCGGGCGCGTTGCGCTCGACCGGGTCGCCGACGCGCTCGACGCGGTGCGCAGGTCGGGCAAGCCCGTGATCGCCTATGCGAGCGGCTATTCGGACGGCGGCTACCGCCTCGCCGCCCATGCCAGCGAAATCTGGGTTCATCCGATGGGCGGCGTGCTGATCGCCGGCCCCGGACGCTCGCAGCTCTATTACAAGGGCCTGCTCGACAAGCTCGGCGTCACCGCCAACGTCTATCAGGCGGGCATCTACAAATCGGCGGTCGAACCCTATACGCGAAGCGGCATGTCGCCCGAGGCGCGCGAGGCCTCCGAGGATCTCGCAGGCGCGCTGTGGCGCGATTATCTCGCCGATGTCCGCGCCGCCCGTCCCAAGGCGCAGGTCGCCGCCTATGCGCGAAACCCCGTCGAGGCGCTCGAGGCCGCCGACGGCGATCTCGCCAAGGCGGCGCTCGCCCACGGCCTCGTCGACAGGGTCGGCGACCGCACCGCCTTCGGCCGCCGCATCGCCCAGTTTGCAGGCGCGGAATATGAGGACGTCCCCGGCAGCTTCGAGACGGTCGCTTATGACGACTGGGTCGCCGCCGAGCCGATCGACGAGGATCGCGGGCGGATCGGCGTCGTCACCATCGCCGGCACCATCGTCGACGGCCCCGCCGCGCTCGGCACCGCCGGCTCGTCGACGATCGTCGAGGCGCTCGAGCGGGGGCTTGCCGAGCATGACATCGAGGCGCTGGTCGTGCGCATCGACTCGCCGGGCGGCTCGGCGCTCGCCTCCGAGCATATCCGGCGCGCGATCATCGCCGCCAAGCGGCGCGAGATTCCGGTCATCGTCTCGATGGGCAGCGTTGCCGCCTCGGGCGGCTATTGGGTGGCGACCGCGGGCGACCATATCTTCGCCGAGCCTTCGACCATCACCGGCTCGATCGGCGTCTTCGGCGTCCTGCCGAGCTTCGAGGGCACGCTCGCCAAGATCGGCCTCAACGCCGACGGGGTGCGCACGACGCCGCTGTCGGGCGAACCCGATTTCCTGCAGGGCATCTCGCCGACCGCCGACCGCATGATCGAGCTCGGCACCCAGAGCACCTACCGCCGCTTCCTTGCCCTCGTCGCCAGCTCGCGCGGCATCGCGCCGGCGCGCGTCGCCGAGATCGCCGAAGGCCGGGTATGGGACGGCGGCACCGCCCGCCAGCTCGGCCTCGTCGATTCCTTCGGCGGTTTCGACGATGCGCTCGCCGAGGCGGCGCGGCGGGCCGGCATCGAGCCCGAGGATGCCGAGCCGGTGTTCCTCGAGCCCAAGCCGGCGCTTCCTTCCTGGCTGTTCGACGGCGCTGCCGGATCGCCGCCCGCCGGCGACATTTTCAGCCGCCTCGCCGCGAGCCCGCGCCAGCTCATCGACCAGGCGCTCGCCGATGCCGAGCAGATTCTCGCCGGCCCGGCGATCCAGGCGCGCTGCCTCGACTGCCCGCGCGAGCTTTTCCCGACGCCGCCGCGCGAAGGCTGGCTGGCAAGGCTGCTGGGGCTCTGAACCGCCGGCGAATGCTGCTTGCTAGATGTGGATCGGCTTGCCGGTCACCGCCATCGCCGCTTCCTTGATCGCTTCCGAATGGGTCGGATGGGCGTGGCAGGTATAGGCGATGTCCTCGGATGTCGCACCGAACTCCATCGCCTGCGCGGCCTGCGCGATCAGCGTGCCGGCCAATGACGAGATGATGTGGACGCCGAGCACGCGGTCTGTCCTCGCATCGGCGACCACCTTGACGAAGCCTATGGTGTCGCGGTTGGTCTTGGCGCGGCTGTTGGCGAGGAAGGGGAATTTGCCGGTCCTGACCTCGCCGTTCGCCTCCTTCGCCTCCTCCTCGGTGAGGCCGACCGAGGCGATCTCGGGAAAGGTGTAGACGACCGACGGGATCACCGCATGGTTCACGATGCCCGTCTGCCCGGCGATATTCTCGGCCACCGCGATGCCCTCGTCCTCCGCCTTGTGGGCGAGCATCGGCCCGGGGACGCAGTCGCCAATCGCCCAGACGCCCTCGGCTTGGGTGCGGAACTCCTTGTCGATTTGGATCACGCCGCGATTGTCGGTCTTGATCCCCGCCTTGTCGAGATCGAGCCCGTCGGTATTGGGCCTGCGCCCGATCGCGACGAGGACCACGTCCGCCTCCAGCGTTTCGGGATCGCCTCCCTTGGCCGGCTCGTAGGCTACACTCGCCTTCTTGCCCTTGCGCGTCACCTTCGTGACCTTCGCGCCGGTCCTGATGTCGAAGCCCTGCTTATTGAATATCTTGCGCGATTCCTTCCTCACCTCGCCGTCCATGCCCGGAAGGATCTCGTCGAGGAATTCGAGCACCGTCACTTCCGCGCCCAGGCGCCGCCACACCGAACCGAGCTCAAGCCCGATGATGCCGCCGCCGATGACGATCATCTTCTTCGGCACCTTGGCAAGCGCAAGCGCGCCGGTGGAATCGACCACCACCCCTCCCTCATTGTCGATCTCGACGCCGGGCAGCGGCGTCACCGAGGAGCCGGTGGCGATGACGATGTCCTTGGCGCGATATTCCTTGTCACCCACCTTCACGCTGTCCTTGCCGGTGAAGACGGCACGGCCCTTCAGCCAGTCGACCTTGTTCTTCTTGAACAGCATCTCGATGCCGCCGGTGAGCTCCTTCACCGCCTTGGCCTTCTCGCCATGCATCGCGTCGAGATCGAGCGAGACCTTGCCCGTCCTGACGCCGAATTTGGCGAGCGCGCCCTCATGCGCCTCCTCATAGAGTTCGGAGGCGTGGAGCAGCGCCTTGGAAGGAATGCAGCCGACGTTGAGGCAGGTGCCGCCGAGCGTCTCGCGGCTTTCGGCGCAGGCGGTCTTGAGGCCGAGCTGCGCCGCCCGGATCGCGGCGACATAGCCGCCCGGCCCGGCGCCGATCACGAGGACGTCATAGTCGTATCCAGCCATTCCTTGCTCCACTGTATTCCCGTGCAGGCGGTAATCCAGAGCTGCGCGCCTTCTCGCTTACCGCCCTGGGCTCCCGCCTCCGCCGGAGCACTATAAATCGATCAGAAGCCGCATCGGGTCTTCGAGCGCTTCCTTCATCCGCACGAGGAAGGTCACCGCCTCGCGCCCGTCGACGAGGCGATGGTCGTAGGTGAGCGCGAGATACATCATCGGCCGGATGACGACATTGCCGTCCACCGCGACCGGCCGCTCCTCGATGCGGTGCATGCCGAGCACCGCCGATTGCGGCGGATTGACGATCGGCGTCGACAGCAGCGAGCCGAACACGCCGCCGTTGGAGATGGTGAAGGTCCCGCCCTGCATCTCCTCGATCTTGAGCGTCCCTTCCTGCGCGCGCTTGCCGAAATCGGCGATCGCCTTCTCGATCTCGGCGAAGCTAAGCGCTTGCGCGTCGCGGATCACGGGAACGACGAGCCCCTGCGGCGCGGAGACCGCGATCGAGACGTCGACATAATGGTGATAGACGATCTCACCATCCTCGATCCTGGCATTGACCGTGGGAATGTCCTCGAGCGCGAGGCAGGCGGCCTTGACGAAAAAACCCATGAAGCCGAGGCGGATGCCGTGCTTCTTCTCGAACAGCTCCTTGTAGCGCGAGCGCGCCTCGATCACCGCCGACATGTCGCAATCGTTGAAGGTGGTGAGCAGCGCCGCCGTGTCCTGCGCCTCCTTGAGGCGTCTGGCGATCGTCTGCCTCAGACGCGTCATCTTCTGCCGCTCTTCGCGCCGCTCCGCGGGCTCTGAAGGCTGGGGGGCGGGCGACGTGGGCGCGGGCGGCGGGGCGGGCGCCTTCGCCTCCTCCTCCCTGGCGGCTGCGAGGACGTCGTCCTTGGTGAGGCGGCCGTCCTTGCCGGTGCCCTTGATCTTCGAAGGATCGAGGCCGTGCTCCAGCACCACGCGGCGGACCGCCGGCGACAGGGTGAGCGAGCTGGTGCGGTTTTCCTCCTCCGTCCCGGGCGCTTCGGGCTTGCCTTTCGCGGCCGGCTGCTCGCCCGGACCGGGCGGATTGACCGGCGTCTCGACTTTTTCGGCCTTGTCCTTTTCCTCCGCCTTCCGTTTCGCCGCCACGCCATTTTCGTCGATCCGCGCGATCAGTGCGCCGACCTCGACCGTCTCGCCTTCCGAAACCAGCTGCTCGGCGAGCGTGCCCGCCACCGGCGCCGGCACCTCGACCGCCACCTTGTCGGTCTCGAGGCTGGCGATCGGCTCGTCGGCCGCTACCGCATCGCCGGGCTGCTTCAGCCATTCGCCGAGGGTCGCCTCCGTGATCGATTCGCCCAGCGTGGGAACCTTGACGTCTTGGGACATGCGCTCCTCTTTCAGCCTGAACTCGAGCCGTCGGTCATGGCTCGATCTCCAGCGCGTCGGCGATCAGCCGGCGCTGCTGCTCGGCATGGCGGCTGGCGATCCCGGTCGCGGGGGAGGCCGAAGCCTCGCGTCCGGCATAGCGCGCGCGGTCGGGCCAGGGCTTTTCTCTTTTCTTCGGACGCGCCTCGGCGAGGCAGCGCTCTATGATCGGCTCGACGAAGAACCAGGCGCCGTTGTTCTTGGGCTCCTCCTGCGCCCACACGACCTCCTCCAGATTCTTCATCCGGGCAAGCCGCACGACGAGCGGTTCCGAAGGGAAGGGATAGAGCTGCTCGACGCGCACGATGCTCGTCGCATCGTCGCCCTCCTCGTCGCGCGCCTCGATAAGCTCGTAGGCAAGCTTGCCCGAGCACAGGACGAGCCGCTTCACCTTTTCGTCCGCCGGCGATCTGGGATCGGAAAGGATGCGGCGGAAATGGCTGTCTCCCGTGAAGTCGCCGGCGTTCGAAACCGCCTTCTTGTGACGCAGCAGCGATTTCGGCGTCATCACGATCAGCGGCTTGCGGAAGTCGCGATGCATCTGGCGCCTGAGCAGATGGAAGAAATTGGCCGGCGTCGTGGCGTTGACGACCTGCATATTGTCGTCGGCGCAGAGCTGCAGGAAGCGTTCGAGACGGGCCGAGCTGTGCTCGGGCCCCTGCCCTTCATAGCCGTGCGGGAGCAGCATCACGAGCCCGTTCGAGCGCAGCCATTTTGCCTCGCCCGAAGCGACGAACTGATCGATGATCACCTGCGCGCCATTGGCGAAATCGCCGAACTGCGCTTCCCAGAGAACGAGCGTCATCGGATCGGCCATGGCATAGCCATATTCGAAGCCGAGCACGCCATATTCGGACAGCGGGCTGTCGCGCACCTCGAAGCGGCCGCCCTCGACATGCTTCAGCGGTATGAAGCATTCGCCCGTTTGCTGGTCGAGCCACATCGCATGGCGTTGGCTGAAGGTGCCGCGGCCCGAATCCTGGCCCGACAGGCGCACCCCATAGCCTTCGCGGATGAGGCTGGCGAAGGCGAGCGCCTCGGCCGTCGCCCAGTCGAAATCCTCGCCGGTCTCGAACATCTTGCGCTTTGCCTCGATGATCCGGCGCAGCGTCTTGTGGATGGTGAAATCCTTAGGGATCGTCGTCAGCTTTTCGCCGATACCGCCCAGCATTTCCCCGGCGATCGCGGTGTCGATATTGCGGCGGTCGGTCTCGGGCCCGCCGGGCCGGGAAAAGCCCGACCAGCGCCCCTCGAACCAGTCGGCCTTGTTGGGCAGATAGGATTTGGCGGCCTCGAACTCCTGTTCCAGCTCGTGGGTGAAGCGCTGCTTGGTCTGCTCGACCCATTCGTCGTCGACCACCCCTTCTTCCTCGAGCCGATCGGCATAAAGCCCCGAGACCAGCCGCTTGTTCTTGATCGCGCGATACATGATCGGCTGGGTGAAGCTCGGCTCGTCGCCCTCATTGTGGCCGAAGCGGCGATAGCACCACATGTCGATGACGATGTCGCGCTTGAAGGTCTGGCGATATTCTGTCGCGAGCTTGCAGGCATAGGTCACCGCCTCGGGATGATCGCCGTTGACGTGCAGGATCGGCGCCTGGACCATCTTCGCGATATCGGACGGATAGGGCGAGGAACGGGCGAATTGCGGGCTCGTCGTGAAGCCGACCTGGTTGTTGATGATGAAATGGATGGTGCCGCCGGTATTATAGCCGGGGATGCCCGAAAATCCGAAACATTCGGCGACGATGCCCTGGGCGGCGAAGGCGGCGTCGCCATGGAGCAGCACGGGCAGCACCTCGCCATGTTCGTCGATGTCGCCGCGGATCGTCTGGACCGCGCGCGCCTTGCCGAGCACCACCGGGTCGACCGCTTCGAGATGGCTGGGGTTGGGCACCAGCGACATATGGACCTCGATGCCGTCGAACTCGCGGTCGGACGAGGTGCCGAGATGATATTTGACGTCGCCCGATCCGCCAACGTCCTCGGGGCTCGAAGCGCCGCCTTCGAATTCGTGGAAGATCGCGCGATAGGGCTTGCCCATGACGTTGGCGAGCACGTTCAGACGCCCGCGATGCGCCATCCCGAAGACGATCTCGCGCACGCCGTAAAGTCCGCCATATTTGATCACCGCCTCGAGCGCCGGGACCATCGATTCGCCGCCGTCGAGGCCGAAACGCTTGGTGCCGACATATTTGCGCCCCAGGAAGCTTTCGAACTGCTCGGCCTCGATGACCCGGGTGAGGATCGCGCGCTTGCCCTCGGGGGTGAAGCTGATCTCGGCGTCGCGCCCTTCCATCCGCTCCTGCAGGAAGCGGCGCTCCCCGAGATCGTTGATGTGCATATATTCGAGGCCGATCTGGCCGCAATAATTCTCGCGCAGCACCGAGACGATCTCGCGCACCGTCGCGCTCTCGAAGCCCAGCGTCCCGCCGAGATAGACCGGCCGATCGAGCTCGCGCTCGGAAAAGCCGTGGAATTCCGGCGTAAGATCGGCGGGGAGCTCGCGCTGCGAGAGGCCGAGCGGATCGAGATCGGCGGCGAGATGGCCGCGCACCCTATAGGTGCGGATGAGCATCATCGCGCGAATCGAGTCCCCCGCCGCCCGCTCGACCACGCTGTCGGCGACGGCGCGCGCATAATGCGGCGCTTCGGCCGCCGGCTCCTCCCCGCCGTTGATCGCCGCGCGCGTGGGGTCGAGCGCTTCGGTCAGCTCCCCGTCATAGGGGACGGGCCAATCGGCGCGGCTCCAGCTCGGGCCGTTGACATGCGCCTCGAGCCCTTCGAACCAGCGTCGCCATTGGTCGTCGACCTGGCCGGGCCGATCGCGATAGCGGCGATAGAGCGACTGCACATAGGAAGGGCTCACGCCCGCCGGTATTTCCATTTCGCCAGTCATTGAGCCGGTCCGCGCCTCGCCCTTCGCATCTAGCAATTGCCGTCGCCCTTTTAAGCCCTTTCGGTTACGCCAACGCACCGGGCGCGCGAGCTATCCCTTGACGGTCTCGGCGAGCGTGCGCCCGAGCTCGGCGGGGCTCGGCGAAACGCGGATTCCGGCCGCTTCCATCGCCGCGATCTTGTCCTCGGCGCCGCCCTTGCCGCCGGCGACGATCGCGCCGGCATGGCCCATGCGCCGGCCCGGCGGCGCGGTGCGCCCGGCGATGAAGCCGACGGTCGGCTTGCCGCGGCCGGCCCTTGCTTCGTCGGCGAGGAACTGCGCCGCCTCCTCCTCGGCCGAGCCGCCGATCTCGCCGATCATGACGATCGCTTCGGTTTCCTCGTCGGCGAGGAAGAGCTCGAGCACGTCGATGAAGCTCATCCCATGCACCGGATCGCCGCCGATTCCGACCGCGCTCGACTGGCCGAGCCCGGCCTGGCTCGTTTGCTCGACCGCCTCGTAGGTGAGCGTGCCCGAGCGGCTGACGACGCCGACCGAGCCTTTCTTGAAGATGGCGCCCGGCATGATGCCGATCTTGCATTCGTCCGGCGTCAGCACGCCCGGACAATTGGGGCCGATGAGCCGCGATTTCGAGCCTGCGAGCGCGCGCTTCACCGTCACCATGTCGAGCACCGGAATGCCCTCGGTGATGACGACGATGAGCGGCACCCCGGCGGCGATCGCCTCGAGGATCGAATCGGCTGCGAAGAGCGGCGGCACGTAGACGACGCTCGCATCGGCGCCGGTTTCGGCGACCGCCTCGGCGACGGTGTCGTAGACGGGCAGGCCGAGATGCGTCCGCCCGCCCTTGCCCGGCGTCACTCCGGCGACCATCCGGGTGCCATATTCGAGCGCCTGACGGGTGTGGAAGGTGCCGGTTTCCCCGGTCATCCCCTGGGTGATGACCTTGGTCGATCCATTGACGAGAATGCTCAATCTCCGCTCCCGCTTCTATGTCGTGCTCCCGTCGAGACGGCAGCCGGTTTCTCCAGCCTGGGTCCCCGCCTGCGCGGGGACATAATTTTCAGCTCAATGACGAATCGATCTTGCGGCACGCTTCGAGAAGCTCCTTGACCGCATCGACGCTGACCTGGAAGTTCGCCTTCGCCTCGTCGCCGAGCTCGATCTCGACAATGCGCTCGACGCCGTTCGCGCCGATCACCACCGGCACCCCGACATAGAGATCGTCGACGCCATATTGGCCGGTGAGATGCGCGGCGGCGGGCAGCACGCGCTTCTTGTCCTTCAGATAGCTCTCGGCCATCATGATCGCCGCCGTCGCCGGCGCGTAGAATGCCGATCCGGTCTTCAGCAAGCCGACGATCTCGCCGCCGCCGCCGCGGGTGCGCTCGACGATCGCGTCGATCTTCTCTTCCGTCGACCAGCCCATCCTGACGAGATCGGGCACCGGGATGCCGGCGACGGTCGAATATTCGATCACCGGCACCATCGTGTCGCCATGGCCGCCGAGCACGAAGGCGGTGACGTCCTCGACGCTGACGTCGAACTCCTCGGCGAGGAAATGTCGGAAGCGCGCCGAATCGAGCACGCCCGCCATGCCGACGACCTTTTGGTGCGGCGCCTGCGAATATTCGCGCAGCGCCCAGACCATCGCGTCCAGGGGATTGGTGATGCAGATGACGAAGGCGTCCGGCGCATATTTCTTTATGCCCTCGCCCACCGCCTTCATGACCTTCAAGTTGATCTCGACGAGATCGTCGCGGCTCATGCCGGGCTTGCGCGGCACGCCGGCGGTGACGATGCAGACGTCCGCGCCTTCGATATCGGCATAGTCCTGCGTGCCCTCGAGCTTGGCGTCATAGCCTTCGACCGGCCCCGCCTGGGCGAGATCCAGTGCCTTGCCCTGCGGCAGCCCCTCGGCGATGTCGAACAGGACGATATCGCCAAGCTCGCGGATGCCGGCGAGATGGGCGAGGGTGCCGCCGATCATCCCCGATCCGATGAGCGCGATTTTCTTGCGAGCCATGAGGCCTCCCGAATCTGCAGTGCGAAAGGCGGCTCCAGGAATCGGCCGCTGGAATATGCGCGCCCGCCTAGCCTTTCGCGGACGCGGGGGCAACCGCGAGTCCATGCCCCTTGGCGAGATAATCCTCGCTCTGCATTTCGATAAGACGGCTCGCGGTGCGTTCGAACTCGAATGCGCCGTCGCCCGCCGGATAAAGCTCCCCCGGCTCGGCGTCGGCGGCGGCGAGCAGCTTAACCCTGTGCTCGTAGAGCGCGTCGATCAGCGTCACGAAACGCGCCGCTTCGTTGCGCATCTCAGGCCCCATCTTGGGAATGCCGACGACGATCACCGTGTGATAGCGCCGCGCGATCGCGATATAGTCGGCGGCCCCCCGAGGCTCGCCGCACAGCCGCCTGAAGGAGAAGACGGCGGCGCCTTTGAGGCTCTTGGGCACGAACAAGGTCCGCCCGCCCGGTACCTCGATCTCGGCGCTCGGCACATGTTCGCGGTCCTCGACCGGAAAGTCGGTGAGCCGGAAAAAGGCTTCGGACAGCGCCGCGGTCGCCGCCTCGCCGTTGGGGACGTACCAGGTGTCGATGCCGCCCAGACGCTCGAGCCGGTAATCGGGCGGCCCGTCGAGCCGCACCACCTCCAGCTTCTCCTCGATGAGATCGATGAAGGGGAGGAAGAGCTCGCGGTTGAGGCCATGTTTGTAAAGATCGCGCGGCGGCCGGTTCGAAGTTGCGAGCACGGTGACCCCCTTCTCCAGCAGCCGGCCGAACAGGCGCGAGAGGATCATCGCGTCGGCGCTGTTGGTCACCTGCATCTCGTCGAAGGCCAGCAGCCGCGCCTCCCCGGCAAGCGATTCTGCGACTGGCGGGACCGGATCGCCCGCCTCCTTGGCGCGCTCGGCGCGCAGCCGCTCATGCACGTCGAGCATGAATTCGTGGAAATGCGCGCGGCGCTTGTCCGGCATCTCGATGCATTCGAAAGCGAGGTCCATCAGCATCGATTTGCCGCGCCCGACGCCGCCCCACATGTAGATGCCGCAAGGCCGTGTCTCACGCCTGCCGAACAGGCGCGAGAGCAACCCCGCCTCGCGATGCTCCTTGAGGCGGTCCTGGACGCCCTGCAGCGCTTCGACCGCTCGCGCCTGATCCGCGTCGCGCCTGAGCTCGCCCGAATCGAGAAGCTGCCGATAGCGTTCGGAAATTGAGGTCAAAGCCCAGCCCTAGCGGGAAATAAGGATCAGACCGCCCGCTCGGCGAGCAGCTTCTTGGTCTCGGCGATCGCTTTCGCCGGATTGAGCCCCTTGGGGCAGACATTGGCGCAGTTCATGATCGTGTGGCAGCGATAGAGGCGGAACGGGTCCTCGAGCTGGTCGAGCCGCTCGCCGGTCATCTCGTCGCGGCTGTCGGTGATCCAGCGATAGGCCTGAAGCAGGATCGCCGGTCCCAGGAAGCGGTCCGCGTTCCACCAGTAGCTCGGGCAGCCGGCCGAGCAGCAGGCGCACAATATGCACTCGTAGAGCCCGTCCAGCTTCGCGCGCTGTTCGGGGGACTGCAGCCATTCCCTGCCGGCGGGCTCGGCAGAAACCGTCTTCAGCCAGGGCTCGATCGCCGCATATTGCGCGTAGAAATGGGTGAAATCGGGGACGAGGTCCTTGATCACCTCCATATGCGGCAGCGGGGTGATGCGGATCTCGCCCTTCAGATCGGCGATCGCGGTGGTGCAGGCAAGGCCGTTGCGGCCCTCCATGTTCATCGAGCAGGAGCCGCAAATCCCCTCGCGGCAGGAGCGGCGGAAGGTCAGCGTCGGGTCCTGCTCGTCCTTGATCTTGATCAGCGCGTCGAGGACCATCGGGCCGCATTCGTCGACGTCGACCTCGTAGCGGTCGTAGCGTGGGTTCTCGCCCGTATCGGGATCGTAGCGGTAGATCTTGAACCAGCGCGTGCGCCCGGCGTCCTCGGGCGCCTTATGGACCTTGCCCTTGCTCTTGATCTTGCTGTTCCTGGGCAGGGTGAATTCGGCCATCGCTACGCTCGCTCCTCGTCTCGCGCCGGGATAGCGCGGCCGGGAGCGCTTCTCAATGGGAGACGGCGGGCACCTTGCAAAGCGTCAATTGACACATTGCAATCCCTCCACTATGTCTCTCTCGTGGAGATCGCGAATATTCGACACAAGGCGCTGCGACGCTTCGTCGAAAGCGGTAGGCCGAAGGGGCTGAATGCCAAGCTCGTGGACCGGTTGCGCAACATGATCGCGTATCTGGCCGCGATCGAGGGCGTGGAGGAGCTCCATGTGCCTCCCAATTGGGGCGCCCATCTCCTGACCGGCAATCGTTCCGGGACGTGGGCGCTCACAGTGACCAAGAATTGGCGGATGACGTTCCGCATCGATGAGAATGGCGCGATCGCCGATCTGGATCTGGAGGATTATCACTGATGGCCATTTGGATTGCCCCCGCTTTCGCGGTCCATCCCGGCGCCTGGCTGCGCAGCGAGATCGTCGAGCCCAATGGGCTCAGCGTAACCGATGCCGCGCGCCATCTCGGTGTCACCCGTCAGGCGATGAGCAATCTGCTCAACGGCCGCGCGGGTCTTTCGGCGGACATGGCGATCCGCTTCGAAAAGGCGTTCGGGCTGAAGGCCGACACGCTGCTCAGGATGCAAAGCGCTCATGAACTGGCCAAGGCGCGAGCGAACGAGGATGAGATTGAAGTGGATCGGCTCGGCGCAACAATCTAATATTTGTTTTTTGCTAGAGCGTGTAATCGCGCCATTTCATCTTCCAATGCAGCACATTCGGCCGCTATCCTATTGAAATATTTTGTAGAGCGTATACGCGTTTCCCCTCGCCCCTGCCAAATCCTGTCGTTACTCCATTTCACTACTGCGTTTGCAATATCTTCATGCCAAATACGATTGCAATCACAAGAATGGTCCAAGTTTCTCTCATGTTTACAATGCCAAGTCTATCAACAAAAGCTCTTGCATAATTTCTATACGAAAGCAATGCGTTGCATTGATTTCCGGTCAACTCTACATCAATGTGCGGAAATAGTTTTTTAACTGCCTGCAGCTGTCGTTCCGTCGCGGGACAACCATCTCTGACAGGATCAGGAACTCTTGGAATAACAAAAATATCTAACGTCCCATCGGTTGAATCGTACCCTAATATTCGCACGGGCCTGTCTTCCTCAGGCAAATCCTTCAGATAAAGGGGGGGGGACTTTTAGAGGATTCCATCAATATACCCGCTTTTTCGGCTCGATATATTTGACGTCGTCGGTGAGCGTGTAGTCGTGCACGGGGCGGTAATCGATCGTCACGTCGCCGCCCTTGCCGCCCCAGCCTTCGAACCACAGCGCCGTATGCTTCATCCAGTTCGCGTCGTCGCGCTCGGGATAATCCTCGTGCATGTGCGCGCCGCGGCTTTCCTTGCGGTTGACGGCCGCGCGCATGGTGACGACCGCCTGGGCGATGAGATTGTCGAGCTCCATCGTCTCGACGAGATCGGTGTTCCAGATGAGGCTGCGGTCGCTCACCTGGATATCGCGCATTCGCGCATAGACCTTGGCGATCAGCTCCTCGCCCTCGGCCAGCGTCTCCTCGTCGCGGAAGACCGCGCAATTGGCCTGCATCGTCTTCTGCATCTCACGGCGGATGGCGGCGGTCGGCGATCCGCCCTTCGCGTGACGGAAATGGTCGAGCCGGGAAAGCGCCATCTCCTCCGATCCCTTCGGGAGCGGCGCGTGCGCCTCGCCCTTGTTCACCGTCTCCTGCACCCGGTGGCCGACCGCGCGGCCGAATACGACGAGATCGATGAGGCTGTTCGAGCCGAGACGGTTGGCGCCATGAACGCTGACGCAGCCCGCCTCGCCGATCGCAAACAGGCCGGGCACGACCGCGTCAGGATCGCCGTCGCGGATCGTCACCACCTCGCCATGATAGTTGGTCGGGATGCCGCCCATATTATAGTGCACCGTCGGCACCACGGGCAGCGGCTGGCGCGTCAGATCGACGCCCGCGAAAATCTTGCCCGTCTCGGTGATGCCGGGCAGCCGTTCGGCGAGGATCCCGGCGTCGATATGGTCGAGATGGAGGAAGATATGGTCGGCCTCCCTGCCGACCCCGCGCCCTTCCCTGATCTCCATCGCCATCGCGCGCGAGACGACGTCGCGGCTGGCGAGATCCTTGGCCGAGGGCGCGTAGCGCTCCATGAAGCGCTCGCCTTCCGAATTGGTGAGATAGCCGCCTTCGCCGCGCGCGCCTTCGGTGATGAGCACGCCGGCGCCGTAGATGCCGGTCGGATGGAACTGGACGAATTCCATGTCCTGCAGCGGCAGCCCCGCGCGCAGCACCATCGCGCCGCCGTCGCCGGTGCAGCTGTGCGCCGAGGTCGCCGAGGCATAGGCGCGGCCATAGCCGCCGGTCGCCAGCACAACGGCGTGCGCGGTGAAGCGATGGATCGACCCGTCCTCCAGGGAGAGCGCGATCAGGCCGCGGCAGGCCCCGTCCTCCATGACGAGATCGATGGCGAAATGTTCGATGAAGAAGTCGGCGTCATATTTGAGGCTCTGCTGATAGAGCGCGTGGAGCATCGCATGGCCGGTGCGATCGGCGGCGGCGCATGTCCGCTGGGCCGGGGGGCCCTCACCCATATTCTGGGTCATGCCGCCGAAGGCGCGCTGATAGATCTTGCCCTCGTCGGTGCGCGAGAAGGGCACGCCATAATGTTCGAGCTCGTAGACCGCTGCCGGCGCCTCGCGGCAGAGATATTCGATCGCGTCCTGATCGCCGAGCCAGTCCGAGCCCTTGACCGTGTCGTACATGTGCCAGGTCCAGTGGTCCGGCCCCATATTGCCGAGGCTCGCGGCGATCCCGCCTTGCGCGGCGACCGTGTGCGAGCGCGTCGGGAAGAGCTTGGTGACGCAGGCGGTCTTCAATCCTCCCTCGGCCGCGCCCATCGTCGCGCGCAGCCCCGCCCCGCCGGCGCCGACGACGACGACGTCGTAACTGTGGTCGATGACCTTATAGGCCTTGGCCGCCATCAGGCCGCGGCTCCGGCGAAGGCGATCTCGAGCACCGAGAAGGCGGCGAGCGCGCCCATGACAACGGCGAAGAAATTGACGAGGGCAAGCGCGAAGAAGCGATTGCCCTCGTCATGGACATAATCGTCGATAACCTCCTGCAGGCCGTGGCGGATATGCCAGAAGGTGACCGCGACGAGGAGCAGCATCGGCACCGCCGCCAAGGGTTCGGCGAGCCATTCGGTGACGCTCTCATGGTCGAGCGAGGGCAGGCGGACGAGCGAGACCAGCAGCCAGACATAGAGGCCGAGCGCGGCGACCGAATTGACGCGCACCGCCCACCAATGTTCGGCACCGTGACGCGAGGAGCCGAGCCCCCGCGCGCGCCCCAGCGGTGTTTCCCTCCTCATGCGCGCATTCCCAAAATATAGGCCCAGAGCAGGATCGTGAGCAGCAGCGAGAAGATGATCGTCATCCACGACCAGAAGCGGTTGGTGTCGATCTCGTATCCGGCGCCGATATCGAGGACGAGGTGGCGCAGGCCCGAGGCGCCGTGCTGAAACAACGCCCAGCTAAGGCCGATGCCGATGGCGACGCCGTACCAATTGTCGGCATGGTCGACGAAGGCGGCATAGGCCTCCTCGCCCGCCGCCGCCGCGGTCAGCCACCAGACGAGCGCGACCGCGCCGATTATCGCCAGCCCGCCGCCGGTGATGCGATGGAGGATCGAGACCGCCATATGCGGCCCCCATTTCCAGATCGTGAGATGCGGCGAAAGCGGGCGCGCAGGGCGGTCGTTCATGGTTCGGAAAACGCTCCCAAAAGGCGGGTCTCGGCCCGCTTTTAGGGCAAGCGCATCGGGTTGCAAGGGCGAGCCCTTCCCTCCGGCCGCGCGCTCGCCTATCGAACGGGCGGATGAGCGGGCCGCTCCATATCCTCCTCACCGGCAGCAGCCGCGGCATCGGCGCGGCGATCGCCAAGGCGCTGTCGGGCCATCGCCTCGCGGGCCATTCCACCGCCGCCGGCGACGATCGCATCGCCGCCGATTTCGCGCTGCCAGGCAGCGCCGAAGCGCTGTGGCGGGAGGCTGTCGAACGGCTCGATGGCCGCATCGACATAGTCATCAACAATGCCGGCATTTACGAGGCCCGGCCGATCGAGGACGGCCATGATCAATGGCTCGCGGGCTGGGAACGGACGCTGCGGATCAATCTCACCGCCGCGGCCGAGCTCTGCCGGCTCGCGGTGCTGCACTTCCGCGCCAATGGAGGCGGACGCATCGTCAATGTCGCGAGCCGCGCCGCCCATCGCGGCGATTCGCCGCAACACTGGCATTATGCCGCCTCGAAGGCGGGGATGCTCGGCCTCACCCGCACCATCGCGCGCGGCTATGCGGCCGAGAACATCCTCGCCTTCGCGGTCTGTCCGGGCTTCACGATCACTGGCATGGCCGAGGAGTATCTGCAAAGACGCGGCGGCGAGAAGCTGCTCGCCGAAATCCCGCTCGGCCGCGTCGCGACCCCGGAGGAGGTCGCCGAGACGGTGCGCTGGCTGGCGGTCGATGCTCCGCCTTCGGCGACCGGCAGCGTCATCGACATCAACGGCGCGAGCCATGTGCGCTGAACCTCATCCTCTCCAGCAAGGCCGGGGAGGACTCGAATGACTGACGGCTACAAGCTCACCCTGCCTTGCACGCGCGCCGAGGCCGAGGCGATCCGCGCCGACATCGGCCCGGTCGCGCTCATCGATCCGCTGCCCGTGCTGATGACCAGCGAGCCCGACCCGAAAAGGCCCGACGACTGGCTGCTCGAAATCTGGTTCGAAAGCCCGCCCGATGCCGGGACGGTGGCGGCGCTGCGCGCGCTGGTGCCGAGCGCGGCGGACGCCGAGCCGGCGATCGAGACGGTGCCCGAACGGGACTGGACCGCGCTCAGCCAGGAGGGGCTCGAGCCGATAGCGGTCGGCCGCTTCTTCGTCCATCTCCCGCAGCACCGCGAACGCGCGCCGGCGGACAGGATCGCGCTCGAGATCGACGCGAGCCGCGCCTTCGGCACCGGCCATCACGAGACGACGAGCGGCTGCCTCGCGGCGCTCGACCGGCTGAAGCGGCGCGGATTCATCGCCCGCGACATTCTCGATCTCGGCACCGGCACCGGCCTGCTCGCATTCGCGGCGCTTGGGCTCTGGCCCACCGCGCGCGTCCTGGCCTCGGACCTCGATCCGGTCGCGATCGAGGTCGCGCGGGCAAATGCGGCGGCGAACGGCATCCGCCTGGGCCGCGGTCCGGGCCGGCTCGAACTGGCGCTCGCCGACGGTCTCGATCATTGCCGGCTTGCCGCGCGCGCGCCTTTTGATCTCGTCATCGCCAATATCCTCGCCGGCCCGCTGATCGGTCTCGCGCCCGACATCGCGAACGCGCTGGCGCCGGGCGCACGACTCGTGCTCGCGGGCCTGCTCGACGGCCAGGAAAGCGATGTCCTCGCCGCCTATCGCCGCGAGCGGATGACGCTTCTCTTCCGCCTTCTCCAAGGCGAATGGCCGGTGCTGGTGATGCGAAGGCGGTGACCAGCCCACCGTCATGCCGAACAGGATTCAGCATCCGCGACAAAGGGGGACATGGACCAAACGAGCTCAGGGTGACGCCCGGGAGACGATCTCCGCCCAGGCGGCCTCGTCGATCACCTCGATGCCGAGCTCCTGCGCCTTTTTGAGTTTCGATCCCGCGCCCGGCCCGGCGATCACCATATCGGTCTTCGCCGACACCGACCCGGCGACCTTCGCGCCAAGCCTCTGCGCCTGCGCCTTGGCCTCGTCGCGTGACAGACTCGCAAGGCTTCCGGTGAAGACGATTGTCTTGCCGGACACCGGGGAATCGGCGGTTTCGAGGACGAAAGGCGGCGGCGACACTTGCGTGAGCAGATCGTCGAGCGCCTCGGCATTATGCTCCTCGGCGAAAAAGTCGGCGACCGCCTGCGCGACCACCGGCCCGATCCCTTCGATGCCGACCAGCTCGGCCATCGCCGATTCATCCTTCGCGGCCTTTTCCCCGGTCTCGCGCAACGCGGCGAAGCTGCCGAAGGCGCGGGCGAGATCGCGCGCGGTGACCTCGCCGACATGGCGGATGCCGAGCGCGAAGATGAAGCGATCGAGCGGCGGCTCGCGCCGCGCGTCGATCGCGGCGATGAGATTCTTCGCCGAAAGCTCCGCCCAGCGCTCGCGCTTCACGAGGTCCTCGGCGGTAAGGCGGAAGATATCGGCCGGCGACTTGATAAGCCCGTCGCGGAAGAAGGCCTCGATATGGGTGGCGCCCAGACCCTCGATGTCGAGCGCATGGCGCGAGGCGAAATGCCTCAGTCGCTCGACCCGCTGCGCCGGACAGACGAGGCCGCCGGTGCAGCGGACGTCGACCTCGCCCTCCTCGGCGACCGCGTCGGAGCCGCATTCGGGGCAGCTGTAAGGAAACTTCCAGCCCTTGCGACGCTTTCCCCTGGACAGATTCTCGACCAGCTGCGGGATGACGTCGCCGGCGCGCTGGATCACCACGCGGTCGCCCGGCCTGATCTTCAGCCGCTCGATCTCGTCGCGATTGTGGAGCGTGACGTTCTGCACGACAACCCCGCCCACCGTCACCGGGGTGAGGCGCCCCACCGGCGTGAGCTTGCCCGTCCGGCCGACCTGGACATCGATCGCCTCGAGCGTCGTCTGCGCCTTCTCGGCGGGGAATTTGTGCGCGATCGCCCAGCGCGGCGCCTTCGAGACCGTGCCCAGCCGCCGCTGCCAGTCGAGCCGGTCGACCTTGTAGACGACGCCGTCGATGTCGAAGGGCATGTCGGCGCGCCTGGTCTCGATCGCGCGATAGTGGGCAAGCAGCGGGTCGCGCGCCTCGAAACGCCGCAAATCCTCCGAAACCGGAACCCCCCAGGAAGCGATCGCGCGCATCACCTCATATTGCGTGCCGCCCGGCACCTCGCTCGCCTCGCCCCAGCCATGGGCGAGAAAGCGCAACGGGCGCGAGGCGGTGATCGAAGGGTCCTTCTGCCGCAGCGAGCCGGCGGCGGCGTTCCTGGGATTGGCGAATTGCCGCCCCTTGCCTTCCTCCGCCTCGCGCGCGAGCCGTTCGTTGAGGGCCGCGAAATCGTCCTTGGTCATGAAGGCCTCGCCGCGGATTTCGAAAATTTCGGGAACGGCATGCTCCCGCGAAGGCGGCGGCCCGGATTGCCTGTCCCCGACCGGACCCCGACCTTCGCCGGGGAACAGCTCGTGCGGGATATCGCCGATGGTCCGCGCGTTCGCGGTGACGTCCTCGCCGATCGTCCCGTCGCCGCGCGTCGCCGCCTGGACAAGGCGCCCCTTCTCGTAGCGCAGCGACAGCGACAGCCCGTCGATCTTGGGCTCGGCGGTGAGCGCCACCGGCTCCTCGTCGGCGAGCTTCAGATAGCGCCGCACGCGGGCGACGAACTCGGCCACCTCCTCCTCGCCGAAGGCATTGTCGAGGCTGAGCATGGTGCGCGCGTGGCGGACCTTCTCAAGATGCCCGGCGGGCGCGGCGCCCACCTGCCGCGACGGGCTGTCGGAGCGGACGAGATGGGGAAAGCGCGCTTCCAGCTCGGCGTTGCGCTTGACCAGCGCGTCATAATCGGCGTCCGAAATCTCGGGATCGTCGCGTCCATGGTAGAGCTCGTCATGGCGCGCGATCTCTTTCGCGAGCCGCTCGAGCTCCGCGGCGGCTTCAGCCTCGGTCATCACCGGCGTGGAGACGTTCATCGATGGCGGCATATGCCTTCCCGCCGGCGCGCTCGTCGATGGCGAGAACGAATATCATGATGACATCGTCTCTGACCTGATAGATCAGCCGATAGCCCGATGCGCGCAGCTTGATCTTGTAGCAGTCTTTATATTTGCGCAGTTTGTCTTTCGGCACATGCGGATTGCGAAGGCGCTCGGCGAGTTTTTTCTCGAACTGGCGGCGCAGCGTCGTGCCGAGCTTATTCCACTCCTTCGTCGCCTTCTTCTGGAAAACCAGCCGATAGTTCCTCAAGCGTCACCTCAACCGCATCGTCGGCCTCTGCTAGCCGTTCCTCGATCAGTTCGCCAAGCCGTATCTCGTCGACCAGGTTGTCGAGATATTCCCAGACCTCGGGCGAGATCAGATAGGCGACGGGCTTGTTGCGGTTGAGGATCGCGACCTGCTGCTCCTGCGCGACCTTGATCACGGCCGAGGGATTCTTCTTGAGCTCGCTGATCCCGACACAGGCATCGGCGAGAATTGTATCGGTCGGCGGTTTCTTGAAGGGTATGTTCATGACCTGTTTATAGCCCTAATGGATAGACCATTCAATGGTCACGCCGCCTCCAGCAGCCGGCCCGCCTGTGCCCGCGCCTCGTCGGTGATATTCGCTCCCGAGAGCATGCGGGCGATCTCCTCCTGGCGTCCCGCCTCGTCGAGGCTCTGCACGCCGGTGCGCGTCACCAGCCCGTCATGGCTCTTGCTGATGAGGAGGTGGCGGTCGCCGCGCCCGGGGCCCTGGGGGGGGTGGGTGGCGACCCGGGACGGCGCCCCATACGCGCCCCCCGCCCGCCCCGC
>JBHJHL010000071.1:0-41434 GCA_050330935.1 Sphingomonadaceae bacterium | reverse complement strand
GCTCCTCTTTGGGGGGGGGGGCGGGGTCACGGCCGCGTTGCGCGTCGTGCCGCCGCGGGCCGGGGGCGGGGCGGTGGGGGGGGCACGGGTCGGGGCTGCGCGCGAAGTGCAGATCGCGCGCTACCAGGGCCATGAAGCGCGCACCAACGCCGAGGCCGACGGCGAGCTTCTGGACGAGGTCGCCGCTCCCGACGAGCCGGGCCGCAGGCTGCTCGCCCAGGCCGCCGAGGCGATGCGCCTTTCCGCGCGCGGCTATTCGCGGGTGCTGAGAGTGGCGCGCACGATCGCCGATCTCGCCGGCAGCGAGGGCGTGGTCCGCGTCCATGTCGCCGAGGCGCTGAGCTACCGCCGCCAGCCGCCGCGCAACTAGCACCGGAGGGGGGTGGACTTCGTTTGCGGCGCGCCTAGCTATTCGCTAGTCAGCAGATCCCCCATGCCCCTGTGGCGGAATCGGTAGACGCGCTCGACTCAAAATCGAGTTCCTTCAAAGGAGTGCCCGTTCGACTCGGGCCAGGGGCACCATTTGCTATTCGGCCGGCGCCACGACCTCGACCGGCAGCTCGTAGTGAACCGTCGCGCCGGGGCCGAGCGGCAGGTCGGCCGCGACCCACACCATGACGAGCACGATTCCGCTCGCGAGAAGCGCGAAGGAATAGGGGATCATCGTCGCCGCGAGGCTGCCGAGCCCGAACTGCTTCTGCCAGCGCTGGCAGAAGACGAGGATGAGCGGGAAATAGACCATCAGCGGCGTGATGATGTTGGTCGCGCTGTCGCCGACGCGATAGGCCGCGGTCGTCATCTCGCCGCTGAAGCCCAGCAGCATCAGCATCGGCACCAGCACCGGCGCCATCAGCGCCCATTTGGCGCTCGCCGAGCCGACGAACAGGTTGAGCAGCGCGCCGAACAGGACGATGAGCGCGAGCAGGACCGGCGCCGGCAGCACCGCCCGCTGCAGCGCTGCGGCGCCCTCGACCGCGAAGATGAGGCCGAGATTGGACCATTCGAACATCGCGACGAAATGCGCGGCGGCGAAGGCGAGGACGAGATAATAAGCGAGATCGCTCATCGCTTCGGACATCATGCGGACGATGTCGCGATGGTTCTCGACCGTTCCCGCGGCCTTGCCGTAGGCCCAGCCGGTGAACAGGAAGAGGATGAAGAAGCCGGCGACGAGCGACTGGTAGAAGGGGGTGAGCCGCGCCTCGGCGGTGGCGGTCTCGTCGATGAGCGGCGTGCCCGGCCCCAGGGTGAAGAGCAACCACAGCGCCACCGTCGCGATCACCGCGAGCCCTGCCCAGCGCAGTCCCTTGCGCTCCGACGGCCCGAGCGGCTTTCCGGCCTCCTCGTCCTCGATCGCCGCCTGCGGCTCGGGAACGTAATGGCCGAGGCGCGGCTCGATGATGCGGTCGGTGACGAACCAGATCGCCGGAAGGAAGAGCACCGTCATCGCGGCGATGAAATACCAGTTGCCGGCTATGTTCGCCTCCCAGGTGGGGACGATCGCCTCGGCCGCCTCCTCGGTGATGCCGAAGAGGAGGGCGTCGAGCTGGCCGGGAAGCAGGTTGGCCGAAAAGCCGCCCGAGACGCCGGCGAAGGCGGCGGCGATGCCGGCGATCGGGTGGCGTCCCGCTGCGGCGTAGAGCACGCCGGCGAGCGGGATGAGCACGACATAGGCGGCGTCGGCGGCGAGATTGCCCATCATCGCCACCAGCGCGACGATCGGGGTGAGAAGCGCATTGGGCGCGTTGCTGACGCCAGCGCGCATCGCCGCGGTGAAGAGGCCGCTGCGCTCGGCGATGCCGGCGCCCAGCATCACCACGAGGACGTAGCCGAGCGGATGGAAATGGGTGAAGGTCTCGGGCATGTCGACCCACAGCCGCCGGATATTGTCGGGCGAAAGCAGGCTCTCGGCGGCGATTATCGAAGGCGCGCCGGTCGTCTCGTCGATCTGCGTCGGATGCGGCACCGACCATCCCCCCGCCCAGGCGGCGAGGCTGAGCAGGATCAGCGCGGCGATGAGGTAGAAGAAGATGAAGACGGGGTCGGGCAGGCGGTTGCCCGATTTTTCGATCCAGCCGAGAAAGCCGCTATGCTCCGCCGTCGCCGCGCCGTTTGGCATCTTCGTCTCCCTTCGCGAGCGGATGTGATGCACAAGCGCGCCGCCGCGCGCAAGCCGCGTTGCCGCCGCGCGGCTTTAGGAGTAGCTGCGGCGGAGCGATGAACGACCTGTCCGAGCCTTCGCGGGACTCGCCTCCCGGCGAGCTTCAGGGCGAGCCCCATGTCTGGGAAAGCGCCGCCATCGCCTATCGCCGCGACCGGCTGCTCGCGGCGCTGACGCTGATCGCCGGCGTCGGGCTCGCCATCGGCCTGCCTTTCGCGCTGCGCGCCGGGGCGGTGTTCTTCCTTCCCGTCACCGCCGCGCTCGTCCTCGCCATCGCGCTCGTGCCGCTGCTCGAATGGCTCGAGCGGCGCGGCATGCCTTCCGCCATGGCGGCGCTCTTGTGCGTCGGCCTGCTCCTCGCCGCGGCCAATATCGCCGTCGCCTCGATCGTGCTGCCGGCGATCAACTGGTTCCGGCTGCTGCCCGACCGCATCGGCCGCATCCGCGAGACGCTGGAGCCGCTGCTCGAACTCTATGCCAACCTCGAGACCTTCATCGACGAGACGCTCGCCCAGCTCGAAAGCGCGCCGGCGAGCGACATGATCGTCGCGGTCGAGCCGCCCAATTCGATGCTCGGGCTGATCGCCAGCTCGGCGCCCTTCGCGGTCATCCAGATGTTCTTCGCCGTGCTGCTCATCTTCTTCTTCCTCGCCGGCTGGACGCGGATGCGAAAGCGCACGATCACCACCCGCGCGAGCTTCGACGGCGCGATGACCACCGCCCGCGCGATCCAGCAGGTGGTCGACGCGACCTCGACCTATCTCGGCACGATCACGATGATCAACATTTCGGCCGGGCTCGTGGTCGCCTTGGCGCTGTGGCTGATCGGCATGCCGACGCCGCTGATGTGGGGCGGCATCGTCGCGGTGCTCAATTACATCCCCTATCTCGGGCCCATCGTTTCGGTGGTGCTGCTCGGGCTCGGCGGGCTGATGGCCTTCGCCGATCCCTGGTATGCGCTGCTCCCCGCGCTCGCCTTCATCGCCATCCACCTCGTCGAGGCCAATTTCATCACCCCCGCGCTCGTCGGGCGGCGGCTGACGATCAACCCGCTCTTCATCCTCATCGCGCTTTCCTTCTGGGGCTGGGTGTGGGGGACGACGGGGGCGCTGCTCGCGGTGCCGCTGCTCATCATCCTGAAGACCGTGCTCGATGCCGCCGGCAAGCCCGACATCGCTGGCTTCCTGTTCGAGGAGGGAACGCTCACCGGCCACCATCCCGACGAGCAGGAGGAGGGGCCTCATTGAGCGGCGCAATGCCCTACCGTCGCCTGGCCTTTGCTTGACACGGCAGGGGCGCTCGCCTAGGTGGCGCGGCCTGCCTGCAAGCGGGTGTAGCTCAGTTGGTTAGAGCGCCGGCCTGTCACGCCGGAGGTCGCGGGTTCAAGTCCCGTCACTCGCGCCATTTTCGGCCATTCTTTCCTTTGGAAACAGCGGCTTCGTGGCGCCGATGTCGAGCCGGGTCGGACGGCGGCTGCGGCGTCGGCGACGGCGAAACAGCACCGCCGCGAGAATGGCGGCGACGAATAGCAACGCGAGGAGAAGCGGGACGAGATAGTCTTGGCCGGGCATCTTTTCCTACTTTCATTTCAGGCCGGCAAATCAGATGCCGACGATGCCCCGCCAGCCGACAATAATCCTAATCGTCCCGGCCCACAACAACATAGGCTATTAAGGGCCGTTTTTGGAAAGCTTCATTGCCCGCCGCGCTCGGCCCAGCGCAGCAGCGGCTTCAGGGGCAGGATCCAGGCGATGCCGGCGACGAGATAGAAGAGGCCTTCGGCGATCGGTCCCAGTCGGGTGAAAAAGGGCGCGACGGCGACCGCCAGCGCCGCCCATAGCGCGATCCAGGCGAGAATGAGGAAGACTCCCGCGGGCTTGCGCCAGCTCGGCTTCATCGGCAGTCGATCCATTCGCCCGGCGTGGCGATCGCGTCGAGCCGCTCGTCCCACGGATCGGAAGGCAGCGGCTTCCCGACGATCTGCATGTCCCAGCCGAGGCCGATCGTTCGCAGCGGGCCGCCTGCCCGAAGCGCGGCGATCGCCCGGTCATAATGGCCCTTGCCGCGGCCGATGCGGCGTCCTTGCCGGTCGGCGAGCACGAGCGGCACGAGGAGGAGATCGGGCCGCACAGCTTCGGCTGCGGCCGGCGGCTGCGGCACCTTCCATGGGCCGGCTTCGCCGGCCGCGCCGGCGCGGAACAGCATCTGCGCCCGGCGGTCCGCGAACCAGGGCAGCGCGATCGTGCGGCCCGCTGCTGCCGCCCGCGCGTGCAGGGGCGCCGGATCGATCTCGTCCGCGAGCGCATGGTAGCCGCCGATCACGCGTGCCGTGCCGAGCCGGGAAAGGACGCGCTCGGCGAGCGCCGCCTCCAGCTCGGTGCGTGTGTGGGGAGCCAGCGTCCGGGCGAAGGTCCGCCGTGACGCCAGCGACTGCCGGCGCAGCTCGTGCTTGGAAGGTGACGGGACCGCCATGGCCGTTTGCCCGGAATATCCTCTGACGCCGGTTACGTCAGGTGGGGACCATGTGCATCGGGCCAAGACCCGGACAGGGACAGTCCCCTCAGGATGTTGTATAGCCTCAGGGATGTTCTCGAATAGCGCGTGCCGGGCAGTGCCCGTCGCGCCCCATCTAGGCCTTGTGTCCGCTCTCCTCAAGCCTTGCCGCCAGCGCTTCGGCGCGCTCGGCGACCGCTTCGAGCGCTTCGGCGATCCCGTCGCCGCTGTTCGCAAGGCCGCTTCTTTCCATCAGATTGTCGGCGAGCAGCAGGGCCGCGTAGAGCAGTTGACGGGTTTCGCTGAGGCTGCCGACCGCCCGCGCCGCTTCCTGGGCCTTGGTGTCGACCAGCGCGGCGACCGCGCGCAGCTGCTCCTCCTCGCCGTCGCGGCAGGCGACGGCATAGCGGCGGCCGGCGATGTCGATATCGATCGTCGCCACGCCTAGCGCTCCGCTTCGCGTCCGAGCAGCTCGTCGATCCGCTCGATCGCGCGCGCGACATTGCCCCGCAGCCTGTCGTGCGAGGAGCGTAGCTGCTTCATCTCTTCTTCGGATCCGCTCTCGTTCCGCGGCCGGGGAGCGTTCTCTATGCGCGCGATCGCCCGTTCGATCCGCGTCAGCGCCGCCGATGCCCGTTCCGCCGCCATGCCCCGGCATAGCATGGCTTTATCGCCCGGCAAACGCTCCGGTTGACGCCCGCGCGCCGCTCTCTAAAGAAATGGCCGTCCCGATTTCCCGCTTCCCCAGCCCTGGATCGCCCATGCCAGACGAACGCCGCCTCGCCAACGCCATTCGCGCGCTGGCGATGGATGCGGTCCAGGCCGCGAATTCGGGCCATCCCGGCATGCCGATGGGGATGGCCGACGCGGCGACGATCTTGTTCCGCGAATATCTGAAGTTCGATGCCCGGGCCCCCGACTGGCCCGACCGCGATCGTTTCGTCCTTTCCGCGGGGCACGGATCGATGCTGCTCTACGCGCTGCTCTGGCTCACCGGCCATGAGCGGCCGACGCTCGAGGAAATCCGCGATTTCCGCCAGCTCGGCAGCCCGTGCGCCGGCCATCCGGAAAACTTCCTCCTCGACGGCGTCGAGGCGACGACCGGGCCGCTGGGCCAGGGGGTCGGCATGGCGGTCGGCATGGCGATCGCCGAGCGCCATCTGAACGCCGTGTTCGGCGACGCACTCGTCGATCATCGGACCTGGGTCATCGCCGGCGACGGCGACCTCATGGAAGGGATCAACCATGAGGCGGCCGGGCTCGCCGCGCATCTCGGGCTCGGGCGGCTGATCCTCGTCTGGGACGACAACAATATCACCATCGACGGCCCGACCGCCCTGTCGACCTCGGAGGACATTCCCGCCCGCTACCGCGCCTATGGCTGGCACGTCGCGCGCTGCGACGGCCACGACTTCGCCGACATCCGCCGCGCCTATGACGAAGCGCTCGAGGATTCGCGCCCTTCGCTCGTCGCCTGCCGCACGCTGATCGGCTTCGGCGCGCCCAACAAGGCGGGCACGGCCGCCACCCACGGCGCGCCCCTGGGCGAGGAGGAGGTCGCCGCCGCGCGCGAGAAGCTCGACTGGCCTCACGACCCCTTCGTCATCCCCGACGACTTAATTGCGGCCTGGCGCGAGGCCGGTCGCCGCGGCGCCGGGGCGCATCGCGATTGGCGCGAGCGGCTCGAAAAGAGCGGCGAGCGGGACGAATTCGAGCGGCGCCTCGCCGGCGATCTTCCCGCCGGCCTCGATCTTGGCGCGCATATCGGAGCGCTGGTCGAGAGCCCGCAAAAGCTCGCCACCCGCAAGGCCTCCGAGCTGGCGCTCGCGGCGATCAATCCGGCGCTGCCCGACACCATCGGCGGCTCGGCCGACCTCACCGGCTCGAACAACACCCGGGCGGGCGGGCTCGAACCTCTCACCGCGGATGGTTATTCGGGGCGCTACATTTATTACGGCATCCGCGAATTCGGCATGGCGGCGGCGATGAACGGCATGGCGCTCCATGGTGGGGTCATTCCCTATGGTGGCACCTTCCTCATCTTCTCCGACTATTGCCGTCCGGCGATCCGCCTCGCCGCGTTGCAGCGCATCCGCTCGATCTTCGTCATGACGCATGATTCGATCGGGCTCGGCGAGGACGGCCCGACCCACCAGCCGATCGAGCAGTTGATGGGCCTGCGCGCGGTTCCCAATCTCGCCGTCTTCCGTCCCGCCGACGCGGTCGAGACCGCCGAATGCTGGGCCCTGGCGCTGGCGCGCGAAAACGGGCCTTCGCTGCTCGTGCTCACCCGCCAGGGCGTGCCGCAGGTGCGGACCGGGCAGCGCGACGGCAATCCATGCGCGAAAGGCGCCTATCGGCTGCGCGCCGCCGCCGCGGACCGCCGCGTTCTTATCGTCGCCACCGGCTCAGAAGTGCATGTGGCGCTGGAGACGGCCCAAGCGCTCGAGGAAGAAGGCATAGGAACCGACGTCGTTTCAATGCCTTGTTGGGAATTGTTCGCAACGCAGGATAAGGACTATCGCGACGATGTCCTGCCCCCGTTGCCGCCGCCGCACGAGCTTTTGCGGGTTTCGATCGAGGCCGGCGCGACGCTCGGCTGGGAGCGCTACATCGGGCGCGGAGGCCTAGCCTTCGGGCTCGACCGTTTCGGCGCCTCGGCGCCCGGCGGCGTGCTGCTCGATCATTTCGGCTTCACCGCAGGAGACATAGCGCCGCGGATTTTGGCGGCGCTCGATCAAGAAGGAGATTAGGCATGGCGACACGGGTGGCGATCAACGGCTTCGGGCGTATCGGGCGGCTGGTCGCGCGGGCGCTGCTCGAGCGCGGCGACGACGATCTCGAGCTCGTGGCGATCAACGACCTCGCAGACGCCGAAGCCAATGCGCTTCTTTTCAAGCGCGATTCGGTGCACGGCGCCTGGCCCGGCGAGGTGCGCGCCGAGGGCGACGCGATCCTCGTCGACGGCCAGCGCATCGGCGTCACCGCCGAGCGCGACCCCGCGAAGCTGCCGCACAAGGCCAACGGGATCGACATCGCGCTCGAATGCACGGGCTTCTTCGCCGATCGCGACAAGGCCTCGGCCCATCTCGACGCCGGCGCCAGGCGCGTGCTCATCTCCGCGCCGGCCAAGAATGTCGACAAGACGATCGTCTACGGCGTCAATCACGAGACGCTGAGCGCCGACGATGCCATCGTCTCCAACGCCAGCTGCACGACCAACTGCCTCGCTCCGGTCGCCAAGGTGATGCACGACGAATTCGGCATCGAGCGCGGGCTGATGACGACCATCCACAGCTACACCAACGATCAGAAGATCCTCGACCAGATCCACAAGGACCCGCGGCGTTCACGCGCCGCGGCGATGTCGATGATCCCGACCACCACCGGCGCCGCGCGCGCGGTCGGGCTGGTGCTGCCGGAACTGAAGGGCAAGCTCGACGGCGCGGCGGTCCGCGTGCCGACCGCCAATGTCAGCCTCGTCGACCTCACCTTCGTGCCGGGCCGGGAGACCAGCGTCGAGGAGGTCAATGGCGCCCTCCGCAAGGCGTCGGAATCCGGTCCCCTCGCGCCGGTGCTCGACTATAGCGAGGAGCCGCTCGTTTCGGTCGACTATAACCACAATCCGGCGAGCTCGACCGTCGACAGCCTCGAGACCGCGGTGCTCGAGGGCTGCCTCGTGCGCGTCGTTTCCTGGTACGACAATGAATGGGGCTTTTCGAACCGCATGGTCGACACCGCCAAGGCGATGGGGAAGCTCTAGCGGGATCGGAGGATGAGCCGCTTCAGGACCCTCGACGATCTCGGCGACGCGCGGGCCAGCCGCGCGCTCGTCCGCGTCGATTTCAACGTCCCCATGGACGAGGCCAGGGTGACCGACGACACCCGGCTGCGCGCCGCGCTGCCGACCATCGGGGAGCTTGCCCAAAAGGGCGCGCTGGTGCTGCTTCTTTCGCACCGGGGCCGGCCCAAGGGAAAGCCCGACCCCGATCTTTCGCTCGCGCCGCTTACGGATGAGCTCGAACGTCTCGTCGGCCGCGAGGTGATGTTCATCCCCGAGTGCCGGGGCGAGGGCGCGCAGCGCATGATCGCGACGATGACTCCGGGCGATGTCGCGCTCCTCGAGAACATGCGTTTCCACCCCGGCGAGACCGCCAACGATCCCGGCTTCGCCGCCGAGGTCGCGGCGCTCGGCGACATCTATGTCAACGATGCCTTTTCGGCCGCGCACCGCGCGCATGTGTCCACCGAGGGGCTCGCCCATCTGCTTCCCGCCTATGCCGGCCGCGCGATGCAGGCCGAGCTGGAGGCGCTGGAAAGGGCGCTGGGAGACCCCGAACATCCGGTCGCGGCGGTGGTCGGCGGCGCCAAGGTCTCGACCAAATTGGGCGTGCTGGAGCATCTCGTCGGCAAGGTCGATCATCTCGTCATCGGCGGCGCGATGGCGAACACCTTCCTCGCCGCGCGCGGGATGGATGTCGGCAAGTCGCTCGCCGAGCATGACATGAAGGAGACCGCGCTCGCGATCCTCGCCGCCGCGGAGGCCGCCGACTGCACCGTCCATCTGCCCTATGAGGTGGTGGTCGCGCCGGCGCTCGAGGCCGACGCCGATGCCCGCGCCGTCAACGTCCACGAGGTCCCGCCCGGCGAGATGATCCTCGATCTCGGCCCGGCCGCGGTCGAGGCGCTCGCCGATGTCCTGAAGACCTGCCGGACGCTGGTTTGGAACGGGCCCTTGGGCGCCTTCGAGACGCCGCCATTCCACAAGGCCACGGTGGCGCTGGCGAGAACCGCCGCGGCGCTGACCAGGGAGGGCCGGCTCGTCTCTGTCGCCGGCGGCGGCGACACGGTCGCGGCGCTCGCCCAGGCCGGTGCCGCCGAGGATTTCAGCTTCGTCTCGACCGCCGGCGGCGCCTTCCTCGAATGGATGGAGGGCAAGGCGCTTCCGGGAGTCGCCGCCCTTTCCCGTTGAATCCCAGTCCTACGTTCAGCACGACGCGACGCTCGACGGACCGTCGAAAATCACTCTTGTCCGTTCAGTTCCAGGCTAAGCGGTCCAGCAAGCGGACGTCCCCTGGTGCATCCCGATCGGCAGAATGGCGTGCAGGCGTTTGGCTCCACACTTTCCCGACAGGCAGGATAAGACGGGTGATCGGAAAGCTGGACGCACCCGCCATGGCGCGGGTCGATACCGCACTGCGCCATTGGCTCGCTCTTTAGCGGTGCTCGGGATTGGGCGCGTCCAAGCGGCAGCCCGCCTCCCACAAATCCTTCCGGTTGCCGTGCGCGGGGATGCCGCCGGCGTCTTTCAACATCCGCGCGAAATGCATCAGGTTCCAGCTCATGAAGGTGGCGTTGCGGCGGGTGAAGTCGTTGTCGAAGCCGGCGCGGCTGCCGTCCTCGAGCTCGTCGCCATAGGAGGGGCCGGGCCCGGCCTCGCCGATCCAGCCGGCGTCGGCCTGCGGCGGAATCGTGTAGCCGATATGCTGGAGCGCATAGAGGATGCCCATCGCGCAATGCTTGATGCCGTCCTCGTTGCCGGTGACGATGCAGCCGCCGACCTTGCCGTAGAAGATATATTGGCCCTTCTCGTTCGCTTCGCCCGAATGGGCGTACAGCCGCTCGATGACGCGGGCCGCGACCGAGCTCTTCTCGCCGAGCCAGATCGGCGTGCCGATGACCAGGATGTCGGCCGCGTCGACCTTTCTCCACAACCGCGGCCAGTCGTCGCGTTCGGCCCCCTCCTCCCTCATGTCGGGCTGCACGCCGGCGGCGATGTCGTGATCGACCGGGCGCAGGCTTTCGACCGCGACGCCGTTTTCCGCAAAGATCGCCTCGACCATGCCGAGCAGCGTCGCGGTGTGCGAATGGCGCGGCGATTTCTTGAGCGTGCAGTTGAGGACGAGCGCGCGCAGATCGCTGAAATCTGTCTGGTTCTCGTCGCACAGCCGGCGCTGGGTCTCGTCGAGCATCGCTGTCCTCCATCCCGCTGGCGGATACGCGCCGCCGCCCCGGCCGGTTACCGCTCGCCTTGGCGGCCCGGCTTTGCTAGGCGCTGCCGCCGGCCATGGCGAGACTCAGCAGCATTTTCGCGACCCCGCTCATCGTCGAACGGCTCGACGATGCGGACCTCGACGAGGCGCTGGAGCGGGCGATCCTCGAGCGGCGCGACACGCAGCGGGGAATCAGGCGCTCGAATATCGGCGGCTGGCATTCGGACACCGCGATCCTCGATTGGGGCGGGCCGCCGGCGCGCGCGCTCGGCCGCAAGGTGATCGCGCTCGCCAACCGGCATACCGCCGATCGCAAGGGCGGGCGGATCGAGCATGACTGGCTGATCGAAGGCTGGGCCAACGTCAGCGAACGGGGCGCCGCCAATACGGTCCATACCCATCCCGCCGCCTTCTGGTCTGCGGTCTATTATGTCCGCGTCGGCGGGGGCGAGGGCGGCAAGCTCATCCTTCTCGATCCGCGCCTCCCCGCGCTCACCATGCAGGCGCCCGACCTCCTGTTTCACGGCACGGGGGCGCAGCGGCAGGTCGCGCTGCAGCCGGCCGCCGGCATGCTGGTGATGTTCCCTGCCTGGCTCAACCATATGGTGAGCCCCTGGGAAGGCGGCGGGCCGCGCATCTCGGTCGCCTTCAACCTTTCCGGGCGGCATCGTCCCCGCCCCGGGCTGATGCCGGCCTCGCGCATCCCCGAATGAAGGCTTGGCGCGGGGGCGCTGGCCCGGTTAGAGACCCCTCGGGACTCAGCCAGGCCGAGGATGATTTCATGCACGACCCGATCATGACCGCCCGGATCGTCGCCGGCGCCGGCTTCATCGCCGCGCTCGACCAGAGCGGCGGCTCGACCCCCAAGGCCTTGCGCAACTACGGTATCGGCGACGAGGCCTGGGACGGCGAGGAAGAGATGTTCCGCCTCATCCACCAAATGCGCGCGCGCATCGTCACCGCGCCGGCCTTCGACGGACGCAGGATCATCGGCGCGATCCTGTTCGAGAAGACGATGGACGGCGAGGCCGACGACAGGCCGGTGCCGGAGCTGCTGCGGCAACGCGGCGTGGTGCCCTTCCTCAAGGTCGACAAGGGGCTCGAGGACGAAGCGGACGGCGTCCAGATGATGAAGCCGATGCCCGAGTTCGATTCGATGCTCGCGCGCGCGAAGGAAAAGGGCGTGTTCGGCACCAAGATGCGATCGGTGATCCACGGCGCGTCCAGGAACGGCATCGCCGCCAATGTCGGCCAGCAGTTCGAGATCGCCGGCCGGATCCTCGATGCCGGCCTGATGCCGATCGTCGAGCCCGAAGTGTCACTCAAGAGCCCCGAGCGCGGCGCCGCCGACCATATCCTCAAGGAGGAGATCGAAGAGGCGCTCGACAAGCTTTCCGGCGATCGCCGGGTGATGCTCAAGCTCTCGATTCCCGAGGAGCCCAACCTCTATGCCCCCATCATCGCCCATCCCCGGGTCGCGCGCGTCGTCGCGCTCTCGGGCGGCTTCTCGCGCGACGAGGCCTGTCGCGAGCTGGCGAAGAATGTCGGCATGGTCGCGAGCTTCTCGCGCGCGCTGCTCGAGGATTTGCGCCACGACATGGACGACGCGGCGTTCGACCGTGCGCTCGCCGCCGCGATCGACGAGATTTACCAGGCCTCGACGGTCAAGGAGATGGCCTGAGGCGATTGTCTCGTCATTGCGGGGAGGCGAGGCCGACGCGGCGATCAGCCTCCGCAGTCATGGATTGCTTCACCCGATTGATGCCGGATCCGCGATGACGGGAAGCAGCCCATGATCCGCCGCTTCATCGCCCGGCAGTTCGCGCATCCCTCCGGGCTCGTCGGGCGCGTCGCGATCGCGCCCTGGCTCGACCGGATCAGCCGCAAGGCCAATGCCCTGGTCGCGGCCCGGCTCGACCCCGCGCCCGGTGACGAGATCGTCGAGCTCGGCTTCGGCGGCGGCGATCTTCTCGCCAGGCTGCTCGCCGCCGGCCCGTCGCGGGTCACGGGGATCGACCGTTCGGCCGAGATGATAGGCCGCGCCGGCGAACGCTTCGCCGCCGAGGTCGACGCCGGCCGGCTGCGGCTCGTCCACGCCTCGGGCGAGTCGCTGCCGCTCGATTCCGATTGCGCCAACAAGGCCTGCGCTATCCATAATATCTATTTCTGGGAAGCGCCGGATAAGGTGTTCGCCGAGCTTGCGCGTCTGCTGCGCCCGAAGGGCCTGCTCGTCATTGGTTTCGAGCCAGCCGCGCATATGCGCAAATGGCCGGGCCATCGCCATGGCTTCGGCCTCTATGAGGAGGATGAGGTGAAGACATTGCTGCGCAAGGCGGGTTTCGAGGTCGCATGGACCGAAAGGCTGGGCGGTGGGTTCATAGCCATCGGCGCCATTCTGGGCGAGACGCGATGAGCATTGCCGGGGAGGCACCGGAGCGCGATTTCGCACGCCGTTTCGCCCCGCCCGAGCGTGGGCCGTGCATGCTCTATCTCGTCTCGCCGCCGGCGATCGGCGAGGATTTCGCCGCTCTTCTCGAAGCGGCGATCGAGGCCGGGCCGGTCGCCGCCTTCCAGTTTCGCCTGAAGGGTATCGAAGAGGAGGAGGCGGCGCGGATCGCGGCGCCGCTCAGCGATATCTGCGCCGCGCGCGACGTCGCCTTCATCGTCAACGACAGCCCCGCGCTCGCCAGGAGGCTCGATGCCGACGGGGTCCATCTCGGCCAGGAGGACGGCGATCCGCGCGAGGCGCGCGCGCTGCTCGGGCCCGCCGCGCAGATCGGCGTCTCCTGCCACGCCAGCCGCCACCTCGCCATGGAAGCCGGCGAGGCGGGCGCCGACTATGTCGCCTTCGGTTCCTTCTATCCCTCGCCGACCAAGGATTCGGAGCATCGACCCGATCCGGCGATTCTTTCCTGGTGGTCGCGCCTGTTCGAGCTGCCCTGCGTCGCGATCGGCGGCATCACGCCCGCCAACGCGCCGCCGCTGGTCGAAGCGGGAGCCGATTTCCTTGCCGTCAGCAGCGCGATCTGGAACCATCCCGAAGGAGCCGCGGCGGCGGTGCGGGAGTTCGGGAAAGTGCTGGAAATCTAGGCCAGCATCTCTTTCAGCGTCTGCGCGTCCTCGATCGCATGGGCATCGATGTCGTTGTTGAAATAGACCCAGGCCTTGCGTTTTTCTTTCGCCTGCTCCCGCAGCCAGTCGGCCCACTCTCCGAGCCCGTCTTCGCCGTAGCGGCCGCGATATTTGCCGTCCGCGCCGTGGAAGCGCAGATACGCGGCTTTGCCCGTCGCGCGGCGTCCGCTCGCCGATCCCGGCATGTCGTGGGCGCACAGCGATGCGCCGCACCGGTCGAGCAGCGCGAAGGTCTCTTCCTCATGCCAGCTTTGCTCGCGGAACTCGAAGACATGGGTGAGATCGCCGGGCAGCAGCCTAAGAAAGCTTTCGAGACGCTCGAGGTCGATCTTCATGTTGGGGGGCAGCTGGTAGAGGATCGGTCCCAGCGTCTTCTTCAGCCGCCGCATCGGCTCCAGCATGCGCTCCAGGGGCCCGGCGCAGTCCTTGAGCTTCTTCATATGGGTGAGGTAGCGGTTGGCCTTCACCGCATAGCGAAAGCCTTGCGGCGCCTGCTCGCGCCATGTGTCGAAGGTCTCCGGCCTGGGCTGGCGGTAGAAGCTGGTGTTGAGCTCGACGGTGTCGAAATGTCCGGCATAATGGCCGAACCAGTCCATTTGCGCCAGCTTCTGCGGATAGAAGCGGCCGCGCCAATGCTTGTAGGACCAGCCCGAGCAGCCGATGCGGATCGCCTCTGCCATCGCGCCTCGAACGAGGGCCCCCGGAAATAAGTTTCTCCTTTAGCGTTGGGGGAAATATGCGAACCAAGCGGGAGCGACGAGAGTGAAGACGCGCATATTGTTGTCCGCGGCCGCCGCCGCGGCGCTGGGCCTTGCCGGGATTTCCTCGGCCGAGCATCATGAGAGCGAGAAGCATTCCGAAAGCGGCGGCGCGGCCCCGCTGATCGAGAAGGAGAATGATCCGCGGCCGCTCTCGAAACAGGCCGACAAGGCGGCGCGCGAGGCCGGCGCGGACGCCGAGCGCCCGGCCGAGATCGACGGCGAGATCTTCCACGCCCAGGTGCTGCTCGACAGGGCCGGCTTCTCCCCCGGCGTCATCGACGGGCTAGCGGGCATTTCCTTTGAAAGCGCGCTCGAGGGCTTTCAGGAGGCGCGCGGCCTCGAGATCACCGGCGAGCTCGACAAGGCGACGCGCGAGGCGCTGCTCGAGAACCGGGTGAAGGCGACGCTGCGGCTCGAGATCGACGAGGGCGACGCCGAGGGACCGTTCGTGAGGAAAATTCCCGACGACCCCGCCGAGCAGGCCGAGATGGAGCGGCTCGCCTACCGCAACCTGCTCGAGAAGCTGTCCGAGAAGTTCCACACCACCCCCGACTCCATCGTCGCGCTCAACGATCCCAAAACGGTGCTCGAGGCGGGGACGGTGCTGCGCCTTCCCAACGTGCTGCCGCGCTCGCGCGACCATGGCGATGCCGAGGGCAAGGTGGCGCAGCTGTTGAGCGACCTCAACGTCGACCCCGACCAGCCGAAGGCGAAGCGCGTGGTGGTCGACAAGTCGGACAAGGTGGTGCGCATCATCGGCGATGACGACAGGCTCGTCGCGCAATTCCCCGCGACCCTCGGCAGCGACAGGGATCCGCTGCCGCTCGGCGACTGGCGGGTCAACGCGGTCGCCTGGTTCCCGCCCTTCGAATATCAGCCCAAGCTCTTCTGGGACGTTCCCGACGATGCCGAGCAGCAGCTCCTGCCTCCCGGCCCCAACGGCCCGGTGGGCATCGTCTGGATCGACATTTCGAAGGAGCATCTAGGGCTCCACGGCACCAACGCCCCCGAGACGATCAAGCGCGCCGAAAGCCATGGCTGCGTGCGCATGACCAATTGGGACGCCGCGCGCGCCGCGCTGATGGTCGATGAAGGCACCGAGGTCGTCTTCCAGGCATGAGCGCCAAGACCGGCTTCATCGTCATCGTCACCGCGGTGCTCGCCGCCGCCGCGGCGAGCCTGTTCTGGATCTTCTATTTCAACCAGGTCCGTCCCGCTTCGCCCGATGGCGATCCGCTAAGGGCGGAACGGGAAGGCAGGAGCGAGACGGCGATGGCGCGGCTTCCCGACGATCGGCTGGTGATCGGCCCCGAGGGCATGGCGGTGCCGGTGCTCGGCGCCAGGAGCGAGGAGCTCGTCGACACCTTCGCCGACGCGCGCGCCGCCGGCGAGCGGGTGCACGACGCGATCGACATCATGGCCCCGCGCGGCACGCCAGTCATCGCCGCCGCGCCGGGGATCGTCGAGCGCATCTTCTTCAGCGACGGCGGCGGCGGCAAGACCGTCTACGTCCGCTCGCCCGACCGCCGCTGGATATATTATTACGCCCATCTCGCCGACTATGCGCCGGGGCTGAAGGAAGGGCAGCGGGTGGAGCGCGGGGACCTGCTCGGAGAGGTCGGAAGCACCGGCAATGCCAGCGAATCGGCACCCCATCTTCACTTCGCCGTCCACCGCATGCATCCCGAGGACGACTGGCACGGCGGCGAGCCGGTCAATCCCTATCCGCTGCTCACCGGGAGGGGGAGGGCGCCGGAGGCCGAATTGAAAAGCGAGCGTCCGCGCGCTAAGGCCCGCGCCGAATCCGACGATTTCGAACTCCAGCCCAATCCCTAGCGAGCATCGCCAATGAAGATCAGCGGCGTGGACATCCGTCCAGGCAACATCATCGAATATGACGGCGGCATCTGGCGCGCGGTCAAGATTCAGCACACCCAGCCCGGCAAGGGCGGCGCCTATATGCAGGTCGAGATGAAGAACCTGCTCGACGGGCGCAAGAACAACGTCCGCTTCCGCTCCGCCGAGACCGTCGAGCGGGTGCGGCTCGACACCAGGGAGTTCCAGTATCTCTATCCCGAGGGCGACATGCTCGTGTTCATGGACAAGGAGACGTTCGAGCAGATTTCGCTGCCCGCGGACATGCTCGGCGACGCCGTCGCCTTCCTGCAGGACGGCATGAACGTGCTGCTCGAAATGCATGACGGCAAGCCGATCAGCGTCCAGCTGCCCGATCAGGTCGAGGCCGAGGTGGTCGAGGCCGACGCGGTGGTCAAGGGCCAGACGGCGAGCTCCTCCTACAAGCCGGCGGTGCTCGACAATGGCGTCAAGGTGATGGTGCCGCCGCACATCAGCTCGGGGACGCGGATCGTCGTCGACGTCTACGAGCAAAGCTATGTGAAGAAGGCTGAATAGCCTTGCGCGCTGCGCCCCACCCCCGGCCCCTCCCTTGAAGGGGAGCGGAGGAGCTTATCGATGCCGTCCCATTCGGGCCTGATCACCGTCATGCAGCGCGCCGCCCGCCGCGCCGCGCCTCGCATCCGCCGCGATTTCGGCGAGGTCGAGCATTTGCAGGTCTCGAAAAAGGGCCCGGCCGACTTCGTCTCGCTGGCCGACCGGCGCGCCGAGGAGACGATCGTCGAGGAGCTGACGCACGCCCGGCCCGGCTGGGGCATGCTGCGCGAGGAGGGCGAGGCGGTGGAGGGCGAGCCCGGCAAGCCGCGCTGGATCGTCGACCCGATCGACGGCACCTCCAATTTCCTCCACGGCATCCCGCATTTCTCGATCTCGATCGCGGTCGAGGAGCCGCATGGCGCCGGCGGCCGGCCCGAGATCACCCATGGCCTCGTCTACCAGCCGCTCACCGACGAGGTGTTCTGGGCCGAGAAGGGAAGGGGCGCCTGGATGGGCGACCGGCGGCTGCGCGTCTCCGCCCGCCGCGACCTTTCCGACGCGCTCATCGCCACCGGCATCCCCTATCGCGGCCATGGCGACCTCGAACGCTGGCACCGCATTCTCTCCGAAATCTCGCCCCAGGTTGCCGGCATCCGCCGCTTCGGCTCGGCGGCGCTCGATCTCGCCTGGGTCGCCGCGGGCCGCTTTGACGGCTATTGGGAGGAGGATCTGCAAGCCTGGGATATCGCCGCCGGCATCCTCCTCGTCCGCGAGGCGGGCGGCTTCGTCACCGATTTCAGGGGCGGCGAACGGGCGGTCGAGTCCGGGCAGCTGGTCGCCGCCAACGACAAGCTCCATTCGCGCCTTCACAAGCTCCTCGCTGCGGCGCTGCGATAGCTACCGGTTCCGCACGGCCTGCGAGCGGGAGCCGCGGGGGCATGGCCCGAAACGGCGGAGGGTGCCGCAAAGGACGGGGGGCGCCACGCGGGTTGCGGGTCACTGCCTGCTCCTCTACATGCTGGCGGCAAGGATTTTTGTCGCTTTCCAGCCGCTTTGGAGCTCGCGATCATGGCGTCCACCGCCGCCCAATATCTGCCGATCCTCATGTTTCTCGGCGTCGCCCTCGCGATGTCGGTCGCCTTCGTCGTGCTGCCGATCCTCGTCTCCTGGTTCACCGGCGCGAGCCGCCCCTATGCCGACAAGCTCGCCGAATATGAATGCGGTTTTCCCGCCTTCGAGGATTCGCGCGCCCAGTTCGACGTGCGCTTCTATCTGATCGCGATCCTGTTCATCATCTTCGATCTCGAGGTCGCGTTCCTCTTCCCCTGGGCGGTGTCGCTGGGCTTCATCGGCTTCGCCGGCTGGGCGGCGATGATGGTGTTCCTCGCCGAGCTCACCATCGGCTATGTCTACGCCTGGAAGAAGGGGGCACTCGAATGGGAGTGATCCTCGATCCCAGGGAGGCGGACGCCGCGAACCCGCCGCGCGACGCCTTTTTCGGCGACGTATCGAAGGAGGTCGGCGAGAAGGGCTTCCTCCTCACCTCGACCGAGGAGGTGTTCCAGTGGGCGCGCACCGGCTCGCTGTGGTGGATGACCTTCGGGCTCGCCTGCTGCGCGGTCGAGATGATCCATGTCAACATGCCGCGCTACGACATGGAGCGCTTCGGGGTCGCGCCGCGCGCCTCCCCGCGCCAGAGCGACCTCATCATCGTCGCCGGCACGCTGTGCAACAAGATGGCGCCCGCCTTCCGGCGCGTCTACGACCAGATGTCGGAGCCGCGCTACGTCATCTCGATGGGAAGCTGCGCGAATGGCGGCGGCTATTATCATTACAGCTATTCGGTGGTGCGCGGCTGCGATCGCATCGTGCCGGTCGACATCTACGTCCCCGGCTGCCCGCCGACGGCCGAGGCGCTGCTCTACGGAGTGATGCAATTGCAGCGCAAGATCCGCCGCGAGGGCACGATCGAGCGCTAGACCGATGACCGCACCGCATCCCAAATATGCCTCGAACGAAGGGGTGATCGAGCAGGCGCGCGACGCGCTGGGCGACAGGCTGCTCGACGCCAGCGAGAAGGTCGGCGAGATCGCGCTCCGGGTCGAGCGCGAAAAGCTGCTCGAGGTGATGACCGCGCTGCGCGATTCAATGGATTATCAGCAGCTGATGGAGATCGTCGGCGTCGACTATCCCGAGCGGCGCGAGCGTTTCGAGGTCGTCTATTGCCTGCTTTCGCTGACGGAAAACCATCGCCTGCGCGTCCATGTCTCCACCGACGAGGAAAGGCCGGTGCCCTCGGTGACCTCGCTGTGGCCGGTCGCCGGCTGGCTCGAGCGCGAGATCTATGATCTCTACGGCGTGCTGTTCGAGGGCAATCCGGATTTGCGCCGCATCCTCACCGACTACGGCTTCCGGGGCCACCCCTTCCGCAAGGATTTCCCGCTCACCGGCTATGTCGAGCTGCGCTATTCCGAGGAGCATAAGCGGGTGATCTACGAGCCGGTGAAGCTCGCCCAGGAATTCCGCAATTTCGATTTCCTCAGCCCCTGGGAGGGGGCCGAATATGTGCTTCCCGGAGACGAGAAGGCCGAGCCGCAGGCGCCCGGCGCGCCGACGCCCTTGAAGGCGGGGGAGATCGACAGGGATGACTGACCTGCGCCGCCATGACCGCACCGATCCCGGAGCCGATCAGGAACTGGCCGAGGAGGAGATCGAGAAGACCGGGGCGACCGAGACCGAGATCGCCAACTATACGATCAATTTCGGCCCCCAGCATCCGGCCGCGCACGGCGTACTCCGTCTCGTCCTCGAGCTCGACGGCGAGATCGTCGAGCGCGTCGACCCGCATGTCGGTCTCCTGCACCGCGGCACCGAGAAGCTGTGCGAATACAAGACCTACACCCAGGCGCTCCCCTATACCGACCGGCTCGACTATGTCTCGCCGATGTGCATGGAGCACAGCTTCGTGCTCGCGGTCGAGAAGCTATTGGGCCTCGAAGTCCCCTTGCGCGCCCAATATATCCGCGTGCTCTTCGCCGAGCTGACGCGGATGTCGAACCATTTCCTCAACATCGGCAGCCACATCATGGATGTCGGCGCGATGACTCCCAACCTGTGGCTGTTCGAGCTGCGCGAGGATGTGATGAACTTCTACGAGCGCGCGTCCGGCGCGCGGATGCACGCCAATTATTTCCGCGTCGGCGGCGTCCATCAGGACCTCCCCGTCAAGCTCCTCGCCGACATCGGCGACTGGCTCGACCGCCGAGTGCCCGAGCTGTTCGAGGACGCGATTTCCCTCGTCGCCGACAACCGCATCTTCAAGCAGCGAAATGTCGACATCGCCGTCGTCTCCAGGGACGATGCGATCCGCTGGGGCTTTTCGGGACCGATGCTGCGCGCTGCCGGCGTGCCCTGGGACTTGAGGAAATCGCAGCCCTACGACGTCTACGACCGCATGGAGTTCGAGGTGCCGGTCGGCACCAAGGGGGACTGCTACGACCGCATGATGGTCCGCGTCGAGGAGGTCAGGCAATCGGCGCGGATCGTCAGGCAATGCCTCGCCGAGCTTCCCGAGGGACCGGTGATCACGCTCGACCGCAAGGTCGCGCCGCCGCGCCGCGCCGAGATGAAGAGCTCGATGGAAGCGCTGATCCACCATTTCAAGCTCTATACCGAGGGCTTCCACGTGCCCGCCGGCGAGGTCTATGTCGCGACCGAGAGCCCCAAGGGCGAATTCGGCGTCTATCTGGTCGCCGACGGGACGAACAAACCCTATCGCGTCAAGTTCAGGCCGACCGGCTTCTCGCATCTCCAGGCGATGGACTTCATGACCCGCGGCCACATGCTCGCCGACGCCACCGCGATATTGGGCGCGCTCGACATCGTCTTCGGGGAGGTGGACCGGTGATCGATGTCGCCAACGCCATTCCGGAGATCGACGAGATCCGCGCCCGCTGGGGCGATTTCGCCTGGACCGACGAAAATGCCGAGAAGGCCAAAGCGATCGTCGCGCGCTACCCGCAAGGTCGCGAGCACAGCGCGATCCTGCCGCTGCTCGACCTCGCCCAGCGCCAGGTCGGCGCCGAGACCGGAACGCAGGGCTGGCTGCCCGTCCCCGTGATCGAGTTCGTCGCGAAGCTGCTCGACATGCCCTATATCCGCGCGCTCGAGGTCGCGAGCTTCTACACCATGTTCAACCTCGCGCCGGTCGGCAGATATCACGTCCAGGTCTGCGGCACGACGCCGTGCATGCTCGCCGGATCGGACGAGGTCTTCCGCGCCTGCGGCGAGCGCGGGATGAAGAAGGGCGAGACCAGCGAGGACGGCCTCTTCACCCTGTCCGAGGTCGAATGTCTCGGCGCCTGCGCCAACGCGCCGATGATGCAGGTGAACGACGACAATTACGAGGATCTCGACCATGGGATCGCGCTCGCCATTTTCGATGCCTTGGCGCGGGGCGAGACGCCGCCGCCGGGGCCGCAGACCGGGCGCCGGGCGAGCTGCCCCGAAGGCGGGCCGACGACGCTTGCGGCAATGGCGCGCGAAAATCACGACTATCGGGGGGAATGGTGATGGCGGAGCGGAGCGGCGGCATGCCCGCATGGGTGAGATATTGGCTCATCTGGGGCGTGATCCTGTTTCTCGTCTATCAGGGGGTGCGCGCGTTCACCGAGCAGCCGATCACGCTGGCGACGCTGGCGCTGGATTTCGTCGGCTGGGTCGGCGGCACGCTCCTCTTGGGGCTCGTCGTCCAGTGGGTGAAGCGATTGCTGAGAAAAGGGCGACCGCGTGCTTGAGGACAAGGATCGCATCTTCACCAATGTCTACGGCTTTCAGCCCTGGGGACTGAAGGCCGCGAGGGCGCGCGGCGACTGGGACGGCACCAAAAGGCTGCTCCAGCGCGACCAGGATTCGATCATCGAGGAGGTCAAGGAATCGGGCCTGCGCGGCCGCGGCGGCGCCGGTTTTCCTACCGGCCTCAAATGGTCGTTCATGCCCAAGGAGCCGCCGCTCGACGACCGCGGCAATCCGCGGCCGAGCTTTCTCGTCGTCAATGCCGACGAATCCGAGCCCGGCAGCTGCAAGGACCGCGAGATCATGCGCCACGATCCGCACAAGCTGATCGAAGGCGCGCTCGTCTCCGGCTACGCGATGCGCGCGCGCGCCTGCTACATCTACATACGCGGCGAGTTCGTGCGCGAGGCCGAAACGCTCTTCGCCGCCGTCGCCGAGGCCTATGAGGCGGGCCTCGTCGGCAGGAACGCCTGCGGCTCGGGCTATGATTACGACATTTTCGTCCATCGCGGCGCCGGCGCCTATATCTGCGGCGAGGAGACCGCGCTCCTCGAAAGCCTCGAGGGCAAGAAGGGCCAGCCGCGGTTGAAGCCGCCATTCCCCGCCGGCGCGGGGCTCTACGGCTGCCCGACGACGGTCAACAATGTCGAGAGCATCGCCGTGGTGCCGACGATATTGCGGCGCGGCGCCTCGTGGTTCGCCTCGTTCGGCCGCGACAAGAACCACGGCACCAAGCTGTTCCAGATTTCGGGCCATGTCGAAAGGCCCTGCGTCGTCGAGGAGGCGATGAGCATTCCCTTCCGCGAGCTCATCGACCGGCACGCGGGGGGCATAAGAGGGGGCTGGGACAATCTCCTCGCCGTCATCCCCGGCGGCTCCTCGGTGCCGCTGGTGCCCGCCCAGGAGATCATCGACGCGCCGATGGATTTCGACGGCCTGCGCGACCTTCAGTCCGGGCTCGGCACGGCGGCGGTGATCGTCATGGACAAGTCGACCGACATCGTCCGCGCGATTGCCCGCATCTCCTATTTCTACAAGCATGAAAGCTGCGGCCAGTGCACGCCGTGCCGCGAGGGCGCGGGCTGGATGTGGCGGGTGATGGAGCGGCTGCGGAAAGGCAATGCCGAGGTGCCCGAGATCGACACGCTGTGGGATGTCACCAAGCAGGTCGAGGGCCATACGATCTGCGCATTGGGCGACGCCGCCGCCTGGCCGATCCAGGGCCTCATCCGCCATTTCCGCCCCGAGCTCGAGCGCCGCATTGCCGAGCGCAAGCGCCCCGGCGACGCCCCCCCGGTCATGGAGGCGGCGGAATGACTGTCCATTCTCCGATTCGTCATGCTGGACGTGTTTCAGCATCCATTTTTCCGCCTGCGCCGTCTTCGCGGACGACAGAATGGACCCTGAAACGAGTTCAGGGTGACCGCAGAGCGATTTCGGAAGCGTCCGATGCCTAAGCTCACCGTCGACGGCGAGGAGATCGAGGTCCCCGAGGGCGCGACCGTGCTCCAGGCGGCCGAGCTCGCCGGCAAGGAGATCCCGCGCTTCTGCTATCATGAGCGCCTGTCGATCGCCGGCAATTGCCGCATGTGCCTCGTCGAGGTGAAGCCCGGCCCGCCCAAGCCGCAGGCCTCCTGCGCGCTCCCCGCCGCCGAGGGGCAGGAGATCATCACCATGTCGCCGATGGTGAAGAAGGCGCGCGAGGGGGTGATGGAGTTCCTCCTCATCAACCATCCGCTCGACTGCCCGATCTGCGACCAGGGCGGCGAATGCGACCTGCAGGACCAGAGCCTCGCCTACGGCATGGGCCATAGCCGCTATTCGGAGAACAAGCGCGCGGTGACCGAGAAATATATGGGCCCGATCATCAAGACGATCATGACCCGCTGCATCCACTGCACGCGCTGCATCCGCTTCGCCGAGGAGGTGGGCGGGGTCGAGGAGATCGGCGCCCTCTATCGCGGCGAGAACATGCAGATCACCACCTATCTCGAACAGGCGGCGACGAGCGAGCTATCGGGCAATGTCAACGATCTCTGCCCGGTCGGCGCGCTCACCCACAAGCCCTATGCGTTCGAATACCGCCCCTGGGAGCTCAGGAAAGTGCCCGGCATCGACGTCTCCGACGCTATCGGCGCCAATATCCGCCTCGACGCGCGCGGGCGGCAGGTGCTGCGCGTGCTGCCGCGCATCAACGATGCCGTCAACGAGGAATGGGCGCATGACAAGACGCGCTACCAGATCGACGGGCTCGTGCGGAACCGGCTCGACCGGCCCTGGCTCCGCCGCGACGGCGCGCTCCGGCCGGCGAGCTGGGAGGAGGCGTTCGCGGCGATCGCCGGGCGGCTGAAGGGCGCGAAGGGCGATGAGGTCGCCGCGATCGCCGGCGACCTTCAGGACCTCGAATCGCTCTATGCGATGAAGGCGCTGCTCGCCGCCTGCGGCTCGGGCCTGCACGAGGCGCGCCAGGACGGGGCGAAATATCCGGCCGGCGATCCGGGAGCCTACCGCTTCCATTCGACGATCGCCGGCATGGAGCATATGGACGCGGTGCTGCTCGTCGGCGCCAATCCGCGCTGGGAGGCGCCGCTCGTCAACACCCGCATCAGGAAGGCGGTGGTCAAGGAGCATGCGCGGGTCTTCGCGATCGGCCCGGAAGTCGATCTCACCTATCCGGCGGCCTGGCTCGGCGACGATCTCGAGGCTCTCGCGAAGCTGCCGAAGGATGTGAAGGACGCATTCCAGGCCGCTGAAAGGAAAGCGCTCGTCGTCGGCATGGGCGCGCTCCGCCATGACCGCGCCCATGAAGCGGCGCTGGCCTCGGCGAGCGCGCTCGGCGCCGAGTTCAACCTGCTCCACACCGCCGCCGCCCGCGTCGGCGCGCTCGATATCGGCTTCTGGACCGAAGGCGGCGTCGAGGCGCTCCGCCAGCGTGCCGGCACGCTCGAGGCGCTGTTCCTGCTGGGCGCCGACGAGCTCGACACCGCCGCCTTCGCCGGGACCTTCACCGTCTATATCGGCACCCATGGCGATAAAGGCGTCGAACATGCCGACGTCATCCTCCCCGCCGCCTCCCACGCCGAAAAGCACGGCACCTATGTCAATCTCGAAGGTCGGGTGCAGCGGAGCGAATTCGCCGTCCATCCGCCCGGCGACGCGCGCGAGGACTGGACGATATTGCGCGCGCTGTCCGACGCGCTCGGCAGGACGCTGCCCTTCGACAGCCTCGGCGAGCTGCGCGACGCGATGGCGAGGGACTTTCCCCATCTCGGCAGTGTCGGCCTCGCCGCCTTCGATCCGCCGGCGCCGCCCGGCAGGGCGCCCAAGGTCTCGGGCCGGATCGAATATCCGATCGAGGATTTCTACCTCACCAACCCGATCGCCCGCGCCTCGCCGACGATGCGCCGCTGCTCGGCCGAGCTCCTCCACGGCGAGACCTTCCTGGAGGCGGCGGAATGAGGGTGGTGAACATCCGTGTTCCTGCGCAGTCAGGAACCCAGCGGCGCGGACGTCCCGCCCGGGCTCCCGCCTTCGCGGGAGCATGCAAGGGCCGGGGAAGCGCCCGGAGTTTGGGGCGAGACCTTCCTGGAGGCGGCGGAGTGATGATGCTTTCCTTCATCGTCACCCCGGACTTGATCCGGGGTCCATCTGCTTTCGAGGGCGCGAGGAGTGGATCCCGGATCGCGCTGCGCGCGTCCGGGATGACGGGCAGGGGCGGCAAATGACCGAATTCTTCCAGGCGCAGCTCGGGCTCGGCTGGGGCTGGTTCGTCGCCACCCTCGTCTTCATCCTCATGATCGCGCTGCCGCTGATGCTCGCGGTGGCGCTCGTCATCTATGCCGACCGCAAGATCTGGGCGGCGATCGCCTTGCGCCGCGGGCCCAATGTCGTCGGCCCCTTCGGCCTGCTGCAAAGCTTCGCCGACGGGCTCAAGGTGTTCCTCAAGGAAACGATCGTCCCGGCGGGCGCCAATCGCGGCCTCTTCATCATCGCCCCGATCATCACCTTCACGGTCGCGCTTATCGCCTGGGCGGTGATCCCCTTCGGGCCGGACATGGTGCTCGCCGACATCAATGTCGCGCTGCTCTACATCCTCGCCGTCTCCTCGCTGGGCGTCTACGGCATCATCGTCTCGGGCTGGGCGTCAAACTCCAAATATCCCTTCTTCTCGGCGCTGCGCGCGGCGGCGCAGATGGTCTCCTACGAGGTCTCGATCGGCTTCGTCCTCATCCCCGTCATCCTCTATGCGGGGACCTTCAGCGTGCAGGGGATCATCCTCGCCCAGCAGGGGCATGTGTTCGGCCTGGTCAACGGCTTCGCCTTCAACCCGCTGCTCTTTCCGATGGCGGTGATCTTCCTCATCTCCTCGATGGCCGAGACGGCGCGCGCGCCTTTCGACCTCACCGAGGCCGAATCCGAGCTCGTCGCGGGCTACCAGACCGAATATTCTTCGATGAGCTTCGCGCTCTTCTGGCTCGGCGAATATGGCAATGTGCTGCTGATGTGCGCATTGAACGCCATCCTCTTCTTCGGCGGCTGGCTGCCGCCGATCGACTGGGCGCCGCTCTACGCGATCCCGGGCATTTTCTGGCTGCTCGCCAAGATTCTCTTTTTCTTCTTCATCTTCTCCTGGGTGAAGGCGACGGTGCCGCGCTTCCGCTACGACCAGCTCATGCGCCTGGGCTGGAAGATATTCCTCCCCGTCTCGCTTCTCTGGGTGGTCATCGTCTCGGGCTGGCTGCTCGTCACCACCGAGCCCTGCCCGGAGCGCGGCGGCCTCTACAGCGAGGAGGCGGCGGCGCGCTTCCATCCCTCCTGCAAGATCAGGACCGGAGCCTTCTCATGAGCCTCGGCCACTGGATCAAGAGCTTCACCCTGTGGGAATTTCTGAAGGCGCACTGGCTTACCCTCAAATATTTCTTCAAGGCCAAGGCGACGATCAACTATCCCTATGAGAAGAACCCGATCTCGCCCCGCTTCCGCGGCGAGCATGCGCTTCGCCGCTATCCCAATGGCGAGGAGCGCTGCATCGCCTGCAAGCTGTGTGAAGCGGTGTGCCCGGCGCTCGCCATCACCATCGAGGCCGAGCCGCGCGAGGACGGGTCGCGCCGCACCACCCGCTACGACATCGACATGGTGAAATGCATCTATTGCGGCCTGTGCGAGGAATCCTGCCCGGTCGACGCGATCGTCGAGGGGCCGAATTTCGAATTCGCCACCGAAAGCCGGGAGGAGCTCATCTACGACAAGGCCAAGCTGCTCGAGAATGGCGACAAGTGGGAGCGCCTCATCGCCGCCAATCTTGCCGCCGACGCGCCCTATCGGTAATGGCCGGCGCGATTCTCCCAGACCCGTTCATCCTGAGTGGGGATCGAGGTCCTGAACTTGCCGAAGGGCGAAGGCCCGTATCGAAGGATCGGGTTGCCGAAGAGGTCTCCGCAAGCGCATGATCCAGGCCTTCGCCTTCTACCTTTTCGCGGTCGTGATCGTCGCCAGCGCGGCGATGACGATCCTCGCGCGCAACCCGGTGCATTCGGTGCTCTGGCTCATCCTCGCCTTCTTCAACGGCGCGGCGCTGATGCTGACGCTGGGCGCCGAGTTCATCGCCCTCTTGCTCGTCATCGTCTATGTCGGCGCGGTCGCGGTCCTGTTCCTGTTCGTCGTCATGATGCTCGACATCGATTTCGCCGAGCTGCGCTCGGGCTTCACCCGCTATGCCGGCATCGGCGCGGTGCTTGGCCTCGTGCTCATCGCCGAGATTATCTTCGCCGTCGGCGCCTGGAACGCCGGCGTGATCGAGCCCGCGCTGCGCGCCGCGCCGGCGCCCGATATCATGCCCAACATCCAGGCGCTCGGTACGGTGCTCTATTCGCGCTATCTCTACGTCTTCGAGGCGGCGGGGCTCGTTCTCCTCGTCGCCATGATCGGCGCCATCGTCCTCACCACCCGCGAGCGCAGCGGCGTCCTGAGGCAGAAGGTTTCCGAGCAGGTGCGGCGCAAGCCGGGGGACGCGATCCGAATGACCCGGCCCGGGATCGGCGAGGGGGTGGAATTGTGAGGATGTTTTCCACTTCCGTCATGCTGAACTTGTTTCAGCATCCATCTTCATGCCCGCAAATCGCGCAAATGGCCTCATGGACACTGAAACAGGTTCAGGGTGACGGTTCGGGGAGAGCGGCATGATCGGGCTCGGCCATTATCTCGTCGTCGCGGCGATCCTGTTCGTGATCGGCGTGTTCGGCATCTTCCTCAATCGCAAGAACATCATCGTCATCCAGATGGCGATCGCGCTCATCCTGCTCGCCGTCAACATCAATCTCGTCGCCTTCTCGGTCTATCTCGATGACATGGTGGGGCAGGTGTTCGCGATGTTCGTGCTCACCGTCGCCGCCGGCGAGGCCGCCGTCGGGCTCGCCATCCTCGTCATCTACTTCCGCGGCCGCGGCACCATCGCGGTCGACGATCCCAGCCGGATGAAGGGGTGAGGATGGCGGTGCCAAAAATCCTCCCTGCGCGAAGCGCGGGGAGGGGGACCACCCGCAGGGTGGTGGAGGGGTCTCGCACGCAGCTTCCCGCTATCGATGATTTTAGCCGGGTCATGCTCGCTTCGCTCGCACCCCTCCACCGGCTTCGACGGTCCCCCTCCCCGACGAGCTGGGGAGGATTGTCATGATCCACCTCATCGTCTTCCTGCCGCTCGCGGCGGCGATCGTCGCCGGCCTCGGCGGGCGGCTGATCGGCAACACGGCATCGAAGCTCGTCACCACCGGCGCGCTGTTCGTCTCCTGCGCGCTTTCCTGGCCGATCTTCCTCGCCTTCATGGCCGGCGAGGCGACATCGGCCCTCTATCCAGTGCTCGACTGGATCCGCTCGGGCGGGATGGAGGTCGAATGGGCGCTGCGCGTCGATGCGCTGACCGCGGTGATGCTCGTCGTCGTCACCACCGTCTCGGCGCTCGTCCATCTCTACAGCTGGGGCTATATGGCGGACGATCCCTCGCAGCCGCGCTTCTTCGCCTATCTCTCGCTGTTCAGCTTCGCGATGCTGATGCTGGTCACCGCCGACAATCTCGTCCAGATGTTCTTCGGCTGGGAAGGGGTCGGGCTCGCCTCCTATCTCCTGATCGGCTTCTGGTACCACAAGCCGAGCGCCAACGCCGCGGCATTGAAGGCGTTCATCGTCAACCGCGTCGGCGATTTCGGCTTCTCGCTCGGCATCTTCGCGACCTTCCTCGTCTTCGGCACGGTTTCGATCCCGGCGATCCTCGACGCCACCCCCGCCTTCGCCGGCGCGAGCTTCGGCTTCCTCGGCATGCGCGTCGACGTCATGACGGCGATCTGCCTGCTGCTGTTCGTCGGCGCGATGGGCAAGTCGGCGCAGCTGCCGCTGCACACCTGGCTGCCCGACGCGATGGAGGGCCCGACGCCCGTCTCCGCGCTCATCCACGCCGCGACGATGGTCACCGCGGGCGTGTTCATGGTCTGCCGCCTGTCGCCGATGTTCGAGGCCGCGCCGGCCGCGATGGAGACGGTCATCCTCGTCGGCGCGGTCACCGCCTTGTTCGCCGCCACCGTCGCCGTCACCCAGACCGACATCAAGCGCGTGATCGCCTATTCGACCTGCTCGCAGCTGGGATACATGTTCATCGCCGCGGGTGTCGGCGCCTATGGCGCGGCGATGTTCCACCTCTTCACCCACGCCTTCTTCAAGGCGCTGTTGTTCCTGGGCGCGGGCAGCGTCATCCACGCCATGCATCACGAGCAGGACATGCGCTGCTATGGCGCGCTGCGCCGCGAGATACCCTTCACCTTCTGGACGATGCTGGTCGGCACGCTCGCGATCACCGGCGTCGGCATCTACGGCATCTTCGGCCTGGCCGGCTTCTATTCGAAGGACGCGATTGTCGAGGCCGCCTTCGCCGCGCCGGGCGAGGCGAGCGGCTTCGCCTTCGCGATCGCCGTCTTCGCCGCGCTTTTGACCAGCTTCTACAGCTGGCGGCTGATGTTCCTCACCTTCTGGGGCAGGCCGCGCTGGGCGGCGAGCGAACATGTCCGCCACGCGCTCCATGACGCGCCCGCGCGGGAGGATGCGGGGCAGCCGCCCTCGCCGCGCGGCCCCGCCGCGAGGGACCTCCCCGAGAGCACCGCCGGCTACCGTCCGCATGAAAGTCCCTGGACGATCCTCGTGCCGCTCGCCCTGCTGGCCCTGGGCTCGGTCTTCGCCGGCTGGGTCTGGGCGCATCCCTTCCTCGACGAGGCCGGTTTCTGGGCCGGGAGCATCGTCTATGACGAACATCTCATGCACGCGCTGCACGAAGTGCCGCTGTGGGTGAAACTGTCGGCGACATTCGCGATGCTGATCGGGCTCGCGCTCGCCGCCTATGCCTATCTGGTGAGGACCGACCTGCCGGAGAAGACGGCCGAGCATATGCGCCTGCTCTACCGCTTCCTCCTCAACAAATGGTATTTCGACGAGCTCTACGACGCCATTTTCGTTCGTCCCGCGCTGGCGCTCGGGCGGCTGTTCTGGAAGCGCGGCGACGAGAAGACGATCGACCGTTTCGGCCCCGACGGCGCCGCGGCGCTGGTCAAGGGCGGCACCGTGCTCACGCGGCGGCTGCAGTCGGGCTACCTGTACGGCTATGCCTTCGTCATGCTCATCGGCCTCGCCGCCGCCGCGACCTGGGTGATGGCGCGATGAACGCGGCCGATTTCCCGGTCCTGTCGCTGATGATCGCGCTGCCGATGGCGGGGGCGCTCGCCTGCCTGTTCATGCGCGCCGAGGGGGCGCGCTGGACCGCGCTCGCCACGACGCTCGCCACGCTCGGCCTCGGCGCTCTCGCCTGGAGCGCCTTCGATGCCGCCGGACCGCAATGGCAGTTCACCGAGCGGCTCGACATTTTCGGCCCCTTCGCCTGGGCGCTCGGCATCGACGGCATTTCGCTGATGCTGATCATGCTCACACTGTTCCTGATGCCGATCTGCATCGGCGCGAGCTGGCGTGCAATCACCAGCCGAGTGCCCGAATATATGGCCGCCTTCCTGTTCATGGAGACGCTGATGATCGGCGTTTTCGCCGCCCAGGACATCCTCCTCTTCTATCTCTTCTTCGAGGGCGGGCTCATCCCGATGTATCTGATCATCGGCATCTGGGGCGGGGGCAACCGCATCTACGCGGCCTATAAATTCTTCCTCTACACGCTCCTGGGATCGGTGCTGATGCTGATCGCGATGCTGTGGATGATCGATTTCGCCGGCACCACAAGCATCCCGGTGCTGCTCGAGACCGATTTTCCCGTCGCCGCCCAGACCTGGCTGTGGCTCGCCTTCTTCGCGAGCTTCGCGGTCAAGATGCCGATGTGGCCGGTCCACACCTGGCTGCCCGACGCGCATGTCGAGGCGCCGACCGCAGGCTCGGTCATCCTCGCCGGCGTGCTTTTGAAGATGGGTGGCTATGGCTTCATCCGCTTCTCGCTGCCGATGTTTCCCGAAGCCTCCGCTCAGCTCGTCTGGATCGTCTTCGGCCTGTCGATGGTCGCGGTCGTCTACACTTCGCTCGTCGCGCTCGTGCAGCGCGACATGAAGAAGCTCATCGCCTATTCGAGCGTCGCGCACATGGCCTTCGTCACCATCGGCCTGTTCGCCTTCAACCGCCAGGGGATGGAGGGCGCGCTCATCGTCATGCTTTCGCACGGCCTCGTCTCGGGGGCGCTGTTCCTGTGCGTCGGCGTCATCTACGATCGCCTCCACAGCCGCGAGATCGAGAAATATGGCGGCCTGTCCAACAACATGCCGGGCTATGCGCTCCTCTTCATGCTGTTCACCATGGCCTCGATCGGCCTGCCCGGCACGTCGGGCTTCGTCGGCGAGTTCCTCGCTTTGGTCGGCGCCTATGAGGCGTCGAGCTGGGTCGCCTTCGTCGCCACCACCGGCATCATTCTCGCCGCGGCCTATATGCTCTTCCTCTATTGGCGGGTCGCCTATGGCGAGGCGCGCACTGCCGAAGCCAAGCTGATGCCCGATCTTTCGTCGCGCGAATATGCGTTGCTGGCGCCGATCGCGGCGGTGGTGCTGTGGATGGGCGTCTATCCAGAAAGCTTTTTGGCGCCGATGCGCGGCGATGTCGGCACGCTGCTCGGGCGCATCGAGCGCGCCGATCCGCCGGGCGATGCCCGGATCCGGCTTGCCGAGCGGCCCCGCGCCGTGCTCGAGGCGGAGGCGCATTGATGTCGATCTGGGACATTCTTCTGCGCATCGCGCCGGAGCTCATTCTCGCGATCGGCGCCACCGATCTCATGCTGCTCGCCGCGTTCGGCAACAAGCCTTCGACGCCGCGCACGATCAGCTGGCTGTCGGTCCTGCTGCTGCTGCTCGCGGGGCTGTCGCTGCTCGGCCCTGCCGGAAATGGCGGCCCGCTGTTCGACGGCCAGTACAATGCCGATGCGTTCGCCGCCTTCGCCAAGGTTCTGATCTTCGCCGCTTCGGCGGTCGCGATCATCATGGCCCCCGGCTTCTTTCGGCGCACCGGCGAGATGCAGGGCGAATATCCGGTGCTTATCCTGCTCGCCGCGATCGGCATGAGCGTGATGGTCTCGGCCGGCGACTTTCTGATGCTCTATGTCGGGCTCGAGCTGCAGAGCCTCGCCGCCTATGTCCTCGCCTCCTTCGCCCGCAAGGATCTTCGCTCGGCCGAGGCGGGGCTCAAATATTTCGTCCTCGGCGCGCTCGCGAGCGGCATCCTGCTCTACGGCATCTCGCTGCTCTACGGATTCACCGGCACGACGCTGTTCGAGGGGGTGGCGCTCGCGCTGGAGCGCGACGGCGTCTCGCTCGGCGAGCTGTTCGGTCTCGTCTTCCTGCTCGCCGGCCTCGCTTTCAAGGTTTCGGCGGTGCCCTTCCACATGTGGACGCCCGATGTCTACGAAGGCGCGCCGACCCCCGTCACCGCCTTCTTCGCCTCGGCGCCCAAGGTCGCGGCGATGGCGCTCACCGTCCGCGTGGTGCTCGAGGCGCTGGGCCCCGCCGCCTTCGAATGGCGGCAGATCGTCATCTTCATGGCACTGGCCTCGACCATCCTTGGCGGCGTCGCCGCGATCGGCCAGACGAACGTCAAGCGCCTGCTCGCCTACAGCTCGATCAACAATATCGGCTTCGCGCTCGTCGGCCTCGCCGCCGGCACCCGCGAGGGCGCCGCCGCGGTGCTCGTCTACATGGCCGTCTATGCGGTGATGACGCTCGGCGCCTTCCTCGTCGTCATGCGCATGCGCGACGCCGACGGCAGGCCGGTCGAGGGGATCTCGGCGCTGTCGGGCCTGTCGCGCAGCCGCCCCCTGCTCGCCGCGGCGCTCGCCATCTTCATGTTCTCGCTCGCCGGCATCCCGCCGCTGATGGGCTTCTGGCCCAAGCTGTTCGTGTTCATGGCGGCGGTAGAGGCCGATCTCGTCTGGCTCGCGGCGGTCGCGGTCGCGACTTCGGTGATCGGCGCCTATTATTACATCAAGATCGTCAAGATCGCTTATTTCGACGATCCCGCGCCCGCTCTCGCCCCCGGCAAGGGGCGGCTCGAAGGCGGGCTTATCGCCGCCGCGGCGATCTATCTCTCGCCGCTCGGCCTGTTCAGCCTCGCCTGGCTTCAGGCCGCCGCGGCGAACGCCGCCGGAGCGCTGTTCTGATCCGCACCCTCTTCTCGACCGGCTCCACCAATGACGACCTGCTCGCCGCCGCGGCCGAGGGGGCGCCCGAGGGTGACTGGCTGCGTGCCGAAAGCCAGACCGGCGGCCGCGGCCGGCAGGGCCGCTCCTGGCAGTCGCCGCCCGGCAATCTCTACGCCTCGACCCTGGTGCGCCTCCAGCCCGGCGATCCCCCGGCGCAGACCCTGGGGCTGGTCGCGGCGGTGGCGATGCACGAGGCGGCGAGCGGCGCCGCGCCGGCTGCCCCCCTGATGCTCAAATGGCCCAACGATCTGATGGCGGGCGGTGCCAAGCTCGGCGGCGTGCTGCTCGATCGCCAGGGCGAGTGCGTGGTCGTCGGCTTCGGAGTCAACCTCGCCGCCTGTCCGGCGGGCCTTTGCGCGACGAGTCTCGCAGCGGTCGCTGGGCGCGCTCCGCCGCCGGCGGCCTTTCTCGACGCGCTCGCCGCCGCCTTCGCCCGCTGGCTCGGCCTGTGGCGCGGCGAAGGGCTCGCCTCGATCCGCGCCTCCTGGCTCGCCAGCGCCCATCCGCCGGGCACCGCGCTCGTCACCCATGACCGCGAGGGCGGCAGCTTTTCGGGCATCTTCGAAGGGCTCGACGAGTCCGGCGGCCTGAAGCTGCGCTTGGCCGACGGCACGACCCATGTCATGCACGCCGGCGATGTGTTTCTGGACTGAGTGAAGGGGAAATTGCGATGCTCCTCGCCGTCGATGCCGGGAACAGCAATATCGTCTTCGCGCTCATCGATCCGGCGCGGCAGGCTGGCGAGGCCGGGGCGATCCGCGCGCGCTGGCGCATCGCCACCGATCCCAGGCGCACCGGCGATGAATATGCGATGTGGCTCTATCAGCTGCTTGCGCTCGAGGGGCTCGACAAAAGCGCCGTCGACGCGGTGCTGATCGCCACCGTCGTGCCGCGCGCGCTGCATAATCTCGAAGTGCTGGCGAGGAAATATTTCGGCGTCGAGCCGGTGATCGCCGGCCAGCCGCCCGCGGCCTGGGACATCGCCCTCGACGTGGATGAGCCGCATGCCGTCGGCGCCGACCGGATATTGAACGCGATCGCCGCCCATGCCGCGCATGAGGGCGATCTCGTGGTCATCGATTTCGGCACCGCGACGACGCTCGACTGGGTCGATTATGACGGCGCCTACAAGGGCGGCATCATCGCCCCCGGCATCAACCTCTCGCTCGACGCGCTGGTGAGCGCCGCCGCCAAGCTGCCGCGCGTCGCCATCGAGGCGCCGGCAGGAGAGTCGGTGATCGGCCGCACCACCGAGGAGCAGATGCATGTCGGCATCTATTGGGGCTATGTGGCGATGCTCGAAGGGCTCGTCGGAAGGATGAGAAAGGAGATCGGCCGTCCGGCGAAGGTGGTCGCGACGGGCGGGCTCGCCATCCTGTTCGACAAGCGCGCCGAGCTGTTCGACGCGGTCGAGGCAGATCTCACCATCCAGGGGCTGGCGCTCCTTTGGCAGCGCATCGGATCCGGTCCTGATCGGAACGAAGAAGGCTGCACATGACCACGCCCGGCAACGAACTCCTCTTCCTCGCGCTCGGCGGCTCGGGCGAGATCGGCATGAACGTCAATCTCTACGGCACCGAGGGCAAATGGCTGATGGTCGATCTCGGCCTCACCTTCGCCGACCCTGCCTATCCCGGCGTCGATCTCGTGCTGCCCGATCTCGAATTCATCGAGGAGCGACGCGAGAACCTCGTCGGCATCGTCCTCACCCACGGCCATGAGGACCATATCGGCGCCATCCCCTATCTCGCCGCCGATCTCGGCGCGCCGCTTTACGCCACCCCCTTCACCGCCGGCCTCATCGCCGCCAAGCTCGAGGAGGAAGGGATCGCCGAGGAGATCGAGCTCGACATCGTCGAGATGGGGGGCGATTTCACTCTCGGCCCCTTCGGGCTGCGCTACGTGCCGCTCGCCCATTCGATCCCGGAGGGCAATGCGCTGCTCATCGACACGCCCCATGGCCGCATCTTCCACACCGGCGACTGGAAGCTCGACGATTCCCCCCAGATCGGCGATCCCAGCACCGCCGAGGAGCTGACTCGCATCGGCGATGCCGGCGTGCTCGCCCTCATTTGCGATTCGACCAACGTCTTCAACGAGGCCGCCTCGGGCTCCGAGGCCGAGGTGCGCGAGGGGCTCGACCGCGTGATTTCGGAAGCCGGGGGTAGGGTGCTCGTCACCACCTTCGCCTCCAACGCCGCGCGTCTGAAGACGCTCGGCCATGTCGCAGCGGATACCGGGCGGCGAATTTGCATCGCCGGCCGCTCGCTCGAGCGCATCCTCCGCATTTCCAGGAGCGTGGGCTATCTTTCCGACTTTCCCGATCCGGTCGATTTCGACGCCGCGATGGCGCTGCCGCCCGAGAAGCTGATGATCGTCGCCACCGGCGGCCAGGGCGAGCCGCGTGCCGCGCTCGCGCGGATCGCCGCCGGCAACCATCCGCTGGAGCTCGACCGGGGCGATCTCGTCATCTTCTCGTCCAAGGAGATACCGGGCAACGAGCTCGCCATCGGCCGGATCCAGAACGCGCTCGCCGCGAACGGCATCCGCATGATCACCGAGCGCCAGGCCTTCGTCCATGTCTCGGGCCATCCCGGCCGCCCCGAGCTCGCCGAGATGTACCGCTGGATCCGGCCCGAGATCATCGTTCCCGTCCATGGCGAGATGCGTCACATGGCCGAGCAGGCGCGCTTCGCCCGTGCCCAGGGCGTGCCGCACGGCATCGTCCAGCAGAATGGCGACCTCGTTCGCCTCGCGCCCGGCGGGCCGACCAAAATCGGCGAGGAGCGCACCGGACGGCTGGTGCTCGACGGCGACATTATCGTTCCCGCCGACGGCGCGGCGGTCGGCGAGCGGCGCAAGCTCTCCCGCAACGGCCATGTCGCGGTGGCGCTGGCGCTGGGGAGGGACGGCCGCCCCGCCGCCGATCCGCTGGTGTCGCTCAACGGCGTTCCGATCGCCGGGGACGAGAGGGAGTTCGTCGCCCTGCTGGCCAAGGCCGCTGCCGAAGCCGCCGCCGGTGCCGGCAGGGGCAGCGGCAAGCGCGGTGGCGGCCGGGAGGCGGTCCGCCTCGCCGTGCGCAGGGCGGCGGCGCGGCTGACGGGCAAGAAGCCGGTGGTGGACGTGCTGTGGATCGAATGCTGAGGCGATGGAACCGGTCTCGATCCTTGCCATCTACCTGCTCTTCTGGGTGCTGTCCTTCTTCCTCGTCCTGCCCTGGGGCGTGCGCACCGACGAGGAGATCGGCGCCGAAAGGCTTCCCGGCCAGGCCGACAGCGCCCCCCACAGCTTCAGCTTCGCCAGCAAGGCGCTCCGGGCGACGCTGCTCGCGGCGCTGCTGTTCGGCCTTTTCTATCTCAACTGGATATATGGCTGGATCGGCGCCCGCGAGCTCGACTGGACGCGCTGGTTCTGAGGGTTCAGCCCTTTTTGTTTTCCTTGGCGACGAGCAATCTTTCCGGCCTTCGCTCGCGTGCGGCGGGAACTGGTTGATCGTCACCGGATCGTCCGAAACGAACAAATAGGGCGTCGCGATCTGTACGACCGGGCGTTCGGGATGGCGCCATTCATGCTGGGGCATGAAGACGAGCAGTTCGCCAATCATATTCTTGCGCACCCCGCCCTTATCGCCATGCATGTTGGCGACGTTGAGCTTTCCGTCTGGGCTTTGCGACAGGCGAAGATGAAGATCGATCGGACAGCGGATCAGGAAATGCCGCCGGTCGAACTCCACCACCGCGGGACAGAAGGCACCGATTTGGAGGAGCCTGTTTCGGGAGCCTCCTGGCGGATCGGCTCGGGCGTATGCCAAATGACGCTGGCCTTGTCCTTTGCGAATAGCCAGCCGACCCGATAGATGCGCCGGCTTTCTGGCCTCGCTTCGCTTTCGGGCGCCCATTCGTCCAGCATGCGGGTTTCCTGTCGTCTTACGGTGAAGCTTAGCTTCTGAGGCGCTCGATCGCCTGGGCGAGCGCGACATAGAGCTTGCCCATGTCCGAGGAGAGCATCGTCACCGCCAGCGGCGAGCCGTCGCGCTCGGCGAGGATGCGGCGCAGCATCGCCTCGAAATCATGGATATAGCGGTTCACATTGTCGCGGAATTCGCGGTCTTCCTCATAATGCTGCGCGATCTCGCGCGCCTCGCCCGAATCGAGCAGCCGCACCGCGCGGCGGGTGAACACGCCCCGGTCGCCCTTAAGATAGGCGGCCCAGGCGCTGTCGGTCACTTCGTTCGACAATATCTTGGCGACATCGATCGCGGTCGAGTTCAGCGATTCGATGAGCAGCGCGACCCGCCGCGACATCGCATCGCCCTCGCGCGCCTCGCGCTCGGCGCGCGCCTTTTCGATATGCTCCTCGAGCGCGGCGCCGGTTTCGTTCATCGACAGCATATGCTTGGCCAGCCGCTCGGCGGCCTGCTGGCCGATCTCGGTGAGCCGCTCGGCCGCGGCCTCGATGTCGGCGATCTGCCGCGCCACCTGCGCGTCCACCGTCCGGGCGAATGCTTCTTCGCCGGCTTTGGCGAGCGCCGCGGCGCTGTCGGGTATCGCCTCCAGCACGGCCTTGCGCGCTTCCTGCGCCGCCTGCTCGGCCGCCTCGCGGATGCCGGCCAGCGCCTCGCGGATCCTGGGCGCCGAGACATCGGCCAGGGTCGCCGCGCGCGTCTCGTTGGCGTCGAGCGATTCTGCGAGCCGGACGAGCTCGGCATCGGCCTCGCCGACGCCCTTTTCGATCCGGTCGAGCAGCGCTTCGAGCAATTTGTGCTTGCGCGCGAGTCCTTCCTCGAGCTCGGCGAGGCGGGCGGCGCTGTGGTCGCTTGCCGCGTCGAGCGCCTCGACGAAGGGCACCGCCGTCTCGGCCGAGCTGCGCGCCTCGTCGGCCTGCCGCCGGACATTGGCGAGCGCCGCCGAGACCTCCTCGTTGAGACGGCTGGTGACCGCTTCGAGCGCGGCGCCGATCTCCTCGGCCTCGCCGATATAATTTTGCGCCCGCGCGCGGCTGTCGGCCAGCTCGCGGCTGAGCTCGGCGATGCCGCTGCGGCTCGCCTCGACCCTTTCCTGCAACTCGGCGGCGCTGGTCGCGCCTTTCTCGCCGAGGTCGGCGATGCGCTCGCCCAGCATGCGCAACTCGTTCGCCAGCCGTTGCAGCCAGCTTTCGGTGGCGGCGTCCTGTGCGGCGAGATCTCCGGCGACCGACTGCACCTGCCTGGCCACCGCGTCGAGCCGCTCGCCCAGTGCCCGGCTCGCTTCGTCGCCGGCGCCGGTCAGCGCGGTCCGGCTTTGCTCGATCGTCGCCAGCAGCGCCGACATCTGTTCGTCGATCAGCGTCCGCGTCGCCTCGGCCGCTTCGGAAGCCTGCTCCATCGCCGTCTCGACCATCTCGCCGAGACGGGTCCCCGCCGCTTCCATGCGTTCGTCGGCGCGAACGAGACTGCCCTCGATCTGGGCGAGATTGGCGGCCAGCCTTTGCGCCGCGCCGCCGGCGATCCCGTCGGCCTCGCGACCGCGCGCGAGCAGCGCCGAAAGCTCGGCCTCCAGCGCGCCGGCCTGCTCATGCGCGGCAAGGCCGGTCTGCCTCAGCCGCTCGGCCAATGATCCGACCCGCTGCTCGGCGGCGGGAAGGTCATCGAGCAGCGCCCCCATATCGTCCCGCGCGCTGGCCGCCGCCCGTTCGAGCGCGGCGGTGCGTTGCTCGAGCCCGGCGCCGGTCTCGGCGATCGCCTCGCTCGCCTGGCCGAGCCGCCCCGCTGCCTCCTCGCCGAGCGCGATCAGCCGTTCGCCATGCTCTTCCAGCAGCGCGCGATTGGCCGCTAGCTTTTCGCCGACCGCCGCCAGCGATCGATACAGAGTCTCGTTTTCTTCTCTCAACTGCCTGACGGCACTGCGGAAACGCATCGTCTCGCGTCGCGACGAGCGGCCGAAGATCAGCCACAGGATGGCGAGCAGGATCAGCGGCCCGCTGACGAAGCTGATCGCCGCGGCGATCCCGCCGACCGTATCGGGATAGGCGCCCTCGCGCGCCAGCGGCCACAGCGCCGCGGCGAGCCAGGCGAGCGCGAGCAGGGCGAGCAGCGCGGCGAGAATCCGCGCTCCCCATTGCGGGCGCGGGGGTTCGTCGGCTTCGCCGGCCGGCAGCCGGACGAGCTGGTCCGCTCCCGCGCTCGGCTCTTCCTCGCGCAGGGCATGGGGCTCGCGCGCCGTCCGGGCTTGGGCCTCCATCATGATGCCTTATTAACAGTTTTGGCGGACAAGGTAAGCCGGCATCGAAACCGGCTGTTAAGCTTGTCCCTCTAGCTCTCTTGCGCATGGTCTACGATCCCGGAGCCCTCGATGCCGCACTCGCCGCGGCGGTCGGCGAGGACGGCAAGCTTGCCGAGGAGCTGCGCGCCTCCTTCATCGAAAGCGCCCGCCGCCAGGCCGATCTCATGCGCCGCGCGCGGTGCGATGCGAACTGGTATCATGCCGCCGCGCGGCTGCAGGGCCTTGCCGCCAGCTTCGGCGCCCGCGGCCTGATGGCGCTCGCCGCCGAGGCGCTCGAAAGCGCCCCCGGCGAGCCGGGGATTCAGCGCCGCATCGGCGCGGCGCTCGACGAGCTCGGCTGAGGGGCGTTTCCGGCCGCCCTTGGCAAGCACCGTGTGCCGCGCTTATCGCGGGGCATGCTCGCGGCATTGATTTCCGCCTGTCAGGAAAGCGTCGACGGCAGCGGCCTGCTTCGCGCCGAGCTTCCCGTCGCCGGAAGCATCGTCGCCGAGCGGCAGGCGCGGCTGGCCGCCGCGGCGGGCGCCGGCATCGTCATCTTCTACGTCGAGCGGCTGCCGCGAGATCTCGTCGCCGCGGTCGATCGGCTGCGCGGCGACGGGCTCGACGTCCGGGTCGCGCGCAATGCCGGAGAGGCCGCGGCGATGGCGGGGCCGGACGACCGTCTCATGATCCTCGCCGACGGGCTGATCGCCGATGGCGGCCATCTTGCGACGCTCGCCGAAGCGGTGCCGCCGAGCCTGATCGTCGTTCCCGACCGCAAGCCCTATGAGCGGCACGAGCGGATCGATGCCGATTGGCGCTGGTCGGGCCTCGGGCTCCTCGACGGCGCGATGCTGGGCGAGGTCGCCGCCCGGCTCGGCGAATGGGATTTGTCCTCGACGCTCCTGCGCCGCGCGCTCCAGGCCGGCGCCCGCTTCATCCCGATCGGGGAGGAAGCAACGCCCCCGCTGATGCTCGTCCGGATGCGCGCCGATCTGCCGGCGGTCGAGAAGGGCATTCGCGCCGCCGCCGCGCGGCCGGAAGACGATTGGGTCTCGCGCCATCTGCTGGCGCCCTTGGAAGCGCTCGCCGCGCGGTGGCTGGCGCGCCGCCGGCTGCGTCCGCGCTGGCTTTACGTCGCCACCGCAGCGCTCGCCGGCATCGCCGCCTTCTGCTTCGCCAAGGGGTGGCTTTCCTGGGGTTTCCTGCTGCTGATGCTCTCCACGCCGCTGACCGGAACCGCGAGAAGGCTGGCCGCGCTCGCCCTCGAGGTCAGGCAGCCCTCGCGCAAAATGGACCAGGCGATCACGATCACCGCCGCGGTCGCCCTCGTCGCGCTCACCGAGCATCTGGCCGACGGGGGGCAATGGGGTTTCTGGCCGGCGGCGGGCGGCATCCTCGCCTTTCTCATCGCCGCGCGTATCGAGCGCGGCGGGCGCGGCATGCGCGGCTCGGCGCTGCTCGCCGACCGCAAGACGCTGATCTGGGCGGCTCTGCCATTCGCCCTCTTCGGCTATTGGGGGCTCGCCTATATTTCTCTCTTCCTCTATGCGGCGCTGTCCTTCTTCTGGGTTCAGCAGCAGGCCCTGACGGCCCGTTCCGGCGATGGCGAAGATTAGCGGCGCTTTAACGACAATCCCGCTATGCCCCGAGATCATGGCGAGCGAGCGCGATCAGGCAGGGCATGGCGGCGGCGCCGGCCCCGGAAGGGCGATCGGCGGTGCCGTGCGCGCGCGTGCCGCCGCGGCGCGCGCGGG
>JBHJHL010000070.1:0-9251 GCA_050330935.1 Sphingomonadaceae bacterium | reverse complement strand
CTACGACGCCGAGGACCGGGTGGTGAAGCTCGAGACCGGCACCGCGGCCAGCCAGTCGGACGATGCGATCGAGACGATCGCGGTGCTCGAGACGGTGGACAGCCATCATGACGCAAACGGCCGCAGGGCGAAGGACGTGCTGGTGGCCGGCAGGCGACAACGAGATCACGCCCCATCACGCCGCCTCGCCGCCGCTCGCCTCCATCCGCGCCACCAGCCAGGCGGTGAGCCGGTCGAAGCCGAGGCGCTCGTTGAACGCGATCCCGGCATAGCCGTCCTCGACCCAGCGCACCGTCCCCTCGATCGTGCCCAACCCGTCGACGGTCATGACAATACCGCGGCCGATGCATTGGGGGCAGTCGCATTCGACCCGCGCCCCGCCCTGCGATAGATTGAGCAGCGGCGCCTGGAAATAGTCCGCGCCGCAGCGCAGCCGCGCGCGGGCCGCGAGCTCGATGCGCGGCGGCCGCACCGGCAGGCCTTCGGGCGTGCGGCTGGCGAGCACCCGGTCGAGATCGACGGGCTCGTCGAACCGGACGCCGATATAGCGATCGCGGCTCCAGATGATCTCGCCCGGAATCGGCGCCATGCTTTGCAGCTCGAGCTTCACCTCGTCGCCCGGCGCGTGCGGCAGCGGGCTTTCGGCCATCAGCCCGCGCGAGGAGATGTTGCGGATGCGGCACAGCGCCTGCCTGCCGCCAGCGAAAATCTTGCCCACGCGCAGGATCGATATCTGCCTGGGTTCGGAGCGGCGGTCGGGCGAGGGCACCTCGCCGGAAAACGATATTTGCGGGCCGGGGGAGGACGGCTCTTCGTCCTGCGCCATGTCGGTCGATCCTCGTCTCCGGCGCCGGCCCTTCCGGCGTCCTTCGCTGCCCCCGATCCGCTAGTCTCCGAAAGGTTAACAATCTGTCGCGGAAAAAGCGGTCGGGCTTCGCGCCGGCCGGGAGAAACTTGACCCGGACGGGGGCGTTGGTCTTGAACGGGCGCGGCCGATCCGTCCGATACGAATGCAGAGAAGCCCATGAACGACATGCCCGAGCGGGCCAACCGGCCGGCGCTTTCCCTTCATGTCCCCGAACCCGAGGCCCGGCCCGGCGAGGAGCCCGATTTCGGCGACGTCGAGGTGCCCGAGGCGGGCGCGCTCGGCCGGCCCGACATCGCCGCGGAGCCCGGGCAGATGCGCGAGCATCCCTATTCGCTGGTCCGGGTACTCGACGAGAAAGGCAGGGCGGTGGGGCCGTGGGACCCGCGGCTCGATCCAGACACGCTGCGGCGGATGCTGAAGGACATGGTGCTGGTGCGCAGCTACGACGACCGCATGTTCCGCGCCCAGCGCCAGGGCAAGACGAGCTTCTACATGAAATGCCTCGGCGAGGAGGCGGTCGCGATCGCCGCCACCCATGCGCTGGCCTCGGGCGACATGCAGTTCCCCACCTACCGCCAGCAGGGCATATTGATCGCGCGCGACTATCCGCTGATCGAAATGATGTGCCAGATCTATTCGAACAGCGGCGACAAGCTCAAAGGCCGCCAGCTTCCCGTCATGTACGCGAGCCGCGAGCTCGGCTTCTTCACCATCTCGGGCAATCTCGCGACGCAGTTCCCGCAGGCGGTCGGCTGGGCGATGGCCTCGGCGATCAAGGGCGACAGCCGCATCGCCGTCGGCTGGATCGGCGAGGGCGCGACCGCCGAGGGCGATTTCCATGCCGCGCTCACCTTCGCGTCAGTCTACAATGCGCCGGTGATCCTCAACATCGTCAACAATCAATGGGCGATCTCGAGCTTCGCGGGAATCGCCGGGGCCGAGCGCACCACCTTCGCGGCGCGCGCGCTCGCCTACGGCATTCCCGGGCTCAGGGTGGACGGCAACGACGCGCTCGCCGTCCATGCCGCGACGCGCTGGGCGGCGGACCGCGCGCGGGCGAACCATGGCCCGACGCTGATCGAATTCTTCACCTACCGCGCCGAGGCGCATTCGACCTCCGACGATCCCTCCGGCTACCGGCCGAAAAATGCCGGCGAGGCCTGGCCGCTGGGCGATCCTATAGAGCGGCTGAAGGCGCATCTGATCGGCCTCAAGCAATGGGACGAGGAGCGCCACGAAGCGCTCGAGGAGGAGATGATGGCGCTCGTCCGCAAGACGCAGAAGGAGGCGGAGAAGAAGGGCACGCTGGGCAACGACCCCGACCAGGATGTCGGATCGATGTTCGAGGACGTCTATGAGGAGATGCCCTGGCACCTCGCCGAGCAGCGCGAGGCGGCGCTCGCCGAGGCGGAGGCGAAAGCCGCGAAATGACCGCGATGAACATGATCCAGGCGATCCGCAGCGCCCACGACGTGATGCTGGACCAGGACCCCGACACCGTCGCCTTCGGCGAGGATATCGGCTATTTCGGCGGCGTCTTCCGCTGCACCGAGGGGATGCAGGAGAAATACGGCAAGCAAAGGGTGTTCGATTCGCCGATCTCCGAAGGCGGCATCGTCGCCACCGCGGTCGGCATGGCCGCCTATGGCCTCCGGCCCGTCGTCGAGATCCAGTTCGCCGACTATATCTATCCCGGCTTCGACCAGATCGTCTCCGAAGCGGCCAAGATCCGCTACCGCTCGGCGGCCGAATGGACGATGCCGATCACCATCCGCACCCCCTATGGCGGCGGCATCTTCGGCGGCCAGACCCACAGCCAGTCGCCCGAGGCCTATTTCACCCATCTCCCCGGCGTGAAGACGGTGATCCCCTCCAACCCCCACGACGCCAAGGGCCTCCTCATCGCCGCGATCGAGGACAATGATCCGGTGCTCTTCTTCGAGCCCAAGCGGCTCTACAACGGCCCCTTCGACGGCTATTACGAACGGCCGGTGAGCCCGTGGTCGAAGCATCCCAAGGCCGAGGTGCCCGACGGGCATTACACCGTTCCGCTCGGCAAGGCCGAGGTGGTGCGCGAAGGCGAGGCGGCGACCGTGCTCGCCTACGGCACGATGGTCCATGTCGCGCTCGCCACGGCCGAGGACAAGGGGATCGACGCCGAGGTGATCGACCTGCGCTCGCTGCTGCCGCTCGACATCGAGGCGATCGAGCGTTCGGTGAAGAAGACCGGGCGCTGCGTGATCCTCCACGAGGCGACGCGCACGAGCGGCTTCGGGGCCGAGCTTTCGGCGCTGGTGCAGGAGCGCTGCTTCTACCATCTCGAAGCGCCGATCGTGCGCGTCGCGGGTTTCGACACGCCCTATCCCCACTCGCTCGAATGGGCCTATTTCCCGGGGCCCGTCCGGCTCGGCCTCGCGCTCGACAAGATATTGGAGGACTGATGGCGCGCTACGAATTCAAGCTGCCCGACATCGGCGAGGGCATCGCCGAGGCCGAGATCGTCGAATGGCATGTCAAGATCGGCGACGAGGTCGAGGAGGACCAGCAGCTCGCTGACATGATGACCGACAAGGCGACAGTCGAGATGGAAAGCCCGGTCGCCGGCAAGGTCGTCGAGCTCGCCGGAGATGTCGGTGAGCAGATCCCGATCGGTTCGGTGCTCGTCGTGCTCGAGACCAGCGCCGAGGCCGCCGAGGCGGCGCGCGAGATGGAGGAGACCGGCGACGAGGCCGCGCTAGGCGACGGCGAGGTCGAGGTCACCGAGGGGATCGAGGAGGCGGTGCCGAGCACCGATGTCGAGGAGAGCGAAGAGCCCGCTCGCCCGGAATCGGACGAGAAAGCCAAAAAATCCGCTCGCCCCGAGCCTGTCGAAGGGCGGAAAGCTCGGGAACCGGGCTCCGACAAGCTCAGCCCTGGCGGAGGGGGCGCGCGCGAGAAGGTCCTCGCCTCGCCCGCGGTGCGTGCCCGCGCGCGCGATCTCGGCATCGATCTCACCCAGGTCGAGCCGGCGACCGGCGAGCGCCTCCGTCACGGCGACCTCGACTCCTATCTCCTCTATCATGGCGGCGCCGCGACGCAGGCGCCGGCGCGGCGGATGGAGGACGAGGACGTCAAGGTCGTCGGCCTCCGGCGCCGCATCTCGGACAATATGCAGGAGGCCAAGCGCCGCATCCCGCATTTCACCTATGTCGACGAGGTCGACATGACCGCGCTCGAGGCGACGCGGGCGATGATGAACGCCGACCGCGGCGACAATCCCAAGCTCACCGTGCTGCCCTTCCTCGTCATCGCGATGTGCCGGGTGCTGCCCGATTATCCACAGATCAACGCCACCTATGACGACGAGGCCGGCGTCGTGCACCGTTCGGGCGCGGTCCATATGGGCATCGCGACGCAGACCGATAACGGGCTCATGGTGCCGGTGATCCGCAATGCCGAGAAGCGCGACGTCTGGAATTTGGCGGGGGAGATAGCGCGCCTCGCCGAGGCCGCCCGCGCGGGCAAGGCGGGCCGTGACGAGCTTTCGGGATCGACGATAACCATCTCCAGCCTCGGGCCGATGGGCGGCATCGTCTCGACGCCGGTCATCAACCGTCCCGAGGTCGCGATCATCGCGGTCAACAAGATCAAGGAAATGCCGGTGGTGAAGGAAGGCGAGCTCGACATCGCCAAGATGATGAACTTGTCCTTGTCGTGCGACCATCGCGTCGTCGACGGCTGGGACGCGGCGAGCTTCATCCAGGATCTGCGCGCGGTGCTCGAAAATCCGCTGCGCCTGCTGTCGATGCGTTGACCGCCCGCATCGCCCCGGGGGAATGCAAAACCTTAGCGGAACAGCCGCTTAGCCGAGTTGGTGAAGGACCCTCCGCCGCACTGGCTATATGACGGTCGAGCTGACGCCGACGCGCGCGGCCGCCGAATGGGTCTTTCTGAAGACGGTTCGCGAGCGCTCGACCGCGCTTTCCGGCGACCACCGGACGACGGTGGAACATGGCGCCAACCGGCTCTCCGCCTGAACGGGAAATTCCCCCGGCCTGGCCGGAAATGGGCGAAAAATGTTACGCGGGCACAGCCGCCTTCACCTTGTTCGGAGCCTCGTCATGGCCATCTTCCCCTCGCTTTCCGACGATCCGCAACTCGGCGAGCTCTTCAAGCGCTTCCCCCGCACGGTGCCACCGCTGCTCGACTATCACGACCGGCTGTTGCGCGACCGCTCGCCCCTCACCGTGGCGACGCGCGAGCTCATCGCGGCCTATGTTTCGGGGCTCAACGCCTGCGACTATTGCCACGGCGCGCATATCATCGCGGCGCGCAATTTCGGCGTCGACGAGGAGCTGTTCGGCAAGCTCCTCGCCGACATCGACAGCGCGCCGGTCGAGGACAGGCTGAAGCCGATCCTGCGCTACGTCCGCAAGCTGACCCTGACGCCTTCGCGCATCGCGCCGTCCGATGCCGAGGCCGTCTATGCCGCCGGCTGGGACGAGGAGGCGCTGTTCGACGCGGTGAGCGTCGCGGCGTTGTTCAACATGATGAACCGCATCGTCATGGGGGCCGGAATCCTTCACGATCCGCTTGCCGACACCTCGGGCGACCGGGCCGCGCGCGCCAGCCGCATGGGCGAAGCGGGCGAGGATCCGCACAGCGCATCGCCCAGCTATGCCAGGCTCGCGCGGGCCTATGGTATCGGCGGCGAATGAACCTCTTTCGGCCCGCTAGGCCGCCGCATGATTTGCTGCTATCAATCGCCGCTTGCGACTCGCCGGGGAAGCGGCGCCGGAACTGCCAATATCCTCGACTTTCTCCATGATGGCATCGCCGTCCTGCCGATGGCGCGAGCCGCGATCCTGTTTCACGACAATCGGAGGAGAGGATGAACATGCAATTCGATCAGGCCAAGCTCGAGGAACTGATGGGCAAGGTGATCGGCGACGTCGCTGGCGCGATGAGCCTGTTCCTCGCCTATATCGGCGATCAGGCCGGAGTCTATGAAGCGATGGTCGGGGCCGGGCCGTTGACCCTCGACGAGCTTGCCGAGAAGACCGGCCTCAACCCCAAATATCTCCATGAATGGCTCGGCTGCAACGCCGCCGCGGGCTATGTGACCTACGATCCCGCGAGCGAACGCTTCTCGCTCTCGCCGGAGCAGGCGCTGGTCTTCGATCAGGAAGGGCAGCCCGCCTGCATGCAGGGCTTCTTCCAGGCGGTCGTGTCGCAATTCGAAACCCACGGCAAGGCGGTCGAGACCTTCAGATCGGGCGAGGGCCGCCCCTGGGGCGATCATTCGCAATGCCTGTTCTGCGGCACCGACCGTTTCTTCCGGCCCGGCTATATGGCCAATCTGGTCGACAGCTGGATCCCGGCCCTCGACGGCGTCGAGGAGAAGCTGAAGGCAGGCGCGAAAGTCGCCGATATCGGCTGCGGCCACGGTTCCTCGACGGTCCTGATGGCCAAGGCCTATCCCAAATCGACCATCCACGGCATCGACTTTCACGAACCCTCGATCGAGCAAGCACGCAAGAAGGCCGCCGAGGCGGGCGTCACCAATGTCGAGTTCATGCTCGCCAAGGCGCAGGACTATCCGGGCGGCGACTATGATCTCGCCTGCATATTCGATGCGTTGCACGACATGGGCGATCCGGTCGGCGCCGCGCGCCATATCAGGGAGACGCTGAAGCCGGACGGAACCTTCATGCTCGTCGAGCCGATCGCCGGCGACAGCATGGCCGACAATCTCCATCCGCTGGGGCAGATTTTCTACGGCTTCTCGACCACGGTATGCACGCCGACATCGCTGTCGCAGGAGGTGGGACGAGGCCTGGGCGCGCAGGCGGGCGAGAAGAAGCTCACCGAGGTGCTGAACGAAGCCGGCTTCGATAAGGTCCGCCGCGCCGCCGAGACCGAGACCAATATGGTGCTCGAGGTGACCGTCTAGCGGGTGAGCTTCTCCTCCCAGGCGAGCGCGTCGGCGACGATCCGGTCGAGATCGTTGAAGCACGGCCGCCAGGGGAGGGTTGCCAAAATCCTGGCATTGTCGGCGATAAGCGCGGGCGGATCGCCGGCGCGGCGCGGCGCACTGCGGCGTTCGATCTTGCGGCCCGAGACGCGCTCGACCGCATCGAGCACCTCGCGCACCGAATGGCCGCGACCATAGCCGCAATTGAGCGTGGCGCTTTGCCCTGGATGGGCTTCCAGCCAGGCGAGCGCGTCGACATGCGCGGCGACGAGATCGGCGACATGGATATAGTCGCGCACCCCGGTGCCGTCGGGCGTGCCGTAATCGTCGCCATAGATTTCGACGTGGGAGCGCTTGCCGGTCGCCGCCTCGCAAGCGACCTTGACGAGATGCGTCGCCCCTTGCGTCGACTGGCCGGCGCGGCCCCGGGGATCTGCCCCGGCGACGTTGAAATAGCGCAGCGAGACATGGCCGAAGCCGTGCGCGGCGGCGGCATCGGCGAGCATCCATTCGGTCATCAGCTTGGAGCGTCCATAGGGATTGATCGGCGCCTCCGGGGCGTTTTCGTCCACCCGCTCGGCCTCCGGAACGCCATAGACCGCCGCGGTCGAGGAGAAGATGAACCGGGGCAGGCCGCAAGCGACGGCGCTTTCGATCAACGCGCGGCTCTTGCAACTGTTGTTGGCGTAATATTTCAGCGGGTTCGTAACCGATTCGGGGACCACCACCGATCCCGCGAAATGCATGATCGCGCCGACCCCATGCTCTTCGATCAGCCGCGCGACGAGCGCTGCGTCGCCGATGTCGCCCTCGGCGAAGACGGCCTCCTCCGGCACCGCGGAACGAAAGCCGGTGGAGAGATCGTCGATCACGACGACCGGCCGCCCGGCGTCGATCAGCGCATAGGCGGCATGGCTGCCGATATAGCCGGCGCCGCCGGTGACGAGCACCGCCGCTTTGGTCATCTGCCGCGAAGTGGCTGGCGCACCCGGCAGGATTCGAACCTGCGGCCTCTGCCTTCGGAGGGCAGCGCTCTATCCAGCTGAGCTACGGGTGCCGGCACGGTGAGCGCGCTTAGCAAGCTTGACTTTGGGTCGCTAGTCATTTCCCCGGCGGCGGGGTCTTGTCCTTGTAGCTGCACAGGTCAGCGACGACGCAGCGCCAACATTCGGGCTTGCGCGCCTTGCAGACATAGCGGCCGTGGAGAATGAGCCAGTGATGGGCATGGCGGCGGTAGGGGGCCGGGACGCGCGCCTCCAGCTTCTCCTCGACCGCCTGCGGCGTCTTGCCGGGGGCGAGCCCGGTGCGGTTCGAGACGCGAAAGACATGGGTGTCGACCGCGAAGGTCTCCTCGCCGAAGGCGGTGTTCATCACGACATTGGCGGTCTTGCGGCCGACGCCGGGCAGCTTGTGAAGCGCGTCGCGGTCGGCCGGCACCGTGCCGCCATGCCTTTCGATCAGCGCCTCGGACAGCGCGATCACATTCTTCGCCTTCATGTTGTATAGCCCGATCGTCCGGATATGCTCCTTCAGCCCCTCCTCGCCGAGCGCGACCATCTCCTCGGGAGTCTTGACCTTGGCGAACAGCTCCCTGGTCGCCTTGTTGACGCCGGCGTCCGTCGCCTGCGCCGAAAGCACGACGGCGACGAGCAGCGTATAGTCGTTGACCGATTCGAGTTCGGTCTCGGGAGCGGGAGTGCGCTCGGCGAGACGGGCGAAGAACTCCTCGATCTCGGTCTTTTTCACCCGAGGCCCAGCACGTCGCGCATCGCATAGCGGCCAGGCGGCATGTTGGCGATCCAGACCGCCGCGCGGAGCGCGCCTTCGGCGAAGATCGCCCGGCTTTCGGCCGAATGGCAAAGCATGAGCCGCTCCTGCTCGCCGGCGAAGATCACGCGATGCTCGCCCGCCACGGTGCCGCCGCGCAACGCCGCGAAGCCGATCGCGCCGGGCTTGCGCGCGCCGGTCTGCTCGTCGCGGCCGCGATCGGCGATCTCCTCCAGCCGCGCGCCGCGCGCCGTCGCCGCAGCCTCGCCGAGCATCAGCGCAGTGCCCGAGGGCGCGTCGGCCTTGTGGCGATGGTGCATCTCGGCGATCTCGATATCCCATTCCTCGCCGAGCCGGGCCGCGGCCTCGGCGACGAGATGGGCGAGCAAGGTGACGCCCAGAGACATATTGGCTGCATGAAGCACCGGGATCTTCCCGGCCGCCGCGTCGATCATCTCCTCATGTTCAGAGTCGAGACCGGTGGTGCCGATGACGATCGGCTTGCCGGCCTCGAGCGCCGTGTCGAGATTGGCCCTGAGCGCTTCCGGAGCGGTGAAATCGACATAGACGTCGCCCTTGTCGCCGATGGTGACGTCGCCCCCCCCCCACCCCCCCCCCGCCCCCCCCCCCCCCCCGCCGCCCGCTGGCGCCCACAAGCAGAAA
>JBHJHL010000069.1:0-16369 GCA_050330935.1 Sphingomonadaceae bacterium | reverse complement strand
CCTCCCCCCGAAGGGGAGGGGGAGCATACTCACGCCGCCTCCTTCCCGGGCCGCAGATAGCGGATCAGCCGCGCGAGCGTGGCGCGCATCTCGCCGCGCGGCACGACCATGTCGAGCATGCCGTGATCGAGCAGATATTCGGCGCGCTGGAAGTCTTCGGGCAGCTCCTCGCGGATCGTCTGCTCGATGACGCGGCGGCCGGCGAAGCCGATCAGCGCGCCCGGCTCGGCGATCTGGATGTCGCCGAGCATCGCGTAGGAGGCGGTCACCCCGCCGGTCGTGGGATCGGTGAGCACGGCGATATAGGGCAGGCCCGCCTCCTTTAATTCGGCGATCGCGACCGTCGTCTTGGGCATCTGCATCAGCGACAATATGCCCTCCTGCATGCGCGCGCCGCCCGCCGCGGTGAAGACGATATAGGGGCATTTGCCGCCGATCGCCGCGCGCGCCCCGGCGACGAAGGCGGCGCCGACGGCGAGCCCCATCGATCCGCCCATGAAGGCGAAATCCTGGACCGCGACGACCGCCCGCTCGCCCTCGATCGTCCCCTGCACGATGCGCATCGCGTCGCGCTCGCCGGTGCCGGCGCGCGCCGCCTTGAGGCGGTCGGGATATTTCTTGGTGTCGCGGAACTTGAGCGGGTCCTCGCGCACCGGCGGCACGCGCACGGGCGTATGGCCTTCGTCCATGATCTGCGCCAGGCGCGCCGCGCCGTCGATGCGCCCGTGATGGCCGCAGCCGGGGCAGACCGAGAGATTGTCGCGATATTCCTTCAGGAATATCATCGCGCCGCAATCCGGGCATTTGTGCCACAGCGTGTCGGGCGTCTCGCGCTTGGGCAAGAAGGGGATGCGCTGCCGGACGCGGTTGAGCCAGCTCATCGGTGCCTCTTTCCGTCTAGAGCGTCGCCTCGATCGCCCGCGCCGCCCTGTCGGGATCGTCGGCCTGGGCGATGGGGCGGCCGATGACGAGCACCGAGGCGCCGCGGTCGAGCGCCTGGCGCGGCGTGACGACGCGTTTCTGGTCCGCCTTGCCGCCGCTTTTGGGCCTCAGGCCAGGAACGACGAAGAAGCCGTCGGGCCAGCCTTTCTTGGCCGCGGCGACCTCGTGGCCCGAGCAGACGGCGCCGTCGAGCCCGGCCTCGCGGGCGAGCCCGGTGAGCCGCCCGACCTGCTCATGGGCGTCGCCATCATAGCCCACCGATTTGAGATCGTCCTCGTCGAGGCTGGTGAGCACGGTCGCGGCGACGACGCGGGTGCCGTTGGAGGCGGCGGCCTTGGCGTCTTCCATCATCGCCCGGCCGCCGGCGGCGTGGACGGTGATGATCGCCGGCTCGAGCGGACGCAGCGCCTGCACCGCCTTGGCGACGGTGTTGGGGATGTCGTGCAGCTTGAGGTCGAGAAACAGGGGCAGGCCGATCTCGGCCATCGCCTTGACGCCGTGGCGACCGTTGGCGGCGAAGAATTCGAGCCCGAGCTTGATGCCGCCGACATGGTTGCGGACCTTCCTGGCGATCGCTTGCGCGCGGTCGAGATCGGGGGTGTCGAGGGCGACGAAAATGGGGCTGCTCATGGCGCCGGCCAGAGCTTGTTTTCGGTCATCACCCGGTCCTCGCGGTCCTTCGGCTCGGCGCCGCCCATGCCGGCCGCGAGCTGCTGGCGCTCGGCGCTCTCGAGCCGGCGCTTGAGCGACCATATGCGCGCGCGCAGGACGATGAAGGTGGGCAGGAAGCCGATCAGCACCGCGATCAGGATCAGCACGTAGAGACGGGCATCGGCCTGCAGCCCGCCCCACAGATTGACGGTGACGAACTGGCGGTTGGCATGGGCGAAGACGACGAGGATGAGCGTCGCCGCGACCAGGAAAAGGCTTTTCAGGAAATGCATCTCGTCTCGCCTCCGCGCCTATCCTTACGCACTATGGAGCGGCTTCGCTAGACTGCGAGGGATCGGCCGGCGCGATCTCGGCGGCGAGCGAATCTATGAGCGCGCCGACCTCCCCGAGGCGCGGCCTTTCCTCCTCGAGGATGGCGCGGAAGGCGCGCCGCTTCATCGCCGCGACGGCGCCGGGCGGCGGGCGGTTGTGCTCGGCGAGCGTCGAGATGACGATGTCGATGAGGCGGTCGGCGCCGTGCAGCCGCCCCCACAGATAGTCGTTCTCGCGGAAGGCGCGGCTGAAGAAGGCGCCGAAATTGTTGAGCTGGATGCCCTTCAGCGTCGCTTCGGCGCCGCCTTCGCGGATCGCGGTCGCGTCCTCGGGCGCGATCCTGTCGACCTTGATCGCGTCGAACTCGTCGAGCCCCTCGCCCTGGAGCAGCGCGAGCGTCGCGATGTCGTAGAAGGGAAAGCCGAGATAGGTGAGCATCAGCCGCCGGCGCTCGCGCTTCTCGAAGCCGGCGATCGCGCGGGTGATGCCGCGGTCGGCGCGGCGGTCGAGCTCCTTGAGGCCGAGCAGCTCGGCGAGCGCCCGCATCGCGGCCTCGGGGTCGCGCTCGGCGTCGCGGAAGGCCGCGCGCGTCGCGGGCGGGACATTCTCCGGCGCCAGCGCGGCGCGATAGTCGCCGATCAGGCCGTAGACGGCCTTGCGCGCCTGCTCGCAGCGGGCGGCGCTCGCCGCGCCCTCCTCGTTCATCTCGTTTATCTCGCGGCCCAGGAAGCGCAGCCGGCGGGTGCGGTAGGCGAGATCGAAGCCGCGCTGGAAGGTGATCACCCGCGCCTCGCCGTCGGGGCTGTGCACCGCGAGCTGGCCGTCGAGCCCCTCGCTTCTCAGCAGCGAGAAGATCGCGTCGCGCAGCCGGTCGAATCCCGCCCTGCCGCCGTCGCTTTCGGCGATGCGCTGGATGATGCCGGCGCTGTCCTCGACGACGGCGGCATATTTGAGCTGCTGATAGGCGGCGAAGGCGAAGCCCGCCTCGCTGGCGGCGGCCTTCTGCGCCCGTCCCCGCCAGTTGGCGAGGCGCTGCGGGGTCGGCCGGGCGAGCAGCAGCGTGCGGCCGAAGGCGCGGCCGATCGCCGCCTCGACGTCCGGCCGCAGCGCCCGGATGATGCGCCTCAGGCGGCGGATGCGCGCCGAGCGGCGCTCGATCGATTCGAGGTTGTCGCGGATCGGCTGGGCCCGCGGGATGTCCGAAAGGGCGCCGAAGATGGTGGCGAAAAAGCCCGGCGGATCGGCGCCCTCCCTGTGCTGGAGCCGCAGATTGCGGTTGCCCGGCTTGGGATCGATATAGACGAAGCGGCGGTCGACCTCGCGCCGGGCGGGGCGGTTCTCGAGCGCCTCGATCGCCGGGCGGAAGGGCGCGTTGGCGAGCACCGATCCGTCGATCAGCACCGTCTCCCCGGCGCGCCCGCGCGCCGCCTGGCGCGGCAGGATGCGCTTCAGGAAGCGCTCGCGGCCGGGCCAGCTTTCCGCGCGCGCGGCGAGCACGCCGTCGAGCTCGGCGACCTGGAAGGGCGGGAAGGCGCCCGGAAAGCTCGCCGTCGCGCGGCCGGCGAAGGCGAGCTCGGCGCGGTCGGCGAGGCGCTGGTGCGGCCCGCCGCGGTCGCGGAAGGAAAGGATCAGCCGATGCTCGGTCTCGGCGACGATGGCCGGCGAATGGAGGCGCAGCGATTCGGGATGGCCGCGAAAGTCGGTCACCGTGACGAACAGGTCGAGCGGCTGATAGTCGGGCAGCAGCGGCGGGCTCCTGGGCGCCGCGGCCATCGCGTCGAAGGCGTCGAGCAGCATGTTGGTGAACAGCTCGCCGCCGAACGGGGGCGCGAACCAGCGCGCGCGCACGAAGCGGGCGATCTTGGCGCGGAATTCGGCGCGGTGCGCGGGCTCGACGGTCTCGTCGATCGCGTCGCCGCGCTCCGAAAGCGCCCAGGCGACGGGCACCGCGGCCGCCTTGGCGAAGCGGGCGATGGCGTTGGTCTCGGGATCGATCAGCCGGTCGACATCGGCGCCCTCGAGCCACAGCTCGGTGAGCGGCTCGAGCGAGCAGCCGCTCGAGATCGCCTCGGCGAGATAGATGGCGTTCAATCCCCCCGCGCTGGCGCCGGCGAGGATGTCGGTGAGCACGCGCAGCTCGACGGCGTGGCGCGAGCGCAGATAGGCGAGCAGGTCGTGATAGACGGCGCGCGCCGGGGAGCCCGGCTCGTCGCCCGCGTGAAAGGCCCGGCTGGCGCTGGCGAGATGCCAGATTTCCTTCGTTATTCCATGCATGTAGACTGCAAGGCTGATGCCGCCATAGCAGATGAGCGCGAGCCGCAATTCCTTTTCCCGCATGGGGCCCGAAAGTGGCAGCACGCCGCCCTTTTGTCGAGCCGTGGCGGCCGGTTCCGGGATTTGGCGCGGTTCACCGCAGCTTCGGGGCGGCGCGCCGTTTCGGGGGTTAAACGAAGGGGGGCGCGGGCCTAGATGCCCGCCGGCCGTGGGAGCGGGGATTTTTCGACATGACCATCAAGTTCAAATCGGCGCTGACGTCGCGCCCGGCGCTGCTGACCGTCGCCATCGGCCTGTCCTTTTCGGCGCCGGTGCGCGCCGACGCGCCGGTCTCGGTCGCCAGGCTCGTCGATCCGATCGTCGCGCACGGCGCGCCGGCGGACACCCCGACGCAGCAGCCGCTGGCGATCGTCAAGCAGGAACTGCCGCAGACCGCTCCTCCCGCCGAGGAGGCCGGAGAGGCGGCGGAGGCCGAGGCGCCGGCGCCGGTCGCGCCCGCGCTCGAGCTGATCGGCGAGGGCATGGCGAGCTATTACGGCTATGAGCTCGCCGGCAACCGCACCGCCAATGGCGAGATTTTCGATCCCGAGAAGATGACCGCCGCCCACCGCAGCCTGCCGATGGGCACCCGCCTGCTGGTCACCAATCTTGCCAACGGACGCACCGTCGAGGTGCGCATCTACGATCGCGGCCCCTTCGCCAAGCGCCGCATCCTCGATCTCTCGCAGGGCGCGGCGCGCAAGATCAACATGATCCGCTCGGGCACCGCGCGGGTGCGGCTCGAACTGCTCGACTGAGACCGGCCGGTCCCGGCAACTTGAGTTCCGCCTCCGGCGCGCCCATATCGGCGCCGGGAGTCGGGCGGACGCGGCGGTCGCCAACCCGGTCAGGTCCGGAAGGAAGCAGCCGTAACGAATTCGCCGCGGGTCGTCCCGGCTCCCACTCTCGCCCGCATTCCACATTGCCGTCATCGCGGGGCCGTCATCGCGGGCGCCGCGGGCGCGCGGGGACCCGGCCGCGCGACGACGCTGCGGCGCTGGATTGCTTCCCCCTGCTCGTGGCGGGGTCGCAATGACGACTGCGGCGAGCTACCTTCCTCCGATGGCTTCCGAATCGCCCCGGCCCTATCGCGTTCTCGCGCGCAAATACCGCCCGCAAGGCTTCGACGAGCTGATCGGCCAGGACGCGATGGTGAAGACGCTGGCCAACGCCATCCGCCGCGACCGGCTCGCCCACGCCTTCCTCCTCACCGGCGTGCGCGGGGTCGGCAAGACCTCGACCGCGCGGCTCATAGCCAAGGCGCTCAACTGCGTCGGGCCCGACGGCGAGGGCGGGCCGACGATCGAGCCGTGCGGGCAATGCGAGCCGTGCCGGGCGATCGCCGAGGGCCGGCACATCGACGTCGTCGAGATGGATGCCGCCAGCCACACCGGCGTCGAGGACGTGCGCGAGATCATCGAGGCGGTGCGCTACGCCTCGGTCTCGGCGCGCTACAAGATCTACATCGTCGATGAAGTGCACATGCTCTCGAAAAGCGCCTTCAACGCGCTGTTGAAGACGCTCGAGGAGCCGCCCGCGCACGTCAAGTTCCTGTTCGCGACCACCGAGGTCGCCAAGGTGCCGCTGACCGTGCTGTCGCGCTGCCAGCGCTTCGATCTGAAGCGCATCCCCGCCGAGCTGCTCGCCCGCCATTTCGGCGACATCGCGAAGGCCGAGGAGGTCGAGGCCGAGGCCGAGGCGCTGGCGCTGATCGCGCGCGCGGCGGAAGGCTCGGCGCGCGACGGCCTCTCGATCCTCGACCAGGCGATCGCGCATGGCGAGGGCAGGGTGACCGCGGGGCAGGTGCGCGCGATGCTGGGCCTGGCCGACCGCGCCGCGGTGCGCGAGCTGTTGCAGCTGCTGCTCGCCGGCGACGCGCAGGGCGCGCTCGCCGCGCTCGCCGGGCAATATGATCTCGGCGTCGAGCCGGCGGCGCTGCTGCGCGGCCTCCTCGAGGCGGTGCATGGCGTCACCCGGGCCAAGCTGGGCGGCGCCGGCGACCCCGCGCAGGCGGCCGAAACGCGCGAGGCCTATGCCGGGCTCGGCGAGATGCTGGGCTATTCAAAGCTCCACCGCCTCTGGCAACTCCTCTTGAAGGGACTCGACGAAGTCAACAGCGCGCCGATCCCGCTCGAGGCCGCCGAGATGGCGCTGCTGCGCGTGATCCACGCGGCCGAGCTTCCCGACCCGGGCGAGCTCGTCGAGCGGCTCGAAAAGGGAGAGATCATAGCGCCTACCAAGGTCTCCGCCCGGGAAGGCGAGGAGGATCAGGGCCAGCTGCTGAAGGCGCCGGCCGATTTTCGCGCGCTCGAGCAGGCGCTCGCGGCGCGCGGCCATCAAATCCTCGCGCGCCAGCTTCACGACGAGGTGGGGCTGGTGCGCTATCAGCCGCCCGAGCTCGCGATCCGGCCCCTGAAGCCGATGGCGAACGAGTTCGCGCGCGATCTCGCCGCGGCCTTGAAGGCGATGACCGGCGAACGCTGGACGGTGCAGCTTGCCGACGCGCCGGCCGAGCCCTCGCTGCGCGAGCAGGAACGCGACGCCGAGACGCGCCGGCAGGAGAAGGTGCGCGCCGATCCGCTCGTCGAGGCCGCATTCGAGGCCTTCCCCGACGCCGAGCTGACCGGCTATGATCTTCCCGAACACAGCAAGGGATGACGCCGATGCCCGATTTCGACGAGATCATGAAAATGGCGCAGAACGCGCAGGCCGAGCTCGAAAAGGCGCAGGCCAGGCTCGATACCGTCGAGGTCGAGGGGATTTCGGGCGGCGGCATGGTCAAGGTCAAGGCGAGCGCCAAGGGCCGCATCGTCTCGGTCGACATCGACGACAGCCTGCTGAAGCCTTCCGAGAAGCAGATGCTCGAGGATCTCGTCGCCGCCGCGATCAACGACGCGCGCGGCAAGGCCGATGTCGCCGCGCGCGAGGCGCTCGCCGAAGCGACCGGCGGCCTCAACCTGCCGCCCGGCTTCAAAATGCCGTTCTGAAGCCGGCTGCGTGCGCCTTGCGGTTTTCGCTCGCACCGCATCCGGACAACCCGGAAAGCCCGGTGTGGCGGATCGAGGCCCGGCTCGCCCGGCCGGCGCGCGATGTTCTTCATCTGCGCTACCGCCTCGCCGGCGCGCTCGACGCGCTCGTCCTGCCCCCGCCGGCGGAAGCCGGGCGCGCCGATCGCCTGTGGCGCACGACCTGCTTCGAAGCCTTCCTTCGCGCCGCGGGCGAGGAGGGCTATCTGGAACTCAATTTCGCGCCGTCGCGGCAATGGGCGGCCTATCGCTTCCCGGGCTATCGCGGCGATATGCGCGCGGCCGCCATTTCCGCACCGGCGATCATGGCCGGAACGGGTGATGACATGCTGGAGCTCGCCGCCGAGCTGCGCCCCGGCCTGGCCGCCGGGGAGACATGGCGGGGCGGGCTCGCGGCGGTGGTCGAGGCGAAGGACGGCGGGCTTTCCCATTGGGCGCTCCGGCATCCGCCCGGCGGGCCCGATTTCCATCATCGCGATTGCTTTGCGGTCGAACTGACGCCACCAGCACAGGCATGAAAACCGGCCTCGACCGCCTGCTCGAAGAGCCCGAGCTGCGCGCCCCCCTGAAAGGCAGGCGCGTGGCGCTGCTTGCCCATCCCGCCTCGGTGACCCGGGGTCTAGTCCATGCCGTCGACGCGCTCGCCGCCTGCGCGGAGGTGAAGCTTGCCGCCCTGTTCGGTCCGCAGCACGGCCTCAGGGGCGACAAGCAGGACAATATGATCGAATCGCAGGATTTCACGGATCCCGAACTCGAAATCCCGGTGTTCAGCCTCTATGGCGAGGCCCGTCGCCCGAGCGAGCGCTCGCTCGACGCCTTCGACATCCTGCTCGTCGATCTCCAGGATCTGGGCTGCCGCATCTACACCTTCATCACCACGCTGCGCTATGTGCTCGAGGCCGCCGCCGCGGCGGGCAAGCCGGTCTGGGTGCTCGACCGCCCCAATCCCGCCGGCCGCCCGGTCGAGGGGTTGATCCTCGAGCAGGGCTGGGAGAGCTTCGTCGGCGCCGGGCCGCTGCCGATGCGCCACGGCCTGACGCCGGGCGAGATCGGGCGCTGGTTCGTCGACACTCTCGGGCTCGACCTCGACTATCGCGTGATCGAGATGACGGGCTGGCGCCCCGACGAAGCGCCCGGCTTCGGCTGGCCCGAGGACCGCGTCTGGATCAACCCCAGCCCCAATGCCGCCAATCTCAACATGGCGCGCGCCTATGCCGGAACGGTGATGCTGGAGGGCACGACGCTTTCGGAAGGGCGCGGCACGACGCGCCCGCTCGAGCTGTTCGGGGCGCCCGGGCTCGACGCCCGGGCGCTGCTCGCCGGGATGGAGCGTCTCGCGCCCGCCTGGCTCGCGGGCTGTGCCCTGCGCGCATGCTGGTTCGAGCCCACATTCCATAAACATGCCGGGAGCTTGTGCGCCGGTCTTCAGATTCATGCCGAAGGACCCTTCTACGACCATCATGGCTTCGGGCCGTGGCGCCTGATGGCGCTCGTCTTCAAGGCGATCCGCACGCTCGAGCCCGATTACGAGCTGTGGCGCGATTTTCCCTATGAATATGAGTTCGACCGGCTCGCGATCGACGTCATCAACGGCGGCCCGCGGCTGCGCGAATGGGTCGACGATGCGGCCGCCGAGCCCGGCGATCTCGACGCGCTGGCGCGCGCCGACGAGGCGGCCTGGGAGGAGGAGCGCCGCGCCCATGTCCGCTATTGACCATATGGCGGGGTGCGCGAAGTGACCGATGCGATACGCGATGCCCAGGCCGCGGCCCGCCATCTCCAGGCCGGGCGCTTCGCCGAGGCGCGCGAGTTGCTGGCGCCCCTGGCGGAAAGTCGAAGCGCCAATCCCCAGCTGCTGATGATGCACGCCTTTGCCTGTCGCAAGCTGGGCGAAAAGGAGGACTGCGCCCGCACGCTCGACCGGCTGATCCTGATGGAGCCGCGCATGGCGCGCGCGCATCTGATGAAGGGGGATTTGGCGGCCGAGGCCGAGGATGTGCGCAAGGCCGTCGCCTTTTATCGCCGCGCGCTCGCCGAAGCGCGGCATCAGCGCCTGCCTCCCGACCTCGAGGCAGAGATGAAAGGCGCTCAGCGCTATATCGAAGCCGCCGACCGGCGTTTTCGCGAGCTTTTGGAAACCCGCATTCCCGCTCAAGAACGCTCGCCGCGCTTTCGCCAGTCGCTCGATCTCATGTTTGGGGAAAAGGAAATCTACTTTCAGCAGCCGGGCCTATATTATTTTCCCGAGCTTCCCCAGATCCAGTTCTACGAGCGCGGGGAATTCGGCTGGGCGGAGGAGCTGGAGGCCCAGGCCGGCGCCATCCGCCGGGAGCTGGAGGGACTTCTCGCCGAGCGCGAGCTCTTCAGCCCCTATGTCGTATCCAATAATGAACGACCGCCAAGCGGCTATCACGGCATGGTCGACAACCCGGATTGGAGCAGCGTCTATTTGTGGAGCGAGGGCAAGCGCGTCGATTCGATCGCCAGGCGCTGTCCGAAGACGATGGCGGCGCTGGACAAGGTTCCGCTGGCAAGGCTTTCCGTGCGCGCTCCGGTGGTCATGTTTTCGCTGCTCAAGGGCGGGGCGCGCATTCCGCCGCACCACGGCAGCACCAATGTGAGGCTGATCTGCCATCTGCCGCTCCTCGTTCCGACAGGCTGCGCCTTGCGCTGCGGCAACGAGGTGCGGAGCTGGGAGGAAGGCAAGCTGCTCGTTTTCGACGACACGATCGAGCATGAAGCCTGGAATGAAAGCGGGGAAGACCGGGTGGTGTTGATCTTCGATATCTGGCGGCCGGAACTGACGGCAGCGGACCGGACGGCTGTTAAAAGGATGTTCGAGGTCATCGACGCGAGCGAGTAAACACCGTCCGGGGCTTAAATCCGCCCGTCGGCGCGGAAGCGTTCGGCGCCGCGGGCGATCAGCGCCTCGAGCTCCGCGAACAGACCCTCGTCCTCCCGCTTGAAATTGAAGCAGGACTTGCCCTGCATGCGCTTTTTCAAGCCGTCGCTGACACCGTCGAGCAGCTCGGGATGCGCGTAGACCGGCATGAGGTGCGCCGAGACGTAGTTCTTCTTGATCTCGACGCCGCCGAACTGGGTGCGATAGCCGTCCTTCGCGCGGACCTCGCTGGTGCCGAGATAATATTTTCCCGGGGCATCGTCGGTGACCAGGAGATCGCGCTCATGGGCGGCGAACATCGCCCTTATGCGGTCGAAAATCTCGTCGAACTCGTCGGCCATCGGATCAGCGCCCCTGCGGCGCGAGATGGATCTGCGGCCGCAGCGCGGGCCCGCTGCGCGGCATCCAGCGCGGACCTCCGCCGCCGCCGATGACGAGCGGCGCGGCGAGGAGGGAAATCATGGTGCGTATCGCCGATCCTCCGATTGCGGCCTTCCAGCATAGCGCAAGCCCCGTCCCCGCGCCAGCGATGCTCAGCCGGGCAGCATCACCGTCTTGATGTTGACGAACTCGTGCACCCCCTCGGCGCCGAGCTCGCGGCCGAAGCCCGAGCGCTTGACGCCGCCGAAGGGCGCTTCGGGCGATGAGGCGAGCATCTGGTTGACCGCGGTCATCCCCGCCTCGATGTCGCGCACGAAGCGCCGCTTTTCCGCCTCGTCGCTGGTCCAGACCGACGAGCCGAGCCCGAAGGGGACGGCATTGGCGATTGCGATCGCCTCGTCGATGTCGCCGGCCCTGAACAGCATCGCGACGGGCCCGAAAATCTCCTCGGCCATCAACTCCTCGTCGAGCGGCACGTCGGCGAGCGCTCCGGGCGAGAGATAGGCGCCTTGATCGCCGACCGGCTCGCCGCCGAAGAGGAGCCTGGCGCCGGCGCCGGTGAATTTCTCGATTTGCTCGCGCACCGTCTCGCGCTGCTCCTCGCTCGACAGCGGACCCATCTCGCTCGCCTCGTCGGTCGGATCGCCGACGCGCACCTTCCGCATCGCCTCTGAAAAGCGCGCGACGAAATCCTCATAGACGGCCTCGTGGACGATCATCCGCTTGGCGCAGATGCACGACTGGCCGGCATTCTGGATGCGCGCCTTCACCGCCTCGGCGACCGCCTCGTCGAGATCGGCCGAGGGCATGACGATGAACGGATCGGAACCGCCGAGCTCGAGCACCACCTTCTTGATCGCGCGCCCCGCCGCCTCGGCGACCGCGGCGCCGGCGCCCTCGCTGCCGGTCAGGGTGACGGCGACGACACGTTCGTCCTCGATCACGCCCGCGACGCGCTTCGAGCCGATCCTGAGATTCCGGAACAGGCCTTCCGGGGCGCCGGCCTTGCCCATCATATCCTCGATCAGCCCGGCGACGCCCTGGACGTTGCTCGCATGCTTCAAGAGCCCGACATTGCCGACCAGCAGCGTGGGCGTGAGGAAGCGCACGACCTGCCAGAAGGGGAAGTTCCACGGCATCACCGCGAGCACCGGCCCCTGAGGCAGAAAGCGTTTCTCGGCGGTCCCGCCATTGGCGAGCGGGATGCGCTCGGGCTCCAGCATCCGCGGGCCGTGCGCCGCATAATGGCGGAAGGTGGCGATGCATTTGTCGATCTCGGCGCGCGCCTGGGCGACGGGCTTGCCCATTTCGGCGGTCATCATCTCGGCGAGCCGGTCGCGTTCGCCCTCATAGGCATCGCCGAGCCGGCCGAGCAGCGCGGCGCGCTCTTCGACCGGCGTCTCGCGCCACGAGCGGAAGGCCTCGGCCGCGCTGGCGCTGCGCCGCTCGACCACGGCCTCGTCATGCTCGTCATGGCTGGCGATGGTCTCGCCGGTGGCGGGGTTGACGCTTTTCATGGCCGAAGCTCCGGATTGCCGCTCGGGCCAGCGACTTAGGAAGCGACGGAAGCGACGGCAAGCTGCGCGCGCGCCGGCCGGCGGGTGCGGGAAATATGTCGTTCAGCGGTCCAGGCGGGCCTGGGCGCGGGCTTCCAATATGTCCCACATGCCGCGCTGCTGGAGCAGCAGCTGCTCGGCGCCGAAGAAGAATGCGCGGCGGGTCGCGGTGCTTTCCACGAGTTCGGCCACCGGCGCTTGCGCATCCCTTTCCGGCGGCGGCGCATAGGCTGGCGCTTCCAGCCCGAAACGGTCGGCCGCCGCGTCGAGGACCGCGCGCACGGCATGCCAGTCGCAGGCCAGGGCATAGGCGGCGCCGAAGGCGCAGCCGCGCCGCTCCGATTCGGACAGCGCGGCGAGCGCCTGCTCCTGGGCGAGAAGCGCGGCCTCGCTCTCGCGCGCGCCCGGCGTGCTCGGCATCGGTCCGGCGGCGGCAGTGAGCCGCGAGAGCAGGTGACGCTCCGCGGCGAAGCAGTCGATCGCGCCCGAAATCCAGGCACGGCTGGCGGGATCGGCGATATGCGCGTCCGCCCTTTCCATCAGGCCCGGATAGCGGCCATGGACCATGGCGATAAGATGGACGGCGTCGGCGAGGTTGCGCGCCGCCTCCGGCCCCTGGTCGACGAGCCGCGCATATGGGTGCGCGCCGCTCCCTTGTTCCGCCACGAGGCGGGCGAGGGGATCAGCGCCGCCGCTCCTGCTCTGCTCGGCCGATGCCATGATCCGCGAATGTCTCCCTTTCGGCCGGCCGGGCGAGGCCCGGCGCATGGAAAGCGGAGCTTAGGCGAGCGCTCGTAAAGGCGAGGTTTACGACGGAAGGGAGGAGGGGCAGGGGTTTTCGGGGCCGAAGCGGCGATCTGGCCCAAGCGATGCTGAAGCGCCAGGCGACCGGGCTGACGGGGATTCGGTGGCGAATGTCTCGCTGATCGTCGCGCTCGACAAGGCGCAGCTCGTCGAGCGGGTGGGGAAGGTGCCGGAAAAGAAGCTGCAGCTCGTGCTGGCAGGTATCGATGTGATGCGGGGGAGGTAGGGGCGGATTTTCCGATATCTTGTGTCGAACGTTGTGATTCGCATAACTTACAGGTTTATTGTATCGATTGGGGGAGGGGGCGATGAGATTTGTAGCTATTGATCTTGAAACCGCTAACCCACGTATGAGCAGCATTTGTCAAATCGGTATCGTAGTATTTGAGAATGGCCGTGAAGTAAGCGCGGAAAGGCAGCTTGTTGATCCTCGCGATTATTTCGATCCTTATAATGTAGCAATTCACGGAATCACCCAAGAGCAAGTGAGCGGCGCTCCATGCTTCAATGAGTTGCACGATTGGCTTTGCCAGATGACAACCGATCAGATTGTAGTGTGTCATACACACTTCGATCGCGTGGCACTTGCGCAGGCGTGTCGGCGTCATTCACTTGAACTGCCGCCGTGCAATTGGCTTGATACCGCACAGGTAGCGCGGCGGGCTTGGAGCGAGTTTTCTCGAAAGGGTTACGGATTGGCCAATTTGGCTCGTCATTTCGGTATTCAATTTCAGCATCACGACGCGCTGCATGATGCACGGACCGCAGGCCTAATCCTGCTCGAAGCAACTAAAGACACTGGGTTTGATCCGACGCAGTGGGTTGAGAGGTGTCGACAGGGCATTAGCGCTGAAACTTCAATCCGCCGCGATGGCGACGGCGACGGCCCTCTTGTGGGGGAGAGTATTGCCTTTACCGGCGCATTGCAGATGCCGCGACGCGAGGCTGCCGATTTAGCGCACGAGGCTGGTGCTGCTGTTGAATCCGGCGTGACCAAACGCACGACAATGCTAGTGGTCGGCGACCAAGACATTGAGAAACTCGTAGGACATGACAAGAGTAGCAAACACCGAAAAGCGGAGAAGTTGATAGCTACCGGTCAGCCTATCCGAATAGTCGGCGAGGCTGATTTTTTGAGCTTGGTGGGGAGCGTGCCCCATTAAATGGCTGATCGACCTCAAACCCCTCTCCAACGGGGAGATGAGAAAGACCTACTGATCCAAAAAGCTGCGCATCTTCCTTGATCGGCTCGGATGCTTTAATTTCCTCAGCGCCTTGGCCTCGATCTGGCGGATGCGCTCGCGGGTGACGGAAAATTGCTGGCCGACCTCCTCGAGCGTGTGATCGGTGTTCATGCCGATGCCGAAGCGCATGCGAAGCACGCGCTCCTCGCGCGGGGTGAGCGACGCGAGCACGCGGGTGACGGTTTCCTTCAAATTGGACTGGATCGCCGCGTCGACCGGGATCACCGCATTCTTGTCCTCGATGAAGTCGCCGAGATGCGAATCCTCCTCGTCGCCGATCGGCGTCTCGAGGCTGATCGGCTCCTTGGCGATCTTCATCACCTTGCGCACCTTTTCGAGCGGCATCGACAGGCGCTCGGCAAGCTCCTCGGGCGTCGGCTCGCGGCCGATCTCGTGGAGGATCTGGCGGCTGGTGCGCACCAGCTTGTTGATCGTCTCGATCATGTGAACCGGGATGCGGATGGTGCGCGCCTGATCGGCGATCGAGCGGGTGATCGCCTGGCGAATCCACCAGGTGGCGTAGGTCGAGAATTTGTAGCCGCGGCGATATTCGAATTTGTCGACCGCCTTCATGAGGCCGATATTGCCTTCCTGGATGAGGTCGAGGAACTGCAGACCGCGATTGGTGTATTTCTTGGCGATCGAGATGACGAGGCGCAGGTTCGCCTCGACCATTTCCTTCTTGGCGAGGCGCGCCTCGCGCTCGCCCTTCTTCACCTGGTTGACGATGCGGCGGAATTCGGAAAGCGACATGCCGGTCGCCTGGGCGATCTCGGCGATCTCGGCGCGGATGCGGTCGATCGCCTCGGCCTCCTTGTCGCAAAAGGCCGCCCATTTCCTGTCGAGCTTGCAGACCCGATCGGTCCAGCCCTCGTCGAGTTCGTGGCCCATATAGGCGTCGATGAACGCCTTGCGCGGCACCTTGTGGCGTTCGGCGAGGCGCAGCATCTGGCCGCCGAGCGCGTTGAGGCGGCGCGAATAGCTGTACAGCTGGTCGACGAGATATTCGATCTTCGCCCCGTGGAACTGGATGCTCTCGACCTCGGAGGTGAGCTGCTCGCGCAGCTTCTGGTAGCGCGTCTCCCGCGCCTTCTTGAACTCCTCGCCGCCCGACATCGCCGCCATGCGCGCCGTCTGGAGCCTCGAGAATTTCTTGAACAGGGCGGCGATGGTGGCGAATTTGTCGAGCGCCTGGGGCTTTAGCGCCTCTTCCATCTGGGCGAGCGAGAGAGTGTTGTCCTCGTCATCCTCCTCGACCGGCCGGCGGGTGCGGCGCTCGACGAGATCGGCCTCCTCGTCCTGGGGCGCTTCCTCCTCCTCGACCTCGTCCTCCTCCTTGAAGGAGGGGCCGGCGGTCTTCTCGGAAATGTCCGCGCTGTCGTCCTCTTCGGCCTTCTCGACCTGCTCGGGAGTGGGCCCTTTGGAAAGCATCGCCTCGAGATCGAGGATTTCCCTCAGCTGCATCTCGCCTTCGTCGAGCGCGTTCGACCATTCGATCATCGCGTTGAAGGTGATCGGGCTTTCGCACAGCCCCCAGATCATCGTGTCGCGCCCGGCCTCGATGCGCTTGGCGATCGCGATCTCGCCCTCGCGCGAGAGCAGCTCGACCGCGCCCATCTCGCGCAGATACATGCGCACCGGATCGTCGGTGCGGTCGACGGTCTCCTTCTTCTTCTCCGGCGGCTTGGGCTGGGCCTCGCCGCTTTCCGCGCCGAGCTCGGGCTCGCTGCCGGAGTCCTTCTCCTCTTCCTCCTCGCCCTCGGTGACGTTGACGCCCATGTCATTGAGGGCGGTCATCACGTCCTCGATCTGCTCGGAGGACATCTGGTCCTGGGGGAGCGCCTTGTTGAGCTCGTCATAGCTGAGATAGCCGCGCTTTTTAGCCTTGCTTATCAGCTTCTTGAGCGAGGCTTCGTTGAGGTCGATGAGCGGCGCGTCGCCCTCATTCCTCTTCTTCGCCTCGGCGGTGCTCGTCTTTGCCATGATCAAGCTTCTAGTCACCCGGCCTTTGCTTCACTGTCGCTCTCGAGCAGAGCCGCGAGACGGCGGTCCGCCTCGTCCCGCGCCGCCCGCAGCCGCTGCTGCTCCTGAAAGGCAGCCTCGACGCCGTCTTCCTCCAGCCGTCTGGTCGCGGCCACGCGCGCCCCTTCGAGCTCGGGCCCCGCCGCCCATGCCGGAATGACCAAAACGACAAAGCGGCGCGCGCGGTGCTCCTCG
>JBHJHL010000068.1:0-58041 GCA_050330935.1 Sphingomonadaceae bacterium | reverse complement strand
CGGCCCGAGGCCGGGCGGCTCGTGCCGGCCGATGCCGGCGCCGAGACGATCGCCGCGGCGGCGCGCGAGCTGCTTGCCGATCCGCCGGCGCAGCGAAAGGTGCGCGAGGCGGCGAAGAAGTTCAGCTGGGAGGCGAACGCCAAGACGCTCCGCGCGCACCTCGCGGCGGTCGCGCGAAGCTAGAGCGGCATCAGCGCCGCGGCGATCCAGCGCATCTCGCCCCTCAGCACGCCCCAGGCGCGCGCCGCGGCGCGGCTGTCCATCGCCTCGAGGCCGACGCCCCGTTCCTCGAGCGCCAGCCTGAGCGCGGCCGGCGGCAGCGCGAAGGAGGCGCCGGTGCCGAGGAGGACGAACTCCGGCGCGGGATCGAGATCGAGGAGCGCTTCCAAATCCGCGGCGGCAAGCCTTTCGAGCGGCGGCGGCCGCCAGCCCTGCGCGCCGCGCGGGGTGATGAGCGCGGCATGGTAGATTTCCTCGCCGATCCGGAAATCGCGCCCCGCAAAGCCGCGCACCAGCGGCCCTTCGCCGGGCGCGTCGCGGTCAAATCTTGGCGCCATCGTCCGCTTCGCGCGGCGTCACTCTCTCGGCCCCGCCGCGGCCGGCTTCGGGCGGCAGGAAGCTGTCGGGCGTCACCTTCAGCCAGATGAGGATCGGCGCCGCGACATAGGTGGTCGAATAGGTGCCGATGATGACGCTCACGAACAGGGTGGCGGTGAAGCTGTAGATGACCTCGGGCCCGATGAAGAGCAGCGATCCGAGGGCGAGCAGCATGGTGAGGTTGGTCGCCACGGTGCGCGACAGCGTTTCGTTGACCGACAGGTTGAGAAGCGCCTCGATCTCCATCTTGCGGTATTTGCGCAGATTCTCGCGCACCCGGTCGAAGATGACGATGGTGTCGTTGAGCGAATAGCCGATCAGGGTCAAAAGCGCGGCGACGACGTTGAGATCGAATTCGAGCTGGGTGAAGGCGAGAAAGCCCAGCACGATGAGGACGTCGTGGAGAAGCGAAATGAGCGCGCCGACGCCGAACTGCCATTCGAAGCGGAACCAGATGTAGATAGAGATCGCGATCATCGCGAAGAGGAGCGCGAGGGCCCCGGCGCGCACGAGCTCGTTCGAGACCTGCCCCGAGACGGTATCGACCGATTCGATCGTCGCGCCCGGATAATCGGTCTCGACGAGCTCGCGGACCTCGCTTCCGGCCTCGTTGGCGGCGCCCTCGCCGCCTTCGGGCAGCGGCAGACGGATCGAGATGTCGCGCGGCGAGCCGGCTTCCTGGATCGTCGAATCGCCGAGCCCCAGCGCATCGACCCGATCGCGCAGCTCGCCGAGCGACGGCGCTTGCGCGAAGCTCACGCGGACCATCTGGCCGCCGACGAAATCGACGCCGAAGTTGAGCCCCTTGGCGGCAAGGAAGAAGATCGATCCGGCGACGAGCAGCGCCGAGACGATGAAGGTGACGCTCCGCCAGCGCAGGAAATCGATATTGGTGTTGTCGGGGACGAGCTTAAGAAGAGGCATGAAATCAGATCCTCAGCAGCTGCGGCCGCCGGCGGCGCAGCCAGACGGAAACGAGCATGCGGGTGACGACGACCGCGGTGAAGACCGAGGTGATGATGCCGATCACCATCACCACCGCGAAGCCGCGCACCGGGCCCGAGCCGAAATAGAACAGCAGCGCCCCGGCGATGACGTTGGTGATGTTGGCGTCGAAGATCGCCGTCTGCGCTTCCTTGTAGCCATGCTCGACCGCCTGCACGGTGCGCCGGCCGCGTCTTTGCTCCTCGCGGATGCGCTCGTTGATGATGACGTTGGCGTCGACCGCGGCGCCGATCGTCAGCACGAAGCCGGCGATGCCGGGCAGCGTCAGCGTCGCGTCCAGCAGCGCCATGATGCCGAGGATGAGGAACACGTTCAGCACCAGCGCGACATCGGCATAGAGGCCGAAGCGGCCGTAGGTGAGGAACATGTAGAAGAGCACCAGCGCCACCGCGACGAGGCAGGCGATGGCGCCGAGGCGGATCGATTCGCGGCCGAGATCGGGGCCGACGGTGCGCTCCTGGATGACCTCGAGATCGACCGGCAGCGCGCCCGAGCGCAGCGAGATGGCGAGCGCATTGGCGCTCTCGACGGTGAAGCTCCCCGAAATCTGCGCCGCGCCGCCGAGGATTGGCTCGTTGATCGTCGGCGCCGAGATGACCTCGTCGTCGAGCACGATGGCGAAGGGCTTGCCGACATTCTCGCGCGTCACCCGGCCGAAGCGGCGCGCGCCGGCGCTGTCGAAGCGGATGTTGACGACCGGTTCGTTGGTCACCGCGTCGAAGCCCTGATTGGCCTCGACCAGCTGCTCGCCGGTGACCATCGCGCGGCGCCTGAGCGCGATCGAGCCGCCTTCCTCCATCGGCAGTATCTCGCTGCCGATCGGCGCGCGGCCCGCCTCGATCTGCTCGGGGGTGGCGGAAAGATCGACGAGCTTGAACTCGAGCCGCGCGGTGCGGCCGAGCAGCTCCTTGAGCGCTTCGGGATCCTCGAGCCCCGGCACCTGGACGAGGATGCGCTCCGCGCCCGAGCGGATGATCGTCGGCTCGCGGGTGCCGAGCTCGTCGATGCGGCGGCGGACGATGTCGGTCGCGGTCTCGACCGCATTGTCGGTCGCCTCCGCGAGACCTGCATCGGAAGGAGTCATGACGATGCGGGTGGAATCGACGACGCGCACGTCCCAGTCGCGCTGGCCGCCGAGCCCGGAGACCGGCTGCGTCAGGCCGCGCGCCAGCTCTACAGCGGCGTCGAGCCGCGAGAGATCGCGCACCATGAAGGAAAGCCGCCCGCCGCGGGTCGAAATGTCGCTGATCGCGATGCGCGGGCTGGCCCGCCGCAGCTCGACCTGGACCATGTCCTCCATCGCGTCGAGCCGCTGCCTGGCAATCTGGCTGGTATCCGCCTCGAGCAGGAGCTCGCTGCCGCCGGCGAGGTCGAGGCCGAGATTGACGCGCGCGCTGGGCAGGAAATCGGGCCATGCCTCGACCCGCTCCTCGGACAGAAAGCTCGGGACCGACAGCGCGACGCCGACGATCAAAAGCAGCGTGATGCTCCAGATCTTGAAGGGCGAAAAATCGAGCACGACGGGGTCAGTCGTTGGCCGGCCTGGCGTTCTTCTGCCGCACGTCGCTCAGCATCGCCTTCAAGACCTTCACCCGCACCCCCTTGGCGATCTCCATCTCGACCTCGGTCTCGTCGACCTTCGTCACCTTGCCGACGAGGCCGCCGCCGGTGATCGCGACGTCGTTGCGCTTAACAGCGTCGATCATCGCCCGATGCTCCTTCATCCGCTTCTGCTGGGGGCGGATGAGGAGGAAGTAGAAGATGATGAAGATGAGGATGAAGGGAAAGATCGAGACGAAAAATCCCGCCGTTCCTCCGGCGGCGCCATTCGCTGCATGCGCGGGTGATGCGAACATGATGGAAATCTCACCTGTCTGGAGCGCGCGAAGCTGCTCGCGCGGTTCGGCAAGGGCGCGCGACTATCATGGGCCATGCCTCCGCGCAAGCGAGCGGCGGGGCGCGCCGCCCCCCGCCCGGGCGCCGCTTGCCATGTGTTGCGCCACCGCCTACATCGCCTGCTTCCGGTCGGGGCGTAGCGCAGCCTGGTAGCGCATCACACTGGGGGTGTGGAGGTCGCTGGTTCGAATCCAGTCGCCCCGACCATCTTTCCGCATTCCCGATCGGTTCGGACACCCTCCTGCCGGCGATCTTCGCACCACGACGAGGCGCCGCCAGCGCCCGACCCTGTCCCAAAAGAGACGGGCGCACCGCAAGCGGTTGTTTTCGTGCGCCTTTCCGCCCTCTCGCTTCGCCGCGCAAAAACATCATTTCACCGCAGGGGCGGCGAACGGCCGCGTTGCCGCTCAATATTCGGAACGATGGCGTAACGCTGGTCTTTCGAGCTTGCGCTCAATAGTTACCTTTTTATTAATAAACGCTCGATTTTCTTCTCGCGTATTCGAATTGTATCTGTTTTGGCCCAAATAATACTGCATCCTTTACTTGTCTCGAAGGTTGGAGCTTCAGATCGTCACGCACGGCAAGTCCATCTTCGAGGAGTAGTTCGAATGCATATGTTGCTTAAGGTACCGGCCGCCCCCGCGGCGCTTTCCATCCCCGTGCTGCTCGCTTCGGGCGCGGCCGTTTTCGCCGCCGCGCCCGCCGCCGCGCAGGACGCCTGCCTCGATCTCGGCGGCGGCGTCATCGAATGTTCGGCGCCGCTGCCGCCGCCCGGCGGCAGCCCGCCCGGAACCCCGCCGACCAACGGCTCGATCGACGTCACCGGCTCCGCCGATCCGCTCGACGTCACGCTCGAGGACGGCTTCGTATCCAACGGCCCCTTCAATCTCGGCACCCTGGCAGGCGCCGACATCGATATCGTTTCCGAAGGCGTCTCGACGGTCGAGGGCACGACTTCGGGCGTCACCGCCGATTCCGGACGCAACCTCACCGCCCGGATCAGCAATATCTCGACCGCCGGCGACGGCGCCACCGGGGCGGCGCTTTCCGCCGCCGACGACCTCGTCTTCGTCTCGGACGGCCTCGTCTCGACCGCCGGCGCCAGCGCCCCCGCGATCGTCGCCAGCGGCGAGAGCGTCACCCTCGATCTCGACGAGGTTCGCACCAGCGGGCCCGATGCCGCGGGCGTCGAGACCTTCTCCGCCGGCGGCCCCACGAGCGTCACCTTCAACCTCGTCGAGACCGGGGGCGACGGCTCGCCCGGCGTCAAGATCGAGGGCAGCGGCGACAACAATCTCCAGGGTAACGCGATCCGCACCCAAGGCACCGACGCGGCCGCCTTCGAAATCTCGAACGACGCCGCGGCCTGCGTCATCCTCGGCGCTGGCGGCTGCGACAACACGGTCGCCGTCGACGAGGTGACGACCGACGGCTTCGGCAGCACCGGAGGGCTCATCTCCTCGGCCGGGAACAGCGATGTCTCGATCGGCGTGCTGCGGACCGAGGGCGATCAGGCCGCCGGGCTCGACATCTCGAACGATCCCACCGCCTGCGTGGCGCTCGGCGTCGGCCAGTGCGACACCGCCTTCACCGTCGATGAGCTCGAAACGAACGGCAATGACGCGCCCGGCGCGATCGTCGCCGGCGCCGGCGACATCGACGCCAGTGTCGACACGCTCGCCACGCGGGGCGACGATTCGGACGGGCTCGTCCTCAGCTCCGACCCCTCGGCCTGCGCGGTGCTCGGCGCCGGCGGATGCGACACCTCGTTCAGCCTCGGCCGGCTCACCGCCGAAGGCGACGGCGCCACCGGCGTGCTCGTCCGCGCCGCGGGCGACACATCGGGTTCGGTCGGCAGCGTCGAGACCGCGGGCGCGCAATCGCCCGGCATCGACATCGCCACCGATCCCACCGCCTGCGTCATCGCCGGCGCCGGCCAGTGCGATGTCGGCCTCGCCGCCGACGAGGTCGCGACTCAAGGCGACGACTCCGCCGCGGTGCTGATCGACAATGCCGGTCTCACGACCGCCGATCTCGGCGCGCTGACCACGGGCGGCGACAATGCTCCGGGGCTTGCGATCACCCAGGATCCGACCGCCTGCGCGGCGCTCGGGCCGGGCAGCTGCGGCGCCTCGGCCTCGGCCGACGAAACGCGCACCCAGGGCGATGATTCGCCCGGCATCGACATGGCGACTCCCGGGCCCGTCGATCTCGACGCCGGCGCGGTGGAGACGCTCGGCGAGGCCAGCGACGCGATCCGGGTCGCCGGCGGCGAGGGCGACGTCGACGTCGTCGCGGAGAATGTCACCACCGCCGGCGCGGACAGCGACGGCATCGACGTCTCCAGCACGACCGGCGCGCAGACCATCGCCGCCGGCTCGGTCGAAGCCGCGGGCCAGAACGCCGACGCCATCGTCGCGGCCGCGGTCTGCGCCGATATCGATATCAGCGTCAGCGAGCGCGCGGTCTCGGCCGACGGCAGCGCGATCGTCGCCGACAGCGGCTGCGGCGTCGGCATCGCCACCGCGCCCGGATCGACGGTCAGCGGCCGCACCGCGGGCATCGACGCGAGCTCGGGCACCGGCGCGACGATCGCCGTCGGCGGCTCGCTCACCGCGTCCGAAGGCCCGGCGCTCGACGTCGACGGCGCCTCCGCGACGGTGACGATCGGCGAACAGGGCAGCATCGCCGGACGCATCGACCTCACCGATTCGGACGACAGCCTCGTCAACGAGGGGCTGCTCGCGCCCGTCGGCGACAGTGACTTCGGCCTCGGCGCCGATGTCCTGCTCAACCGCAGCACGGTCGCGGTCGACGGCGCGGCGAGCCTCGGCGGGCTCGAGGAGTTCGCCAATGAAGGCCTGATCGACCTCGCCGACGGCGCCGCCGGCGACGAGTTGACGCTCGGCGGCGATTTCAGCGGCGGCGCCGGCAGCCGCATCGCGCTCGACGTCGATGCCGGGACCGCCGGCACGCCCGCGGACCGCCTTGTCGTCGGCGGCGATGTCTCGGGCGCGACAACGATCGACCTCGCCCTGCTCGGCGGACCGGCGGTCGTCAATGCCGACGGCGCGCTGCTCGTCGATGCGGCGGGCGGCGACGGCGGCTTCACCCTCGCCGGGCCGACGCGCTCGGGGCTGATCGACTATCGCCTCGAGCAAAGCGGCGGAGAGGTGCGCCTTCTCGCCTTGCCCAACGAGCTCGCGGTCCAGCCGCTGCTCGCCGGCGCCCTGGGCCAGCAATTCTGGTATCAGTCGGCCGACGCCTGGTCGGCCTCGGCCGAGGCGCGCCGCGCGCTTCCCTTCGCCGGCGATGGCCGCATCTGGCTGCAGGGCTATGGCGGCGAACAGGATCGCGGCGATGCCCGCGGCTTCGACGTCTTCAGCGCCGCGGTCGAGAGCGATCTTCGCTACGAGACCAGCCGCTACGGCGTTCAGGCGGGAGCCGATTTCGGCCGCGGCGCGACCCGCTACGGGATCACCGGCGGCTGGGGCCGGGCCGATAGCGAGATCGCCGAGGCGACCGAGGCCGATCTCGACGGCTTCAACATCGGCGCCTATCTCCTTCACCGCCCGGCGACCGACGGCGTCTATGGCGAGCTGCTCGCCAAGGCCGATTTCTTCGACGGCGAGTTCGAGAACGGCACGCTGTTCACCGGCTCGACGCTCGACGGGACGAGCTACGGCGCCGAGGGCGAGCTGGGCTATCGCTGGCTCGGCGGCGTGACCGTCGATGTCGGCGCCGGCCTCGCCTATGTGCGCACCGATATCGAGGATTTTTCCGTCCCCAACGGCGATTATGAATTCGAAGCTGCCGAAAGCCTGCGCGGCCGACTCGGCATCCGCATCGCCGGACGACAGGGCGCGATAATCCCCTTCGGCGACATCAAGCTGCTGCATGAGTTCATGGGCGAGAACGAGGCGCGCTTCGTGAGCGGCGGCTTCACGCTTCCGCTCGCCCACGAGAGCAGCGGAACCTGGGTGCGCGGCGAAGCGGGGCTGGTGGCGACCCGATTCGGCGGCTTCCTTGCCGCCTGGCTCGAAGCCGGGGACGTCGAAGGCTTCGGCCTACGCGCGGGCCTGCGCTTCTAGAATTTCCTGGCCCCCCATCTTGCGGGCGCGGCGGCCTGAACCCGCCGCGTCCGTTCCTTGTTTTCTCGCCGCAGAAAAAAGCGCTTTCCTACAGATATCCTATTTGGCTAATTTTGTCTTCTACAAATAACCGGAGGCTGAATTGGATATCGACCGACTCATCGACGAGGTGATCGCCCGCGAGGGCGGTTATTCAAACCATCCCGCCGACCGCGGCGGGGCGACGCGCTGGGGCGTTACCGAACAGGTCGCGCGGCGTCATGGCTATCGCGGCGACATGCGCCGTTTCCCGCGCGAGGACGCCGCCGCGATCTACCGCAGGCTCTATTGGGAAGGGCCGCGCTTCGACCGGGTGGCGCTTGCCGCGCCGCTGGTCGCCGCCGAGCTGTTCGACACCGGCGTGAATATGGGCCCGGGGGTCGCCGCCGGCTTCCTGCAGCGCGCGCTCAACGCGCTCAATCGCGGCGCCAGCGATTATCCCGACATCGCCGTCGACCGGAAGATCGGCTCGCAGACGCTCGGCGCGCTGCGCGGCTTCGTCGCCCGCCGCGGCAAGCGTGGCGAGAAGGTGCTCCTGAAGGCGCTCGAGGCGCTGCAGGGCGAGCGCTATCTGCGCCTCGCCGAGCGCCGCCCCGCCAACGAGGCCTTCCTCTACGGCTGGCTCGCCAACCGGCTGGGTTAGGGGGCTCTTTGGATATCCTCAACTTCATCAACTTCGGAGAGCGGCAATGAACGATTCCGACCTTCATCGCCCGGGCCCCGTGCACCGGCGCGAGAGCTCGCTCTATCGCTCGGGGGTGGGCGTACTGGTGCTGCTCGGCGGGCTCGCCGCGCTCGCCGGCCTCTATTTCCTCGACGTGCCCGAAGGCAATCGCGAGCCGCTGCTGCTCGCGCTCGGCTTCGTGCTGGGCTGGGGCGGCACCGTCGTCGGCTATGAATTCGGCTCCTCTCCCTCGGACCGCAAGGCGGCGAGCGCAGCGGCCGAGAAGGCGATGAAGCGATGAATCCGCTCGCCGGCCTTTCCTCGCGTCTCCTCGCCGGGCTCGCCGCGCTGGCGCTAATCGCCGCCGCCCTTTTCTATGTCGCCGACTTGCGCGGCGATCTTCGGACCCTGCGCGGGCAAGCCGGCGCGGTGCGCGAAGCGCTGCGCGTCGCGGCCGAAAATCCCGGGCTCGAATGGAAGGACGCTTCCCGCCAGGCGCTCGAGCTCGGCCAGTCGCTGCGCGCGTTGCGCATCGGCCTCGAAAGCTGCAACGGGGCGCTCGCCCGGCTCGGCGAGGAAGATGGCAAAAGGCGCGCCGCCGCCGAGCAGGCGCTCGCCAAGGCGCGCCGCGATGCCCGTCAGCGGGAAGAAGTGATCGAGCGTCTGAAAGCGAGCGCCGCGCGCCAGAACGGGGGCAAGGCGTGCCTTCCTTCTGAGACCGTGCGGGAGCTGTGGCCGTGAAGCGCCTGCTGCCCATCCTCCTCGCCGCCGCGCTTGCGGGCTGTGCCACGCGCCCGGTGACCCGCGTCGACACCCGGCCGGTCCTCGTGCCGGTCACCGAAAGGGCGGTCGCCCCCGCGCAGCTTCCGGTTCCGCCCGCGCCGCTCGGTCCCAATCCCGGCGATGCCGTCGCCGCGCTCGATCTCGCGCTCGCCAAGCTGTGCGAATATGTCGCCTATGCCGAGACCGCGGATTTGCTGCTGCTCCATGCCGCGGGGCTCGATCCGGAAGCACGCGTCGAGGAGCCGGTTTGCCGGCGATAATCGCGGCATGGCCTGAACCGGCCCGCATGAGAGCCCTGTTGCGCGCTCCGCCGCCGCGTCCCACATAGCCTGCGCGCGAAAAGAGCGGGAGCAGGGCATGGACGGCTGGCACGGCACGACAATCCTGGCGGTGCGCAAGAACGGCAAGGCGGTGGTCGCCGGCGACGGCCAGGTCTCGATCAACAAGACGGTGATCAAGCCCAATGCCAGGAAGGTCCGCCGCATCGGCCCCGACGGCAAGGTGATCGCCGGCTTCGCCGGCGCCACCGCCGCTGCCTTCGCGCTGTTCGCCCGGCTGGAGAAGAAGCTTGAGCAGCATCATGGCGCGCTGATGCGCGCCGCGGTCGAGCTCGCCAAGGACTGGCGCACCGACAAATATCTGCGAAACCTTCAGGCGATGATGATCGTCGCCGACAGGGAGATCACCTTGATCCTCACCGGCAATGGCGACGTGCTCGAGCCGGCGAGCGGCGTCGCCGCGATCGGCTCGGGCGGCAATTACGCGCTGTCGGCGGCGATGGCGCTCGACGGCTATGAGGAGGACGCCGAGACGATCGCGAGAAAGGCTATGGCGATCGCCGCCGACGTCTGCGTCTACACCAATGACGAGCTCACCGTCGAGGTGATGGAGACGGAGGGATGACCGATCTCCGGCGCAAGCCGGAGACTTTTTCTTCGGTTCTCCGGCGAAAGCCGGAGTCCCGAACCGCCCGGCCCCCCTTTCCGCCGGACCATGATCTCATGAACCGCCGCCGCCTGCTGGCGACGGGCCTCATCGGCGCGGGCGCCTTCGCGCTTCCCGGCTGCGCCGCGACCGCGATCGAACGGGCAATGCCGGCGTTCGCCGGCTGCCTGCCCCCGGTCAAGGCCTCTCGGGACCGCCTCATCCGCGCCGTCGCGGGCCTTCGTCCCTACCGCCCTTCGGGCTTCTTCGTTCGCGCCGAGCCGCTGGGGGACAAGCTTGTCGTCCACAATTACGGCCATGGCGGCGCCGGCATCACCTTGAGCTGGGGCACCTCGAAGCTCGCCGCAGCGCTCGGCCTTCGCGGCCATGCGGGCCCGGTGGCGGTGATCGGCGCCGGCATCATGGGCCTCACGACCGCGCGCCTTGTCCAGGAAGCGGGCTTTCCCGTCCGCATCTACGCCGCCGCGCTGCCGCCCGAAACGACCTCGAACGTCGCCGGCGGCCAGTGGAGCCCCTACGGCCATTATCGCGACGGCGCGGTCACGGAGGGATGGCGCGCCCGCCTCGCCGCCGCGCTCGACTATAGCTGGCGCCGCTTCCAGATCATGGTCGGGGAGGATTATGGCGTGCGCTGGCTTCCGACCTATTTCGAGCCCAACGGCACGCCCGAGCCCGATCCCTATACGCCCGGCCTGCGGCTGCTCGGGCCGGGCGAGCATCCGTTTCCGGTCGCCAATGTCGCCCGCTACGACACCCTCTATGTCGAGACCGGCCGCTTCCTGCGCCAGCTCATGAAGGATGTGCGGACGGACGGCGGCGCGATCGAGGTGAGGCGCTTCGCCACCCCGGCCGATATCGCCGCGCTTCCCGAACGCCTCGTCTTCAACTGCACCGGCCTCGGCGCCCGGGCGCTGTTCGGCGACCAGGAGCTCACCCCCGTGCGCGGCCAGCTCGCCATCCTCCTGCCGCAGCCCGAGATCGGCTACGCCTATACCGGGTCGGCGGGCTATATGTTTCCGCGCCCCGACGGCATCCTGCTCGGCGGCACCTTCGAGCGCGGGATCTGGTCGACCGAGCCCGACCCTCATGACATCGCCCGCATCGTCGCCGCCCACCGCCGGCTCTTCGGAGGCTTCCGCTGCGCGGCTTGAACTGCCCGGCGGACCCTCCAATCTAGGCGCCGATGAATTATCAGGACAATCTTGCCGGCGAGGGCCGGGAGCCCCGCCGGCGCCAAGCCGCCGCCGGGCCCGCGGGGAATATGAGCGACAGGCTCACCCCCAGCGCCGTCGTCGCCGCGCTCGACGCGCATATCGTCGGCCAGAAGGACGCCAAGCGCGCCGTCGCCGTAGCGCTCCGCAACCGGTGGCGGCGCCAGCAGCTGCCCGAGGATCTGCGCGAGGAGGTCACGCCCAAGAACATCCTCATGATCGGCCCCACCGGCGTCGGCAAGACCGAGATTTCCCGCCGCCTCGCCCGGCTCGCCGACGCGCCCTTCGTCAAGGTCGAGGCGACCAAGTTCACCGAGGTCGGCTATGTCGGTCGCGACGTCGAGCAGATCGCCCGCGATCTCGTCGAGGAAGCGGTCAGGCTCGAGAAGGAGCGCCGCCGCGAGGCGGTGCGCGAGGCCGCCTCGCAGGCGGCGATGGACCGCCTGCTCGAGGCGCTCACCGGCAAGGAGGCAAGCGAGGCGACGCGCGAGAGCTTCCGCGAGCGCATCACCCGCAACCAGATGAACGACCATGAGGTCGAGGTCGAGCTCGTCGAGCAGCCCAATGCCCCGTTCGAGATTCCCGGCATGGGCCAGGTCGGCATGATCAATCTTTCCGACATGATGGGCAAGGCCTTCGGCCAGAAACCGCGCAAGCGCCGGCGGATGCGCGTCGCCGACGCCTGGGATCGCCTCGTCGACGAGGAATCGGACAAGCGCATGGACGAGGAGGATGTCGCCCGTGTCGCGATCCGCGACGCCGAGGCCAACGGCATCGTCTTTCTGGACGAGATCGACAAGATCGCGGTCTCGGACATCCGCGGCGGATCGGTGAGCCGCGAGGGCGTGCAGCGCGATCTCCTGCCGCTCATCGAGGGCACGACGGTGGCGACCAAATACGGTCCGATGAAGACCGACCATATCCTCTTCATCGCTTCGGGCGCCTTCCATGTCGCCAAGCCTTCGGACCTGCTGCCCGAGCTGCAGGGGCGGTTGCCGATCCGCGTCGAGCTGCGCGCGCTCACCGAGGAGGATTTCGTGCGCATCCTCGCCGATACCGAAGCGAGCCTCACCGAGCAATATCGCGCGCTGCTGGCCACCGAGGGGGTGACGCTGAAATTCGAGCAGAGCGGCATCGAGAAGGTCGCCCATATCGCCGCCGAGGTGAACGATCAGGTCGAGAATATCGGCGCCCGGCGCCTCCAGACGATGATGGAGAAGCTCTTGGAGGAAGTCAGCTTCGAGGCCGAGAGCCGCTCGGGCGAGACGCTCGTCGTCGACGCCGCCTATGTCGAGCAGCAGCTCGCCGACATCGCCCGCGACACCGATCTGTCCAAATATGTGCTGTGAGGCCTTGCGCGACGGCCCGCGCTACGCCGCCTCGCGCAACGTCGGGATTTTGGCCAGTTCCTCGGCCATCTCCCTTTCGGCGACTTTCATGTCGTAACGCACCTGAAGATTGATCCAGAGATCGGGCCCATTGCCACACAGCTTGCCGATGCGAAGCGCCATGGGAGCGGTGATCGGCTGGCGCTCGTTGAGCAGGTCGTAGAGCGTCTGGCGCGAAATGCCCAGCAGCCGAGCGATCTCGCTTTTGGGGCGCCCCAAGGCGGGCAGCACATCCTCACGGAGTATCTCTCCAGGATGAACGGGGCGCAGTCCCCTCAGCAACGGATTTGACATCAGTGATAATCCTCCAGGTCTACCTCGATCGCGTGCTGGCCATCCCAGCCGAAAGTGATCCGCCAATTGCCGCTGGCAGCGACGGCATAGCGTCCACCCATCTTCCCTTTGAGAGGATGAAAGCGCCATCCTGAAACATTCATATCCTCGGGTCGACGGGCTTCGTCGAGCGCGACCAGTATCGCATTGATCCGGCGAAGATTGGACAGGCTCAGTTTTGACCGATCACCCTTCTCGGCATAGCGTTTCAAAGCTCTGCTGCGAAAGGAGCGGATCACGTGTGTAAAGTACTGGCTTACATAAGGGTGTCAAGCCGCGGATCCTCGCTCCTTCAGCGATAACGCCACATCAGCCCCTGCGCGAAGGGCGCCCAGAGGCTGCTTTCGATCCCGGCCCGGCGCAGCATCAGCGCGGTCCACTGGTTGCAGGTCATGATCGCGTCATAGCGGCCGCGCGATTCGTAGAAGAGATCGTGCTCGCCATAGCCGGTGCCCGGCAGAGGAATGGCGCCGCCCTCCTCTCCGGTCACGAAATAGTCCGCTACAGCCGCTGCGAGCCGGCGATATTGCGTGTCGCTCAGCCGCAGCGGGCGGGTTTCGGGACCGGCCCCGGGCTCGGCGAGATGGGCGACCCGGAGGAGCGCCGGGCCGCCGAACACCGCCTCGACCGCGGTGCCCAAATCGAGATCGTCCCAGGTCCGCGTCTCGAGGTAGAATTGGCGCTGGCCCCAGCCGATACTCACCCAGTCGCCGCCGGGGCGCGCGACATGGCCGGGCGGCGCGAGCCCGTGCCAGTCATGCCCCGCGGCGCGCGCCGGCATGATGAGATCGGTATGGACGCCGTTGGTGCCGATATAGATGAGGACGCCATCTTCGGGCTCGTGCCAACCGCCGTTGACCGGAACGAGCGCTCCCGCGAGCGCGGCGACAAGATAGAGCGCCGGCAAGGCAAGCAACACCAGCAGCCCGCGCAGCAGCTGCCTTGGCACGTTCCTCGTCATGGCGCCCTTCCTAGCATCGCGGCGGCGCTTCAAGGAACGCGCGCTCCGCGGCCGGCGTTGGCGGCGCATGGGCGGGAAGCTTTCGACGCGCTTCAAGCATCTTCTCCACCGCGGCGCGGCGAGCTTCGAGCGCGACTGGGACGACATCCGCTGGTGGCTCGCGGGCGGCCGCGGGCATCACCGGCGAGTCCATATCCTCGCCTATGCGGGCTATCGCAATGCCGAGACCCTGCGGCTGAAAGGCCGCGTCGTCGATCCGCGCGCCTTCCGCTCCCCCGGGCGCACCGCCTGGTCGCGCTTTCGCGCCATGCTCTCGATCTACAACAGCCACGAGCTTCCCGGCATCGAGGTGCGGTTCGAGGGCCATGACGCGAGCCGCGATCTCGTTTCCGACGAGGAGGGCTATTTCGAGTTCGAGCTTGCGCTCGACCGTCCGCTTCCGGCGCGCACCACCTGGGAGAAAGCGCGACTTGCCGCGCCGGGGCGCCAGGCGCAGGACGACGGCATTGAAGTGCCGGTCCTCGCGCCCGGCACCGACAATCACTGGGGCGTGATCTCGGACATCGACGACACCGTGATGGAGACCGGCGCGACCAACTTCCTCAAGAACTGGCGGCGCGGCCTCCTTCACCGTCCCGAGGACCGGCTCGCAGTCCCCGGCGCGGCCGATCTCTACCGCATGATCGCGCACGACCATGAACGTCCGGTGCGGCCCTTCTTCTATGTCTCTTCGAGCCCTTGGAACCTTTACGGCTTTATCACCCGCTACATGGAGCTGAACGGCATCCCCCACGGACCGATGTTTTTGAAGGACATCGGGATCGATCGAAACAAGTTCATCAAGACAGGACATGGCGAGCACAAGCTCGCCGCGATCGAGACCATTCTCGCTTTCTATCCGGGCTTCCGCTTTCTCCTGATCGGCGACAGCGGCCAGCATGACATACCTATTTACGCGCAGGCGGTTGAGGACTTTCCCGCCCGGGTGGGGGCGGTCTTCATCCGGGACGTCGGCGGCACCTGCGCCAGCGGCGAGAAGGCAAGGCTGCTCGCGGGCATCGCGGACCGGGGCATACCGACCTTCTGCGGGGAAGGCTTCGGCGATGCGATCGCGGTGGCCGAGAAGCTCGGTCTCGACCGGCCGTTGGAAGCCGCCCGCGCCGCAACCCTTGCCGAACACTCCTAGGAGAGGTGATCATTCCGGGTAGCGCTTGCTCCCCAAGGGAGGAAGCACTTAATCTGCCGCAATCGGACTTCCCTTATGCATGAGACGGCCATGCCGGAAATCGCCAATCCGCCCCGTCCGTGGGTGATCAATGTCGGCAAGCGTCTTCGCCCGCTCGTGGATTCCGCGATCGCCCGCAGCTCGCGCGTGCCGAACGATCCGCTGCTCGACCCGGCGCTCTTCCCCTTCGCCGAGGAGCTGCGCGCAAAATGGCGGGTGATCCGCGACGAGGCGGCTGCGGTCGCAGCCCGGCCCGACGAGGTGCCGCCGCTCGACCGCATTTCCCCCGACCATCGGGGAATCGCGCCGGCGGGCAAATGGCGTTCCTTCTTCCTCTACGGCTATGGCTATCCTGCCGTTGCGAATATCGCCCGCTGTCCCGAGACGGCAGCGATCGTCGAACGCATCCCCGGCCTCAACAGCGCCTTCTTCTCGATCCTCAAGCCCAATACCCATATTCCCGATCATCGCGGAGTCACCAAGGGGCTGGTGACCTGCCATCTCGGGCTCAAGGTGCCCAGGAGCGGCGACTGCCGGATGCGCGTACACGATCAGATCGTCTATTGGCGCGAGGGCGAACCGCTGTTCTTCGACGATACCTATCATCACGAAGTCTGGAACGAGAGCGAGGAATTGCGCGTCATCCTGCTGATCCAGATACGGCGCCCGGCGCGCTTTCCCGGCAATCTCATAGGCGGACTGTTTCTCTGGGGCGTGCGGCGCACTCCTTTCGTCCAGGAGGGGCGCGCGAACGTCGCCAAATGGGACGCGGGCGTGCGCGAGCTGGAGAAGGCGGGCAACGAGCCGTGATCTTGGAAGCCGCTCCGTCTTGATTGATCGCCGCGACAGCCTCACATTCGCTCCATGCTGATCGAGACCCAGGCCACGCCCAATCCGGCGACGCTCAAATTCCTTCCCGGCACGCAGGTGATGGAAATGGGCACGCGCGACTTCGCGAGCGAGGAGGAGGCCGCCGCCTCGCCGCTCGCCGAGGCGCTGTTCGCGACCGGCGATATCGAACGCGTGTTCTTCGGCTATGATTTCATCTCGGTCACTGCGGCCGCCGACGCCGACTGGCAGGATTTGAAGCCGCGCGTGCTCGCCATGCTGCTCGATCATTTCGCCGGCGGCGCGCCCCTGTTCAGGGCGGGAAGCGCCACCGGCATCGCGGTGCCTTCGGAGCAAGGCTTCGAGGACGATCCCGAAAATGCCGACATCGTCGCCCAGATCCGCGAGCTCATCGAAACCCGCGTCCGGCCGGCGGTGGCACAGGACGGCGGCGACATCGTCTATCGCGGCTTCAGGGACGGCACCGTCTATCTTGCCATGCACGGGGCTTGCTCGGGCTGCCCCTCCTCGACGATGACGTTGAAGCGCGGCATCGAGGGCCTGCTCAGACATTATGTTCCGGAGGTCGAGACCGTCGAGGCGGTCTGACCAGCCGCCTTCCCGATGGAGCTGGTGATCGACAGCGCTACCGCCGCCTGCTCGGCGGCGCTGGTCGAAAACGGAAGGCTGCTCGCGGAACGGCATGAAATCGTCGGCCGCGGCCATGCGGAAAGACTGGCGCCGATGGTCGAGGAGTTGCTCGCGGGAGAGACGCCGCACGCCCTGCTCGTCGATTGCGGACCCGGCAGCTTCACCGGCGTGCGCGTCGGTCTCGCCTTCGCGCATGGCCTCGCGATCGGCTGGGGTTTGGAGCTTAACGGCTTTTCCTCGCTGGCCCTGATCGCCGCTGGCGCCGGTCGACCATGCGCGGCGGCAATCGAGGGAGGACATGGCGAGATTTTCGTGCAAAGCTTCGCGCATGATCCGCTGCGGCCCACCGATTCCATGCGCTCGCTTTCCCCTCGATCGGCGGCGGAGATGATCGAGAGCGAACTGCTGCTCGGCTCGGGCGCCGAGACGCTGCGCGCCGCGCGCAGCTGGGGCACGAGCGAAGACCGGCTGCCGCGGGCGGGCGATGCGCTTCTTTTGCCGCCCACGCTCAGATCCTTGCCGCCCCGGCCGATCTATGGCCGCGCGCCGGACGCGAGCCTCCCGCGATGAGCGTATCGGCCGATCCCATAGTCATCGCCGCCGGCGATACCGAGGATCTGCCTGCGGTGATGCGAATCATGTCGCAAAGCTTCGATCCGCGCTACGGCGAGGCCTGGACCGCGACGCAATGTTCGGGATTGTTGGGCACGCCCGGTGTGTGGCTCGATCTTGCCTCTATCGACGAGAGGGCCATCGGTTTCGCGATGGCGCGGCTTCTCGTCGATGAATGCGAGCTGCTGTTGCTTGCGGTCGATCCTTCGATGCAAAAAAAAGGCATCGGCACGCGTCTTCTCGAAAGCTTCGTCGACACGGCCCGGCGGCAGGGTGCAACACGTCTCCATCTCGAGGTCCGCGAGGGCAATCCGGCGATAAGCTTATATGAGAGAAGCGGATTCGATAACATCGGCAGGAGAAGGGGATATTATGACGGCGCCGGGGGGCACCGCTACGACGCCCTCACATATGCCCGAACTCTTCGCTCCTGAAGGCAGCGAAGATGCGCCGCCTCTTGCAAAAAACTCCATAACGGATAATTTGTCCTGCAGCGAATAAACCCTTCTTATTCGCACCAACGAAAATAGGAATTTTCTGATGGACACTGAAAATGAATTCAATGAAGCCATGATTACCCTCACCGCCGACATCGTGTCCGCACATGTGAGCAATAATAGCGTTGCAGTTTCCGATCTTCCTCAACTCATTCAAAATGTTCATGAAGCCCTAAACGGCCTGACTGGACATGAAGAAGAGGAGACAAAGCAGGAACCTGCGGTTTCTATTCGCTCTTCGATCAAGCCGGATTATATAGTGTGCCTCGAGGACGGCAAAAAGCTGAAGATGCTGAAACGCCATCTGATGACGCATTACAACATGACTCCGGACGAATATCGCAGAAAATGGGGCCTGGGTCCCGACTATCCGATGGTCGCTCCCAATTATGCGGAGCAGCGCCGCGCCCTGGCCAAGAAGATCGGTCTCGGCACCAAAAAGCGTCGCGGCGGCCGCGGCAAGAAATAGCCCACGGCCCAAGCCCGCTACGGGCCGGAGCAAAGCGACGGTTCCCGCTTTGCTCCGGCCCTTTTCTTTGGCTAAAAGCGGTTACAGGCCGATGACTCGCAAAATCGATATCGAGGCGCTCTGCAACGAGAAGGGGCTGCGGATCACCGAGCAGCGCCGGGTGATCGCGCGCGTCCTTTCCGAAGCCGAGGATCATCCCGACGTCGAGGCGCTGCACGAGCGCGCGGCGGCGATCGATGCGGGCATCTCCATCGCCACCGTCTACCGCACCGTTCGGCTGTTCGAAGAGGCGGGCATTCTGGAACGCCATGATTTCGGCGACGGTCGCGCCCGTTACGAGGCGGCTGCCGAGGAACATCATGATCATCTCATCGACGTCGAAACCGGCAACGTCGTCGAATTCGTCGACGAGGAGCTCGAGGAATTGCAACGCCGCATCGCCGAACGGCTTGGCTACCGCCTCGTCGACCATCGCATGGAACTCTATGGGGTCTCGCTCGACCGCAAGCGCTGAGCTTCGTCGGGGCCGTTCGATGATCGACAATCTCGGCGCCGCGATCCGTTTCTTTCTCATCGCCCTCTCGCTGCTGGCCGGGCTATGCGCGCATGGCGCCTGGCGCGCCGCCCGGCGCCCCTCCCCCTGGCCGGCCCGCTTCTCGCGCGCCGTCCTGCGCCTGGCGGGGGTGCGGACAAGGATCTACGGCCTCCCCTGCCCGGGGACGGTGCTGTTTCTCGTCAACCATCTGAGCTGGCTCGACGTGCTGCTCATCGCCGGCCATGGCGATGCGCGGCTCGTCTCCAAGGCGGAAGTCGCGGACTGGCCGTTGATCGGCTGGCTGGCGCGCCTGTCGGGAGCCCTTTTCGTCGAGCGGCGGCGGCACCGCGGTCTGCGCGGCCAGGCCGAAACGATCGCCGCGCGCCTTGCCGCCGGCGACAGGATCGCGCTCTTTCCCGAGGGAACGACCGGCGACGGCGAGCGCCTGCTCCCGTTCCGACCGGCGCTGCTCGCTGCGATCGAGGGGGCCGCGGCTCCGGCGGCGATCCAGCCGGTGGCGATCGATTATGGGAAAAACGCGCCTGCTATTGCCTGGGGGGACGAAAGCTTCGCCGCCAATGCCTGGAGGATTTTGTCGCGGCGACGGCGGCTCACGGTCGATCTGCGCTTCCTCGAACCGCTCGATCCCGCGCGCCACGACCGCAAGTCGGCAGCCTTCGAGGCCCGTCTGGCGATTTCCAGGGCGCTCGGCGCTTCCGAAGGTCCTTCCGATCGCCTATATGCACCGCAATGAACATCCCTCCCAAGACTTTCCGCGTCAAATCCTTCGGCTGCCAGATGAACGTCTATGACGGCGAGCGGATGGAAGAGCTGTTGACGGCCGAGGGCATGATCCCGGCGGAGGGGGCCGACGCCGATCTTGTCGTCCTCAACACCTGCCATATCCGCGAAAAGGCGGCCGAGAAGGTGTATTCGGAGATCGGCCGGCTGAAGCGCGGGGACGGCAGCCGCCCGACGATCGCCGTCGCCGGCTGCGTCGCCCAGGCCGAAGGCGAGGAGATCGTGCGCCGCGCGTCCGCCGTCGATGTCGTCGTTGGCCCGCAGGCCTATCACCGCCTGCCCCGGCTGCTGAGGGAAGCGCGGGCTGGAGGGCCGGCGATCGACACCGACATGCCGGCCAGGTCCAAATTCGCCGCGCTCGGCAAGCGTCGGCGGAGCGCGCCTTCGGCATTCCTGACCGTGCAGGAAGGATGCGACAAATTCTGCACCTACTGCGTCGTTCCCTATACGCGCGGCGCCGAAGTCTCGCGGCCGTGGCGCGCGATCTTCGACGAGGCGAGGGCGCTGATCGACGCCGGCGCAAGGGAGATCACGCTGCTCGGCCAGAACGTCAACGCCTGGGCCGGCGAGGACGGGAAGGGCCGCGCCCAGGGCCTCGCCGGCCTCATCCGGGCGCTCGACCGCCTGCCGGGACTCGAGCGCATCCGCTACACGACCAGCCACCCCGCCGACATGCGAGAGGATCTGATCGCCGCGCATGGCGAGGTCGCAAAGCTGATGCCCTATCTCCATTTGCCGGTGCAGTCGGGCAGCGACCGCATATTGAAGGCGATGAACCGCAGCCACGACGTCGGAAGCTATCTCGAGATCATAGGGCGAGTCCGGCGCGCGCGGCCCGATATCGCCATCTCGGGCGACTTCATCGTCGGCTTTCCGGGCGAAAGCGAAGCGGATTTCGAGGCGACGCTCGAGATCGTCCGCGCAACGCGCTACGCGCAGGCCTATTCGTTCAAATATTCGCCCCGCCCCGGCACCCCTGGCGCGACGATGGAGGGCCAGATCGCGCGCGAAGTGATGGACGATCGGCTGCGGCTGCTGCAGGCGCTGCTCAACGAGCAGCAGCTCGATTTCAACCGCGCGGCGGTTGGCAGGCGCGCCGAGCTGCTGCTCGAGCGCAGGGGCAAGAAGCCGGGACAGTTGGTCGGCAAGTCGCCCTGGCTGCAATCGGTCCATGTCGAAACCGAAGCCGCGATCGGCGACATGATCGAGGTCGACATCGTCTCGGCCGGACCAAACAGCCTGGCGGGTGTCGAGCTCCCTGCCTCGGGCCCCGGCGCAGGCCGGGGCCCAGCGGCGCATGCGGTGCAACCGGCCCCCGCCCTTCGCCGCGGAACAGAGAAGGTTCCGGCATAGTGGCACAGAAGAAACCCGCGGAGCCGGTGATCGGCGAACGCGCCCGGCTCGACATCGAGTTCGATCAGCCGCATCTTCTGGGCCCCCTGTTCGGCGAGTTCGACCGCAATCTCGTCGCCATCGAGGATCGGCTCGGCGTCTATATCGCCGCCCGCGGCACCCGGGTCCAGATCGAGGGCGATCCCGAAGCCGCGGGGCGCGCGCGAGATGTGCTGACCGGCCTCTACAACCGCCTCGAACAGGGCCAGGACATCGACGCCGGCGCCGTAGAAGGCGTCATCGCCATGTCTGGCCAGCCCTCGCTCGAAGGCATCATCTCGAACGACGTCGCCGAACCGCCCAAGGTGATGATCCGCACGCGCAAGAAGACGATCGTGCCGCGCTCGGCGGGGCAGATCGGCTATATGGAAGCGCTCGCCCGCGACGACATGATCTTCGCCCTCGGCCCCGCCGGCACCGGCAAGACCTATGTCGCGGTCGCCCAGGCGGTGAGCCAGCTTATCGGCGGATCGGTCGATCGCATCATCCTCTCGCGCCCGGCGGTCGAGGCGGGCGAGCGGATCGGCTTCCTCCCGGGCGACATGCGCGAGAAGGTCGATCCCTATTTGCGGCCGCTCTACGACGCGCTCTACGACATGCTGCCGGTCGAGCAGGTCGAGCGGCGCATCGCGTCGGGCGAGATCGAGATCGCTCCCATCGCCTTCATGCGGGGCCGGACGCTGAGCGACGCCTTCATCATCCTCGACGAGGCGCAGAACACGACGCCGGCGCAGATGAAGATGTTCCTCACCCGCTTCGGCATGCGCAGCCGCATGGTCGTGTGCGGCGATCCCAGCCAGGTCGATCTGCCGCAGCCGGGCGAATCGGGGCTGGCAGATGCGATCGGGCGGCTCAAGGACATCCCGTCGATCTCGATGATCCGCTTCACCTCGGCCGACGTCGTCCGCCATCCGCTGGTCAGCCGCATCGTCGATGCCTATGAAGACCGGGGGGAAAGCCCATGATCGCGGTCGAGACCCATGCCGGACCCGAATGGGGCAGCGGCACCGACTGGACCGAGCTTGCCGAGGACGCGGTCGCCGCGGCGATCGCCGAGAGCCGCCACAGCTGGCTCGTCGACAGCGGCGCCGGCTGCGAGCTTTCGGTGAAGCTGGCGAGCGACGAGGAAGTGCGGCGCCTGAACGCCGCCTATCGAGGCAAGGACAAGACGACCAACGTCCTTTCCTTCCCGATGATCGAAGCGGACGATATCGATTCGGCCGGCCGGGGGGACGGCCCGACCCTGCTCGGCGACATCGCGGTCGCGCACGGCGTCTGCGCCGAGGAGGCGGCCGCGCACGATATCGGTCTCGCCGCCCATGCCGCGCACCTCATCATCCATGGCGCGCTCCATCTGATCGGCTATGATCACGAAAACGACGCTGCCGCCGAGGAGATGGAAAGGGTCGAGATCGCGGCGCTCGCGCGGCTCGGCATCGCCCATCCCTATTTTGCGACCGAGGTTTGAACCGGAACGAGATGGAAGAGGATTCTAGTAGCACCGCCGCGTCCCAGGGGCGCGGCACATTCTGGAGCGGGCTGCGCGCCATGCTTTTCGGCGAGGGCGGCGAACCGACGCTGCGCCACGAGATCGAGGAAGCGCTCAAAAGCCATGAAGGCGAAATCCCCATGGTGGGCGATCTGTCGCCGGCCGAGCGGCAGATGCTCAAGAATCTGCTGCGCTTCGGGGATCGCACCGCCGGCGAGATCGCGGTGCCCAGAAGCGACATCATCGCCGTGCCGCGCGACATCGCCTTCGCCGATCTCGTCGCCGCCTTCGCCGATGCGGGCCACAGCCGCCTGCCCGTCTATCAGGACAGTCTCGATACCGTGATCGGCATGGTCCACATCAAGGACCTGTTCGCGCTCAAGGTGGAAGGGACGGAGCCGCCCGAAGATCTGGGCGCCTTATTCCGCACCCCGCTGTTCGTCCCCGAATCGATGGGCGCGATCGATCTGCTTGCCCGCATGCGCGCCGAGCGCATGCATCTTGCCATCGTCGTCGACGAATTCGGCGGCACCGAGGGGCTGGTGACTATCGAGGACGTCGTCGAGGAGATCGTCGGCGAGATCGAGGACGAGCATGACAGCGAGCCCGAGGGGATGCTGGTGGCGCTCGGCGAGGGCCGCTGGGACGCCGACGCGCGCATCGAGCTCGAGGAGGTCGCCCACCAGCTCGACCGGCGGCTTGCGGCTGTCGAGGAGGATGTAGACACGTTGGGAGGCCTTGCCTTCGTCGTCGCCGGCCATGTCCCCCAGAAGGGCGAGGTGGTAGAACATGACAGCGGCTGGCGGCTCGAAATCACCGAGGCCGACAACAAACGCGTCAGCCGGCTGCGCCTCCACGCGCCGCGGTCGCCCGCGCCGGTGCCCGCTCCCGAAGGCTATTGAGCCGCGAACAGCGCTTGCGGATCGGCCATCGCCTTAAGCTCGATCGCATTGCCCGAAGGGTCGGCGAGAAACATCGTCGCCTGCTCGCCAGGCCGGTCGCGAAAGCGCAGCGTCGGCGGGATGATGAAATCCACCTCCTCGGCCTCCAGCCGCTCGGCGAGCCGGCGCCATTCATCCATCGCCAGCACCACGCCGAAATGCGGGACCGGGACCTCGGCGCCGTCGACCTGATTCAAGACTTTGCCGGGCCTCGTTTCGGAGTCGAGATGGGCGACGAGCTGATGGCCGTAAAAGTCGAAATCGATCCAGCTGTCGCCGCTTCGACCCTCGCGGCAGCCGAGGAGATCGCCGTAGAAGCGGCGCGCGGCCTCGAGATCGTGGACGCGAAAGGCGAGATGGAAAGGCGGAGACGATTGCATTGCTTTGGGCTTAGGCGCCGGAGCGGCGGATTGAAACCGTCATCCGAAGCGACGATAGCGCCTCCATGCACCCTCTCCTCCTCGCCTTTGCCGCCGGCCTGGTCTCGGCCACAGGCTTCGCCCCGCTCGGGCTCTGGCCGCTGCTGCTTGTCGCGATGGCGGCGCTCATCCGTCTGGTCGGCGAGGCGACGGACCTCGGCCAGGCGCTCGCGCGCGGCTATGCCTTCGGCCTCGGCCAGTTCCTGCTCGGGCTCAACTGGATCGCCACGGCTTTTACCTATCAGGCGGCGATGCCCGCCTGGCTCGGCTGGATCGGCGTTTTTCTGCTGTCGCTTTATCTCGCCGTCTTTCCCGCCGCCGCGGCGGGGCTGGCCTGGCGCTACGGAAGGCGCGGCCGGCCGCAACTGATCCTCTTCTTCGCCGCCGCCTGGATCGTCACCGAATGGCTGCGCTCGGTGCTGCTCACCGGCTTTCCCTGGAATCCGCTCGGCGTGTCGCTGGTCTCTACCCCGGCGGCTGCGCTTTCGACGCTTACCGGCACTTACGGGCTCGCGGCGATCGTCATCATCCTCGCCGGCGCGCTGCTTCTCCTCGCCGAGCGGCGATGGCGGCAGGCTGCTATTTTCCTTCTGCCGGTCGTCGTCTCGGCCGCGATCGCGGCGCTCGTCGTGCGGGCGCCGGCGCCGAATGCGGACGCGCCGCTCGTGCGCATCGTGCAGCCCGATATCGGCCAGCATCAGAAATGGGAGCCGGCATATCGGGAGCGCAACTTCGCCCGCCTCGCGCGGCTCACCGGAAGCCCCGGCGACCGGCCGCGCCTCATCTTCTGGCCCGAGGCGGCGGTGCCCGAATTTCTCGAGACCGATTTCCTCGCCCGCCGGCGCATCGCATCGCTGATCGGCCCCGAGGACATGATCATGCTCGGCGGCATCGCGCTGGTCTACGACCGCGGGGGGCGCTTCACGGGAGGGCGCAACCGGCTGTTCGCGATCACCCCGGAGGGCCGCATCGTGGAACGCTATGACAAGGCGCATCTGGTGCCCTTCGGCGAGTATCTGCCGATGCGGCCGGCGCTTTCGGGCATCGGCCTCAGCCGGCTCGTCCCCGGCGAGGTCGATTTCGCGCCCGGCAGCGGACCCCGGACGCTGACGCTCCCCGGCTTCGGCCGGGTGGGCGCCCAGATCTGCTACGAAATCATCTTCTCCGGCCAGGTCGTCGAGAGCGAGCGGCGCCCCGATTTCATCTTCAATCCCTCGAACGACGCCTGGTTCGGCCTTTGGGGCCCCCCGCAGCATCTCGCCCAGGCGCGAATGCGCGCGATCGAGGAGGGTCTGCCGGTGCTGCGCGCGACGCCGACCGGCATCTCGGCCATAGTCGCCGCCGACGGCAGGCTCGTCGCCAGCATTGCCTGGCAACGCGCAGGCGCGGTCGAGGCGCCGCTGCCGCCCCCGCGCCCCGCCCCCCCATTCGCCCGGCTCGGCAACATCCTCCCCTGGCTGTTCGCGCTCCTGCTCGCCGCAATCGCGATTGCAGTGCGCAGCAAAGCGCGCTAGGCCGCACATAAAGATATCTTTATATCTTCTCACTCCATCCCCGGCCCGAAAGCACGGCAATGCGAAGCAATTATCTCTTCACGTCCGAATCGGTTTCGGAAGGCCATCCCGACAAGGTCGCCGACCAGATTTCGGACGCGGTCGTCGACCTGTTCATCGGCCGCGACCCGGAAGCGCGCGTCGCTTGCGAGACGCTGGTGACGACCAACCGCATCGTCCTCGCGGGCGAGGTGCGCTGCCGCGACGAGGTCGCCCCCGACATTCACGAGATCGAGAAGACGGCGCGAGAGACTGTCCGCGACATCGGCTATGAGCAGCACGGCTTTCACTGGCAATATGCCGAGTTCGCCTGCCACCTCCATGCCCAGTCCAAGGATATCGCGGTCGGCGTCGACGCTGCCGGCAACAAGGACGAGGGCGCCGGCGACCAGGGCATCATGTTCGGCTATGCCTGCGACGAAACGCCCGAGCTGATGCCGGCGACGCTCCATTATGCCCACCGCATCCTGGAGCGGCTGGCCGAGGAGCGGCACCGGGGCAACGCCAATTTCCTCGAGCCCGACGCCAAGAGCCAAGTGACCCTGGTCTATGAGGACGGCCGCCCGATGCGCGCCGCCAAGCTCGTCGTCTCGACCCAGCACCGGCGCAATTTCGACCAGCACCGGCTGCGCCTCTATCTCAAGGATATTTTCGCCGACGTGCTGCCCGAAGGTTGGATGCCGGGCGAGGAGGATATTTTCGTCAATCCCACCGGCGTCTTCGAGATCGGCGGGCCGGACGGCGATGCCGGTCTCACAGGCCGCAAGATCATCGTCGACACCTATGGCGGCGCGGCCCCGCATGGCGGCGGCGCCTTTTCGGGCAAGGACCCCACCAAGGTCGACCGCTCGGCCGCCTATATCTGCCGTTACCTGGCCAAGAACATCGTCGCCGCCGGGCTCGCCCGGCGCTGCACGATCCAGCTCAGCTACGCGATCGGCGTCTCCGAGCCGCTGTCGCTCTATGTGGACCTTCACGGCACCGGAAGGAACGGTACCGATGCGGAGAAACTCGAAAAGCTGCTGCCGGAAATCGTCCCCCTGACGCCCCGCGGCATCCGCACCCATCTGGGCCTCAACCGGCCGATCTACCGGCCCACCGCGGCCTATGGCCATTTCGGCCGCAAGCCCGGCCGGCACGCGTTCAGCTGGGAGAAAACCGACCTCGTCGACAAGCTCAAGGACGCCGTCTAGCCCAACGGTCGCGATGACCGACCCTGCCGCCATCCGCCGCCTCTACGGCCGCCGCTCGGGACACAAGCTGCGCCCCGGCCAGCACAAGCTTCTGGACGGGCTGCTGCCCGAGGTGGCGGTGCCGAAGGAAGGGCCGATCGATGCTGCGCGGCTGTTCGATTCCGATCGCCCGCTCGAGCTCGAGCTCGAGATCGGCTTCGGCTCGGGCGAGCATCTCGCCTGGCAGGCCGCCGAGCGGCCCGAAGCCGGCTTCGTCGGCTGCGAGCCATATGTGAACGGAGTCGTCGCGATGCTGGCCGCGATCCGCGAGCGGAATCTCGACAATATCCGCATTCACATGGGCAATGCGCTCGACGTGCTGGAGCGCTTGCCCGAAGCCTCGCTCGCCCGCGTCTATCTGCTCCATCCCGATCCCTGGCCCAAGGCCCGCCACGCCAAGCGGCGGATGATCAACAGGGGACCGCTCGACCTCATCGCCGCAAAGCTGAAGCAGGGCGGCGAACTGCGCCTGTCGACCGACGAGCCCGTCTATTGCCGGTGGGCGCTGATGGTGATGGGCGGGCGGGGCGACTTCGAATGGCGCGCGCAAAACGCGGGTGATTTTCTCGCCCGGCCGGAGGACTGGCCGGAGACGCGCTACGAGGCCAAGGCCCGCCGCAAGGGCCATGAGGTCTGGTATTTCCGCTATGAAAGGACATGACATGCGAAAGTGCTGATCGGCCTTGCTCTCGCGATTGGTCTGGAAGGGGCCGCCCTCGCCTGTTCCTGTATTCCGCCGCCGCCGCCCGAAGAGTCGCGCGAGCTGATCCGCGCCGCGGCGGCGGATGCCGTCGCGGGCGTCGAGGTGGACGTGCTCAGCGAATATCGCTCCGGCGGGGTGGGCGAGCTGGTCCGAGTCCGGCGGACTCTCTTTGGAGAGGCGCCGAGGACCTTTCACATCGCGCGCGAAGATTTCGCTAGCAGCGCCACGTGCGACCTGCTGCTCCAAAAGGAGCAGCGCAAGATTCTGATCCTCAGGCGAAGGGAGGAGCGCGGCTTCGAGATGCACAGCCTGTGCTCGGATTTCCTCACCAGCGAAGCTTATCTTCCCTCCCTGCTGGAAGAAGCGCGCGCCACCAAGAACCAAGGCAGCGGGGAAAGCTCCCGGCCGTGCCCAATTGGGCCGGCGATCCCGCAGGCCTGACGGCGCGGCCTATCGGGCAGGCGTCAGCCTGAGCAGCCGCCCCTGCGAGCTGCCTCTGTCGTCCTCGAGAATATAGACCGCGCCATCGGGGCCCTGCTCGACCTCGCGGATGCGCGCGCCCATGTCCCAGCGGTCGGCGACGCGCGCATCCTCCCCTTGCGTTAGGACCCGCACCAGCGCCTGGCCCGACAGGCCGCCGAGAAGGAAGCTCCCTTTCCATTGCGGAAAAAGATCGCCGTCGTAGAAGATGAGCCCCGCAGGCGAGACGACCGGAGTCCAGGTGATTTCAGGCGGATTGAATTCGGGCCGCGTGTCGTGATCGGGAATCGGCCGGCCGTTATAATGGTCGCCGTTTGAGACTATGGGATAGCCGTAGTTGTCGCCCGGGACGATGAGATTGAACTCGTCGCCGCCCCTGGGGCCCATCTCATGCTCCCACAGCCGCCCCGCGCCGTCGAAGGCGATGCCCAGCGGATTGCGATGCCCGAGGCTCCAGATCTGCGCCGCCACCCCGCCCCGCGAAGCGAAAGGATTGTCGGCCGGAACGCTGCCATCATCGTGCAGACGCACGATCTTGCCGAGATTGGCGTTCATGTCCTGCGCGGGATCGAACTTCTGGCGCTCGCCCGAGCTGATCCACAGCTTGCCGTCGGGACCGAAGGCGAGGCGGTGGCCGTAATGGCCGCGCCCCGAAACCTTGGGCACCTGCCGCCAGACGACCTCGACATTTTCCAGCCTGCATGCGTCCGCTTGCTCGCAGACGAGCTGCCCGCGCGCCACCGCGGCGCCGCGCACATCGCCCTCGCCCGCCTCGGCGTAGCTCAGATAAATGAGCCTGTTGTCCTCGAAATCGGGATGGGGGACGACGTCGCCCAAGCCCCCCTGGCCCCCATAATCGACTTGCGGCACGCCCGAAACGCTGCCGAGCCGCGGGGTCGCCGGCGCCAGATCGAGAAACCGCAGGCTCCCGCCCTTTTCGGTGATGAGCAGAAGACCGTCGGGGAGGAAGGTCATCGCCCAGGGCTCCTCGAACCGGCCGAGGACTTCGCTTTGGAAAGGCCTCTCCTCCCCCGCAGGCTGCGTCCCTGCGGCGGTCGGTTCCGGCCCGTTGCAGGCGACGAATGTCAGCGAGGCGAGGCAGGCAAGGGCGGCGATGCGCATGTAAAAGGCTCCCGTAACTGGCGATCATCGGGTGCCGGGCCCTTTCGCGACGGCCCGGCTTTCCCCATCTAGCAGTTTTGCGCCCGATCGGAACGCCCATTGACCTCTCGCCTCGCCCGCCCCGCCGCGCTCCGCTCGCTGGCCACGGCGCTGCCGCCCCATGTCCTGGAGCAGGGCGAGGCACGCGAGATCGCCCGCCGGCTGTTCGCAGCCAAGCTTCCCGACTTCGAGCGGCTCGCCCCCCTCTTCGACAATGCCGGCATAAGACGGCGCCATATCGCCATGCCTTCCGCCTGGTACGAGGAAGATCATGGCTGGGAGGCGCGCAACGCCGCCTATCTCGCCGCCGCCGACGCGCTGTTCGTCGCCGCCGCGCGGGCCGCGCTCGACCGGGCCGGGCTCGGCGCCGGGGAGATCGACATCATCGTCACCGTCGCGACCCCCGGCATCGCGACGCCGAGCATCGAGGCGCGGGTGGCGGGCGCGATGGGCTTTCGCGACGATGCCGTGCGCGTCCCCGTCTTCGGCCTCGGCTGCGCCGGCGGCGTCGGCGGGCTCGCGCTCGCGGCGCGTCTCGCCGCGGCCGCGCCGGGGTGCACGGTGCTGTTCGTAACCCTCGAGCTCTGCTCGATCTCGATCCGCCTCGACAAGCCGAGCAAGGCCAATCTCGTCGCGGTGGCGCTGTTCGGCGACGGCGCCGCCGCGGGCGTGCTGCGCGCCGGCGAGGACGGGCTCGCCAATGTCGTGGCGGCGGCCGAGAAGACCTGGCCCGACAGCCTTTCGATCATGGGCTGGGACGTCGAGGATCCGGGGCTCGGCGTCGTCTTCGACCGGGCGATCCCGCCCTTCGTCGAAAACGAGCTGGGCGCGGGGATGGAGGAGATCGCCGGGCATTGCGGCATCCCTGCCGCGAAGATCGGCCGCTTCGTCTGCCATCCCGGCGGCGCCAAGGTGATCGCCGCCCTCGAGACCAGCCTGCATCTCGAACAGGGCAGCCTCGATCACGAACGCGCCGTGCTCGCCGAACATGGCAATATGTCGGCGCCGACGGTGCTGTTCGTGCTGGAGCGCGCGCTCCAGAACGGCCTGCCGGAGACCGCGATGCTGCTCGCCCTCGGGCCGGGCTTCACCGCCAGCGGCGCGCTGTTGCGGCGGAACTGAAACAATGTGGCCGGCGATCGCCATCCTCGCCTTCGTAACGCTGCAGCGCCTCGCGGAACTCAAATTCGCGCGCGAGAACACCGCCCGGCTGCTGAAGGCCGGAGGACATGAGGCCGGACGCGAACATTATCCGCTCATCGTCCTCGTCCACGCCGCCTGGCTGGCTACGCTCTGGGCGCTGGCGCCGGGACGGCCGATAAGCTGGCCGCTGATCGGTGTCTTCGCCGTCCTGCAGCTCGCGCGGCTGTGGGTGATCCGCTCGCTCGGGCCCCTCTGGACGACGCGGATCATCGTCCTGCCGGGAGCGCCGCTCGTGAAGCGCGGCCCCTACCGCTTCATGAAACATCCCAATTACGCCGTCGTCATGGCGGAGATCGCGGTGCTGCCGCTCGCCTTCGGCCTGCCCCTGGTGGCCGGCATTTTCTTCGGCGCCAATATCGTCGCGCTTTCGATCCGCGTCCGCGCCGAGGAAAGGGCGCTGACCGAGGCGGACAGGCCCGGGCCCTAGCGTTCGGGAAAAATTTACCGCTTCAACCGAGACTTATCCCGCAATCGCAAAGGGCGACGGAGCGGGCCGGAGAAAATGAAATCACGCGAAGCTCGCCACGAGGTGCTGGTGCGGGCGCGGATGCGCGCCGGCGGCCCTCCGGCGGATGTCTGCATCCGCAACCTTTCCTCGCGCGGCATGCTGTGCATAGCCGCGCAGCCGCCTTCGCGCGGCACCTATGTCGAGATCGTCGCGCCGGTGACGACGCTGACCGGCAGGGTGATCTGGAGCAACGAGCGCCGCTTCGGGATCGTGCTGCGCGAGAAAATCCGCCCGCACGAGTTCGTCAGGGGACTGACCGGCGATCCGGCCGAATCGGTTGCGGATTCCACTTCGCCGAGACAGACGGGCGCCGGCGAGCCCCTATACGGCAGCGCCTTCCGCTGGAGCGCGGGCGCCGCCGCCGGCCTTCTCGCCGCGCTCGGCTGCGCCGCGATCGTCTACGACACGCTCGCCGCCACCTTCGGCCAGATCAACCACCATCTCATTCCGCCCGCGCAGGAGCGGCCCAAGGATTGAATCGACGGGCCGGGCTTTCCCTTGATCCCGCCCCAGGCAGAGCGGTTCCCGCTTGCCCGCGCGGGAAGACGAGCGAGGAGGAGCAGCGCGCGCATGCCGCTTGCCCCCGGCGCGGCGCGGGTCTATATAGGCCCCGCTTCCTCGACATCGGCAACGAGATCGGGGCTGGCTCCCGAAAGGAGCCGGCGCGGGGAAGATGTGGTTTTGACGACGTCGTCGCGATCACTCCCGGATCGGGTCCGGGGGACGGCAATCCGGCAGGCCCGCGAGGCTCGCGGCATTGGCGACGACGGAGCTTTGGGAGAGGCCCTTGGCCGACATAGCGCGCCTGACCGAGATCATCGCCCCCGAGGTGGAGGCCGAGGGGCTCGAGCTCGTGCGGGTCAGGATGACGGGCGGAAAGGCCGAGCCTATATTGCAGGTGATGGCCGAGGATCCCGCGACGCGCCAGCTCACGCTCGGCGACTGCGAGCGGCTGTCGCGGCGGATTTCCGCCCGGCTCGACGAAGAGGACCCGATCGACCAGAGCTACCGGCTCGAAGTCTCCTCGCCGGGCATCGACCGGCCCCTGACGCGGCTCAAGGACTTCGAGGACTGGAAGGGCCATGAGGCGCGCTTGAGCGTCATCGAGCCGGTGCTCGACCGCAAGCGCTTCTCCGGCACGCTGCTGGGGGTCGACCGCGATCTCATCGGCCTCAAATCGGACAAGCTGGACGAAATCTGGGTGACGCTGGAGAATATCCACAGCGCCAGGCTGATCCTCACCGACCGGCTGATCGCCGCCACCAAGCCCCTGTCGCCGGAAGGCGCGGACCGCATCACATTGGAAGGAAGAAAATAATGGCCACCGCCATTTCAGCCAACCGGGCCGAGCTGCTCGCGATCGCCGACGCGGTCGCGCGCGAGAAGCTCATCGACAAGGCGATCGTCATCGAGGCGATGGAGGACGCGATCCAGCGCGCCGCCCGCGCCCGCTACGGCGCCGAGAACGACATCCGCGCCAAGCTCGATCCCGAGACCGGGGACTTGCGCCTGTGGCGCGTCGTCGAGGTCGTCGAGGAGGTCGACGACCATTTCAAGCAGGTCGACCTCAAGCAGGCGCAAAAGCTGCAGGACGGGGCGAAGCTCGGCGATTTCATCGTCGATCCGCTGCCGCCGATCGAATTCGGCCGCATCGCCGCTCAGGCGGCCAAGCAGGTGATTTTCCAGAAGGTGCGCGACGCCGAGCGCGAGCGCCAATATGAGGAGTTCAAGGACCGCGCCGGCGAGATCATCACCGGCGTCGTCAAGCGCGTCGAATTCGGCCATGTCGTCGTCGATCTGGGCCGCGCCGAAGGCGTCATCCGCCGCGATCAGCAGATCCCGCGCGAGATCCACCGCGTCGGCGACCGGGTGCGCTCGCTGATCCTCAACGTGCGCCGCGAGAACCGGGGCCCGCAGATATTCCTCTCCCGCGCGCATCCCGACTTCATGAAGAAGCTGTTCGCGCAGGAAGTGCCCGAAATCTACGACGGCATCATCGAGATCAAGGCGGCGGCGCGCGATCCCGGCAGCCGCGCCAAGATCGGCGTCATTTCCTATGACGGCTCGATCGATCCGGTCGGTGCCTGCGTCGGCATGAAAGGATCGCGGGTCCAGGCGGTGGTGCAGGAAATGCAGGGCGAGAAGATCGACATCATCCCCTGGTCCGAGGACCTCGCCACCTTTGTCGTCAACGCGCTGCAACCGGCGACCGTCTCCCGCGTCGTCATCGACGAGGAAGAAAACCGCATCGAGGTCGTCGTGCCCGACGACCAGCTGTCGCTCGCCATCGGTCGGCGCGGGCAGAATGTGCGGCTCGCGAGCCAGCTCACCGACTCCTCCATCGACATCATGACCGAGGAGGATGCGAGCGAGAAGCGTCAGCGCGAATTCGTCGAGCGTTCGGAAATGTTCCAGACCGAGCTCGACGTCGACGAGACGCTCGCGCAGCTGCTCGTCGCCGAGGGCTTCGGGGCGCTCGAGGAGGTCGCCTATGTGCCCCAGGAGGAGCTGTCCGGGATCGAGGGCTTCGACGAGGAACTCGCCGAGGAGCTGCAGGACCGGGCCAAGGAAGCGCTCGAACGGCGGGAGGAGGCGGCGCGCGAGGAACGCCGCGCGCTCGGCGTCGAGGACGATCTCGCCGAGCTTCCCTATCTCACCGAGGCGATGCTGGTGACGCTGGGCAAGGCCGGGATCAAGACGCTCGACGATCTTGGCGATCTCGCCACCGACGAACTGATCGCCAAGCCCCGTCACGAGCCGCGCCGCCGCCCGCAAAGCCGGCGCGAGGAAGACAAGGGCGGCGTTCTCGGCGCCTACGGGCTCACCGAGGAACAGGGCAACGAGATCATCATGGCCGCGCGCGCCCACTGGTTCGAGGACGAGGACGCCGGAGCGGACGGCGGCGGCAAGGAAGAAGCTGCGGCCGCAGCGGGCGGGGAGGACGCGAATGCGGAAACCTCGCAATGAGCGGCTAGGGCGCGAAAAATATGCTCCAGCCGAAGCCCGACCCCGGAATCAGGCGGGGCCCCGGTCTTCGCCGCAGAACGGCAAGGGGCGCGTCCCCGAACGCACATGCATCGTCAGCCGGCGCAAGGCGCCGCAGGCGGAGCTGATCAGGCTCGCGCTCGGGCCGGACGGGACGGTGCATCCAGACATCCGCGCCAGGGCGCCGGGGCGCGGCGCGTGGATCGGAGCAGACCGCGCCGAGCTGGAAGGCGCGCAGGCCAAGGGCAGGCTGAAAGAGGCGCTCGCCCGCGCTTTCAAGACCGGCGCGATGACCGTCCCCGACGATCTGCCGCTGCGGATCGAGCAGGCGCTGCGACAGGCTGCGCTCGACCGGCTGGGTCTCGAAGCGCGCGCGGGCACGCTCCTCAGCGGCAGCGAACGGATCGAGCGCGCGGCGCGCAAGGGCGAGGTCGAGCTCGTCATTCATGCCGCCGATGCCGCCGCCGACGGGCGCAAGACGCTCGACCAGGCATGGCGGGCCGGCGGCAGGCAAGGCGAAGGGTTGGTTTTTCCCGCCGACCGGGCCATATTGTCCGCGGCGCTCGGCCGGCAGAATGTGGTCCATATCGCACTCACCGACCGGGCCGCCGCGGAGCGCGTGCTGCGCGCGATGGAACGGTGGCGCGCCTTTATCGGACCCGATTTCGAGGCTGAGGCCGATGCGGCTGCCGCCGCTTCGGCGAGGATATAAGGCGGGGCAGGCGAATCCCCCGCAATGAATTGAAGGATGGTATGAGCGAGACGACCGACAAACCGAAATTGGCGAAGCGCGCGCCGCTGGGCCTCAAGCGCACCGTCGAGACCGGCAAGGTGAAGCAGAGCTTCAGCCACGGCCGCTCCAACACGGTCGTCGTGGAAGTGAAGAAGCGCCGCGTGCTCGGCCCCAAGACCGATGCGCCCAAGCCCGAGGCGAAGAAGGAAGCCCCGCCCGAGGCGAGGAAGGAAGCGCCCAGTCCCGCCCCCAAGCCGCCGCAGAAAAAGGCGGGCGAGGACATGCTCTCCCGCAAGGAGCGGCAGGAGAAGCTGCTGCGCGAGGCCGAGGAGGCCCGGCTCGCCGCCGCCGAGGAGGCGCGCCGCCGCGAAGAGGAAGCGCGCGTCGCCGCGAGCGAGGATGAAAAGCGCCGCGCCGAGGAGAATCGCCGCGCCGAGGACGAGGCGGAGAAAAGGGCCGCCGCGGAGAAGGAAGCCGCCGAAGCTCCTCCCGCGCCCGAGGTCGAGATCGCGCAAATGGCCGAGCTCGCCAAGGAAGAAGAGAAGAAGCCGCGCAAGAAGGAAAAGGTCGCCCACAAGAAGAGCGAGGGCCGCCGTTCGCGCCAGAGCCGCCGCCATTCGGGCAAGCTCACCGTCAGCCGCGCGCTCTCCGGCGAGGACGACAGCAGGGCGCGCTCGCTGGCCGCGCTCAAGCGCGCGCGCGAGAAGGAAAAGCGCGCCCATCAGGAGGCCGGCCCGCAGCCCAAGAAGGTGCGCGAGGTCGTCGTCCCCGAGGCGATCGTCGTCCAGGAGCTCGCCAACCGCATGGCCGAAAAAGGCGCCGATCTCGTGAAAGCGCTGTTCAAGATGGGCATGCCGGTGACCGTCAACCAGCCGATCGATCAGGACACCGCGGAGCTGCTCGTCAGCGAGTTCGGCCACAAGATAAAGCGCGTCTCCGAAGCCGATGTCGAGATCGGCATTTCCGGCGAGGAGGACGCGCCCGAGACGCTCAAGGCCCGCCCGCCGGTGGTGACGATCATGGGCCATGTCGACCATGGCAAGACTTCGCTGCTCGACGCGATCCGCGGCGCCGACGTCGTCTCGGGCGAGGCCGGCGGCATCACCCAGCATATCGGCGCCTATCAGGTGACGCCCAAGGACAAGTCCAAGCTGAGCTTCCTCGACACGCCGGGCCACGAGGCGTTCACCGAGATGCGCGCGCGCGGCGCCAACGTCACCGACATCGTCGTCCTCGTCGTCGCCGCCGACGATGGCCTGATGCCGCAGACGATCGAGGCGATCAACCACACCAAGGCGGCCGGCGTGCCGATGATCGTGGCGATCAACAAGATCGACGTCGAGGGCGCCAAGCCGCAGAAGGTGCGCGAGGAGCTGCTCCAGCACGAGGTGATCGTCGAGAAGATGGGCGGCGAGGTGCAGGACGTCGAGGTCTCGGCCAAGAAGAAGACCAATCTGGACGGCCTGCTCGAAGCGATCCAGCTGCAGGCCGAGCTGCTCGAGCTCAAGGCCAATCCCGACCGCGCCGCCGAAGGCACGGTGGTCGAGGCCAAGCTCGACAAGGGCCGCGGACCCGTCGCCACCGTGCTCGTCCAGCGCGGCACGCTCGAGGTCGGCGACATTTTCGTCGTCGGACCGGTCGCGGGCAAGGTGCGCGCGATGATCGACGACAAGGGCCGGCAGGTGAAGAAGGCCGGCCCCTCGGTGCCGGTCGAGGTGCTCGGCCTGTCGGGCGTGCCCTCGGCGGGCGATGTCCTGACCGTCGTCGAGGACGAATCGCGCGCCCGCGAGGTCGCCGACTATCGCCAGGGCGTGATCGACAAGCAGCGCACGGCGAGCGCGCCGGCCAGCCTCGACACCATGTTCTCGGCGCTGAAGGAAAAGCAGGCGATCGAGTTCCCGCTGCTCGTCAAGGCCGACGTCCAGGGCTCGGTCGAGGCGATCGTCGCCGCCGTCCACCGCATTTCCAACGAGGACATCAAGGCCAAAGTCATCCATGCCGGCGTCGGCGGCATCACCGAAAGCGACGTGACCCTCGCCAAGGCCTCGGGCGCGCCGATCATCGGCTTCAACGTCCGCGCCAACAAGAAGGCGCGCGAGATCGCCGAGCGCGACGGCGTCGCGCTGCAATATTATGACGTGATTTACGACCTCACCGACGCGGTCAAAGCCGCGATGGCGGGCGAGCTCGGCCCCGAGCGCGTCGAGACCGTGGTCGGCCGCGCCGAGGTCAAGGAGGTCTTCCCCGCCGGCAAGCATGGGCGTGCGGCGGGCCTGCTCGTCACCGAAGGCTTCATCCGCAAGGCGCTGAAGGCCCGCATCATGCGCGACGACGTCATCATCTACAATGGGGAGATCGCCTCGCTCCGCCGCTTCAAGGATGATGTCGAGGAAGTGCGCGCCGGCCTCGAATGCGGTGTCACTTTCGAGAACCATCGCGACATCCAGCCCGGCGATTTCGTCGAGACCTTCGAGGTCGAGGAGCGCGAGCGGACGCTGTGAGTGAGAAATCGGAAATCAGAAATCGGAAATCGGAAATAATGTGCGCCGCAATCGCGGCGCACCTCTCTTCTGGCTTCTGGCTTCCGGCTTCGGACTTCTGATGTCGATCCGGACGCTCCGCGTCGGCGAGCGGGTGCGCCACGTCCTGTCCGAAATCCTCGCGCGCGGCGAAGTGCATGACGAGGTGCTCGCAAGCCACAGCGTCTCGGTGACCGAAGTGCGCATGTCGCCCGACCTCAGGCACACCACCATATTCGTCAAGCCGCTGCTCGGTACCGACGAGGCAGAGGTGCTGGCGGCGCTCAGACGCAACCAGCGCTATCTGAAAGGCGAGGTCGCGCGGCGCGTGAACACCAAATATGCCGCCGAACTCAATTTTCTCCTCGACGAAAGCTTCGACGAGGGCGGGCGCATCGACGCGCTGCTGCGCGATCCGAAGATAGCACGCGATTTGGACGGGAACGAAGCCGATTGAGCGCGGGACCTCAAAACCACCGTTCTCCGGCGAAGGTTGGGGTCCAGCCCCACCTTAGCATGGATTCCGGCTTTCGCCGGAACACCTGTCCATGCATGGCTGGCTGATCATCGACAAGCCGGTCGGCCTCGGCTCGACCCAGGCCCTCTCGGCGGTAAAGCGCGCGCTTCGCGCCGGCGGCTATCCCAAAAGCAAGATCGGGCATGGCGGCACGCTCGATCCGCTCGCCTCGGGCGTGCTGCCGATCGCGCTCGGCGAGGCGACCAAGCTCGCCGGGCGGATGCTGGATGCCGACAAGGTCTACGAGTTCACGATTGCCTTCGGCGCCGAGACCGACACGCTCGATGCCGAGGGCGAGGTGGTGGAAACGTCGGACAGCCGTCCATCGCTCGCCGAGATCGAGGCGGTCCTGCCCCGTTTCGCCGGCGAGATCGAACAGGTGCCGCCGGCCTTTTCGGCGCTGAAAGTCGCGGGCAAGCGCGCCTATCAACGCGCGCGGGCGGGTGAAAAAGTGGCGCTGGAGCCTCGGAAGGTCACGATCCATGCCATCGCGCGCTCCGGCCAAAGCCGGAGCCCGGACGCATCTTCGGCTTCGCCGGATACCGGCTTGCGCGGGAATATGGTGGAGAGCGTGACCCTAAGCGCGCGCGTTTCCAAGGGGACCTATATCCGATCCCTGGCACGCGATATCGCGCGCGCCCTTGATACGCGCGGCCACATCGCTATGTTGCACCGCAGCAAGGCTGGCCCGTTCGGGCCCGAATCGGCGATTTCGCTGGACAAGGCGATCGAACTCGGCCATGCGCGCCGGCTTGAAGACAAACTCTTGCCGCTGACGGCGGGGCTGGACGACATCCCGGCTCTTGCCGTCTCCCCCGATCAGGCAAGGGCGCTCCGCCAGGGGCGAATATTGGTCGGGGTCGGCGCCCAGCCAGGACTTTACCTCGCGAACGAACGCACCGTTCCGATCGCATTGGTGGAATCCGACGGAGATGCTCTCCGGGTGGTGCGCGGTTTCAATCTCGCAGACGAAAGGAAATGAACCGATGTCGATCGTTGCCGAGCGCAAGCAAGCGCTGATCAAGGACCATGGCCGTGGCGAAGGCGATACCGGCTCGCCGGAGGTCCAGGTCGCCATTCTCACCGAACGGATCAACAACCTGACCGAGCATTTCAAGACCCATACCAAGGACAATCATTCGCGGCGCGGGCTCTTGATGCTCGTCAACAAACGCCGCGCCCTCCTCGCCTATCTGAAGCGCAAGGACGAGGCGCGTTATGCCGATCTCATCGCCAGACTCGGCCTTCGCAAATAGCAAGGAGCCCCTCCGCGGGGCTCTTATCGTATTAGGAGGACCAGCAATCAGGCCGACCCTCCAAGGGACATCCAGGTCCCGAACCGCCAGCGGGCCGGTCTGCCCGCCAGAAGGCCCCGGGCGCATAGGGTGTCCGGGTGAAAAGGAAAACCAATGTTCGACATTCATAGACAGGAAATCGACTGGGGCGGCAAGACGCTGACCCTGGAAACGGGCCGTGTCGCCCGCCAGGCCGACGGTGCCGTGCTGGCGACGCTCGGCGAGACGGTCGTGCTGTGCGCGGTGACCGCCGCCGCGGACGTCAAGCCGGGACAGGATTTCTTCCCGCTCACCGTCCATTATCAGGAAAAATTCTCGGCCGCTGGACGCATTCCGGGCGGCTTCTTCAAACGCGAGCGCGGCGCGACCGAAAAGGAGACGCTGACCAGCCGCCTCATCGACCGGCCGATCCGGCCGCTCTTTCCCGACGGCTTCTTCAACGAGATCCTCGTCATCGCCCAGGTGCTCTCCTATGACGGCGAGAACGAGCCCGACATCGTCGCGATGATCGCCGCGTCGGCCGCGCTGACGCTCTCCGGCGTGCCCTTCATGGGTCCGATCGCCGGCGCCCGCATCGGCTACAAGGAGGGCGAATATCAGCTCAATCCGAGCCAGGACGCGGTCCGCGAGGGCGAGCTCGATCTCGTCGTCGCCGGCACCTCCGAAGCGGTGCTGATGGTCGAATCGGAAGCCAGGGAGTTGCCCGAAGAGACAATGCTCGGCGCGGTGATGTTCGCGCACCGGCATATCCAGCCGGTGATCGAGGCGATCGTCGCGCTTGCCGAACAGGCGGCGAAGGAGCCCTGGGAGCTCTCCCCGCTCGAGGACAAGGCCGCGGTGATGGACAAGCTTCGCGATCTCATCGGCGAGGATCTCGCCGCCGCCTACCGCCTCACCGACAAGCAGCAGCGGCAGGACGCGGTCAACGCGGCCCGCGCCAAGGCGCGCGAGGCGTTCGAGGAGGAAGATCAGCCCGAAGCCTATCTCGGCGCGATCAAGCTCGTCAAAAAGCTCGAGGCGGAAATCGTGCGCGGCGCGATTCTGAAGGACGGCAGCCGCATCGACGGCCGCGGCCTTGCCGAAGTGCGCCCGATCGAGGCGATGGTGGGCTTCCTCCCCCGCGCCCACGGTAGCGCCATCTTCACCCGCGGCGAGACCCAGGCGGTGGTCACGACCACGCTCGGGACCAAGGAATCGGAGCAGATGATCGACGGCCTGGAGGGGCTTTCCTACCAGCCCTTCCTCCTCCACTATAATTTCCCACCCTATTCGGTCGGCGAGACCGGCCGCTTCGGACCGCCGAGCCGACGCGAGGTCGGCCACGGCAAGCTCGCCTGGCGGGCGCTCCACCCGGTGCTGCCGAGCCCGGAGGAGTTCCCCTATACGATCCGCGTCCTCGCCGACATCACCGAATCGAACGGCTCGTCCTCGATGGCGACGGTGTGCGGCGGCTCGCTCGCGATGATGGACGCCGGGGTGCCGCTCGCCCGGCCGGTCTCCGGCATCGCCATGGGCCTCATCAAGGAAGGCGAGGATTTCGCCGTGCTTTCGGACATATTGGGCGACGAGGACCATCTCGGCGACATGGACTTCAAGGTCGCCGGCACCGAGAAAGGCATCACCTCGCTACAGATGGACATAAAGATCGCCGGCATCACCGAGGAGATCATGCAAAAAGCGCTCGAGCAGGCGAAGGCCGGCCGCGCGCACATCCTCGGCGAAATGGCCAAGGCGCTCGGCGAGACCCGTACCGAGCTTTCCGAGCATGCCCCGCGCATCGAGACGATGAGCGTGCCCAAGGACAAGATCCGCGAGGTGATCGGCACCGGCGGCAAGGTGATCCGCGAGATCGTCGAGGTTACCGGCGCCAAGGTCGACATCGAGGATGACGGGACGGTCAAGATCGCCTCCCCCGACAAGGAGAAGATCGAGGCCGCCCGGGCCTGGATCGAAGGCATCGTCGCCGAGCCCGAGGTCGGCAAGATCTACACCGGCAAGGTCGTCAACATCGTCGATTTCGGGGCTTTCGTGAACTTCCTCGGCGCCCGCGACGGCCTCGTCCACATTTCCGAGATCCAGCCCGGCCGGGTCGAGAAGGTGACCGACGTGCTCTCCGAGGGCCAGGAGGTGAAGGTCAAGGTGCTCGAGATCGACAATCGCGGCAAGGTCCGCCTGTCGATGCGGGTGGTAGACCAGGAAACCGGCGAGGAGCTCGAGGACGACCGGCCGCCCCGCGAACCGCGCGGACGCCGCGAAGGCGGCGAAGGACGGAGCCGGCGGGGAGACGGCCGCCGGGGACGCGGGCCGCGGCGTGAGGATGCGAAGGAAGGCGAGGAGCCCGAATTCGCGCCCGCCTTTCTGACCCGCGAGGAGGAGTAGGCGCCGCCCGCTTCGGGGGCGTGAAAAAAGGGCCGCTGCCCCGTCGGGGGCAGCGGCCCTGTTTCATGGCGGAAAGCGCATGGTCTAGCCAGCGACGTCGGCGGTTTCCTCGGCCTCTTCCTCAAGCTGCTCGGCCTGATCTTCGAGGCTTTCCTCCATCATCTCGCTGTCCGCCGCCTCGGCCTTCTCTTCGATCGCTTCGGCGCGCTCTTCCATCTCTTCGGCCTTTTGATCGGCCTGTTCCTCGAGGCTTCCTTCCGGTTCCCCGCAGGCGGCAAGCGCCGCGGCCGCGAAAATGCCGGCGAATGGGAAAAAGAGTTTCACTCCGTTCCTCGTTCGATGAAGCCGGGCGGATGGCTCAGCCGCCGACGTCGGCGACTTCCTCATCCATTTCGTCGAGCTGTTCGGCCTGCTCTTCGAGCTGCTCCTCGGTGGCCTCGGTCTCGGCCTCGTCGGCCGCCTCTTCCACCATCTCTTCACGCTCGTCGATCACTTCGGCCTGCTCGTCGGCCTGTTCCTCGACGCTTCCTGCCGGCTCACCGCAAGCGGATAGGCCCGCAAGCGCCGCGACGGCAATGGCCGTTGAAAATATCTTCATTGGTCAATGTCCCCTGTTGCTGAGCCGGTAGAATGGCCTGGGAGCGGAGATGTTCCAAAAAATGCCCGGCGAGTCCAGTGGGGAATCGGTTTTATTTTGGAACCTGCCGGGGCCGGACCGATACCGAATTGTCGGGAAAGTGGGGAGCTTTCTGTTGCCCGGCGCTCCCCGGGCCGCTGGAATCCCGCTTCTGTTGCCCGGTGGGGTCCGTACCGCGCTTATGGCTTTGTAACCTGGTCCTTAGAGGACGGGGTTACGCAGCAACAGCGAGCGCCTCATTGTCATTGGCACTTGTGTGATGAGCCGTCACGGTGGTCTCATGCCGGGCGAAAACAGCGCTTTTCAGCACACGTCGATTCTGGTTCGGCCCCGTCAGCGATCCCGGCCTTCGCCGGGACAGGTGGTGGAGCCGCCGGGTACTGCCCCCGGGTCCGCTGCGCCTATTGCACGCCGCAGTTTATCGCCATAGCCGGCGTGAGCCGGCCGCTTCGATATAGGCTTTTCCGCGTTAATGTGAAGTGGACGCAGGATCGCGGCCGCTGTTCCTCAGCTCGTCCCTGATCTCGCGCAGGAGCACCACCTCGGTCGGCTCCTCCGCCGCGACCTCGGGCTTTTCCTCGGCGAGCGCATCCATCGCCCGGTTGGCGGCGCGGACGATCAGGAAGAGAATGAGGGCGAGGAGCAGGAAATTGACGAACACGCTGAGGAACTGACCCCAGCCGAGCAACACTACCCCCGCCTGCTTGAGCTCGGCATAGTTGACGAGCGATCCCTCATAACCTTCGGGCACCGGCCCGAGGCGGAGGAAATAATTGGAAAAATCGAGATCGCCGAACAGCGCTCCGACCACCGGCATGATGATGTCCTCGGTGAGCGAGCCGGTGATTCGACCGAAGGCGGCGCCGATCATCACCGCCACCGCCAGATCGAGAACATTGCCCCTGTTGATGAACGCCTTGAACTCTTTCAGCATCTCAATTCCTCCCTGAGCGCCGTTGCGCCGCCGATACGCCGCGACTATCTGTTGCCGCGCACCTTCGCCAGCCGGGATGACCATCGATGATCGCCAGACAACGTCTGACCCTCATTCTCGCCCCCGCCGCGCTTCTCCTGTCCGCCTGCGGCATCAACACCATCCCGACCGCCGAGGAGGAGGTCAAAGCGCGCTGGGCCGACGTCGAGAACAATTATCAGCGCCGCGCCGACCTCATCCCCAATCTCGTCGAGACGGTAAAAGGCTTCGCCGAACAGGAGCGCGAGGTGCTAACCGAGGTGACCGAGGCGCGCTCGCGGGCGACCTCGATCCAGGTCGACGCCGAGGATCTCGACGATCCCGCCAAGATGCGCCAGTTCCAGCAAGCGCAGGGCGAGCTAGGCTCCTCGCTAAGCCGGCTGATCGCCACCTTCGAGGCCTATCCGGAGCTCAGGTCGAACGAGAATTTCCTCGCCCTCCAGTCGCAGCTCGAAGGGACCGAAAACCGCATCACCATCGCCCGCCGCGACTATAATCAGGCGGTGCAGGAATATAATACGCGGGTGCGCACCTTCCCCGACATCATCGGCGCGAGGCTCATCTACGGCGCCGAGCCGATGGTGCCGTTCGAAGCGACGGCCGAAGGCGCCGAAGAAGCGCCCGACGTGGAATTCTGATCCTCCGCCTTTTTATCCTCCTGGTCGCGCTGCTTGGCGCAGGCGCGGCGCATGGGCAGGATTTTCCCGAGCTTACCGGCCGAGTCGTCGACGCCGCCGGGCTGCTCTCTCCCGCCGAGGAGATGGCGCTGACGCAAAAGCTCACCGCGCTCGAAACCGAGACATCGCGCCAGCTCGTCGTCGCCACCATCCCCGATCTCCAGGACTATGACATCGCCGACTATGGCTATCGGCTGGGACGCGAATGGGGGATCGGCCAGGAGGAGGCCGACAATGGTGCGATCCTCATTGTGGCGCCCAACGAGCGCAAGGTGCGGATCGAGGTCGGTTACGGACTGGAGCCCATTCTCACCGACGCGCTGGCGAGCGTCATCATCGACCGCGAGATCGTGCCGCGGTTCAAGGAGGGCGACATGGCGGCGGGCATCGCCGCCGGCGCCGACGCGATCATCGAGCAGCTTTCCGCCCCGCCCGAAGTCGCCGAGCAGCGCGTGCTCGAAGCGCGCGAGGAGGACGTCTCCGGCGAGGAGGACGAGGAGATCTGGATGCTGATCCTGTGGGCCTTCTTCATCCTCTTCTTCTTCGCCCTCCCGATGATCAGCGCCGCGGCCAAGGGCAAAAAATTCCGCGGCGGCCGCGCGCCGGTTGTGATCTGGGGCCCGGGCTTCGGCGGCGGCTGGGGCGGCGGCGGCTCGGGCGGCGGCTTCGGCGGCTTCTCTGGCGGCGGCGGAAGCTTCGGCGGCGGCGGCGCCTCGGGAGGATGGTGATGCGGATGAGCCCCGAAGACCATGTTCTCGTCACCGCCGCGGTCGCCGAGGCCGAAGCGACCACCGACGGCGAGATCGTCACCATCGTCGCGCCGGCGAGCGACGATTATCGCGACATTCCATGGTTCTACGCGATCGCGGCGATGCTGCTCGTGCCGGCCGCGCTCGCCTTCATCCCCCAAGGCATCGTCGACCGGGCCGAGGCGCTGCTCCTCGGCTGGAACGCCGAGGCGGGGCGGGCGGCGCTGATGGGATTCATCTTCGTCAAGCAGATCATCGTCGCGGCGATCGTCTGGTTGATCGTCTCGCTGCCCGCGCCGCGCATGGCGCTGACCCCCGGCGGCGTGAAGGACGCGCGCGTGCGCCGACGGGCGATGAACCTGTTCAAGGTCGCTGCCGAACGCCGCACCCACGGCCGCACCGGCGTCCTCCTCTACCTCTCGCTCGCCGAGCATCGCGCCGAGATCGTCGCCGACCAGGCGATCCACGAAAAGGTCGAGCCGGAAATCTGGGGCGAGGCGATGGCGGCGATGATCGACGATGTGCGGGCGGGAAGGCCCGGCGAGGGGATGGCCAGGGCAGTCCAGCGGATCGGCGAGATTTGCAGCAACTGCTTTCCCAAGAGCGATGCCGACTACAACCAGCTTCCCGACCGGCTGATCGAGCTGTGAGCACGCGCGAAGAGTCCCGGACCGGACCCGCGCGGCACCGCGACGCCGACGCGCCCGAGGAAATATTGTGGGAGGGCAGCTATCTCGCTGCCAAGAAGCGCGGGCGCTGGGAATATGTCTCGCGCACCGGCGGCATCGGCGCCGCCGTGATCCTCGCCGTCGATGGGGATCACATCCTCCTCGTCGAGCAATATCGGGTGCCGCTGGGGCGCCGCTGCCTCGAGCTTCCCGCCGGCCTCGTCGGCGACGAGCGCGACGGCGAGACGGCCGAGGACTCGGCGCGGCGCGAGCTCGTCGAGGAAACCGGCTACCGCGCCGCGACGATGACCGAGATCGGACGCTTCCACAGCTCGCCGGGGATGACGTCCGAAAGCTTCCTCCTGCTGCGCGCCGAGCAACTCGAAAAGGTCGGCGAAGGGGGCGGCACCGGCGACGAGCGCATCCTCGTCCACCGCGTGAAACTGGCCGAAGCGGCCAAGTTCATCGAGGAAAAGCGCGCCGAGGGCGTCGCGCTCGACGTCAAGCTCCTGATGCTGCTGGCGCGCGAATGGCTTTAGGCTGTCGGCGAGAGGCTAGGGATCGCTTCGGCCAGGGGCTGAGCTTTCGGCTTCGCTCAGGAGAGCCCCGTCGAAGCCGCCTTTCGCCAGCAGGAAACGCCCTTCGACCCTTCGGCAGGCTCAGGGCTCAGGGCTGGCGTTTTTGCCGGGTCGGCCCTCGCCCCTAGCGGAAATTCTCGGCATAGGACTGGATTTTGAGCTCGCGCTCGATCTCGGGCAGGAGATGATAGTCGATGCCTTCGCGCTCGGCATAGGCGACCGCTTCCTCCTTGCTGGCGAAATCGAGCCTGATCTGGGTGCGCGTGTCGTTCGAGCTCGTCCAGCCGGTCAGGGGATCGACGCCGCGCCGGTCCGCCTCCTCGAATTCGAGCACCCAGGTCCCGGCGCGCGCGCGGCCCGACTGCATCGCCGATTTGGATCGCTGGAAGATGCGCGCGGCCACTAGAGCGCTCAGTGCCGAGGGAAACGATCTGAACGCATTTCGATATAGCGACCCACCAAGGCCACCACCAAAAGCAGCATGCTGGCCACGGTGATGCCAATTGCCACTTCAGTCATTTCCAACATCCTTTCCGGATTGCCGGACAATCTCGACTTGTTGAGCCGCCAATCTTCGCCCGTCCGCCTGTGGAATATCCGGATTTAAACTATCATCCTGAATATAGCCGAAAGCTCTATCGCATGTCTCGCCGTGTTTTTCGTGCCGCCGCTGCGTCTCTTGGCGTTCCGCTTCCAGATAGGCGGTTATAGCGCCTCCAACGCCTCCCACGCTGGCGGTGACTGCGGCGGCCAATACGAGGGGATCCCAAAAGAACGCCACCGCTTCGCCATGAGTCAAAATAACCCGCTGCGAGCAATCAAGTCCACCATTCAATAGGCCCGCGAGACCGCGAACTCGACCGCCTCGACGAGCGCCGCCTTGGCCTTGCCGGCGGGAAAGCGGCCGAGCGCGTCGATCGCGCGCTGGCCGTAATGGCGTGCCCGCCCGAGCGTGTCCGAAAGCGCGTCATGCCGATCGAGAAGCGTCTTGGCATGGGCGAGATCGGCGTCGGAGACGCGCTCGCCGGCCATCGCCGCGCGCCAGAAATCGCGTTCGGCCTCGCCGCCGCGCGCGCAGGCGAGGATGACGGGCAGCGTCGCCTTGCCGTCGCGGAAATCGTCGCCCACGCCCTTGCCCATCGTCGCGGCGTCCGAGGCATAGTCGATCGCGTCGTCGGTGAGCTGGAAGGCGACGCCGAGATTGCGGCCATAGGCGTCGAGCGCCTCCTCGATATCCTCGTCGCGCTCGGCGACGACGGCGGCGATGCGGCAGGCGGCGGCGAACAGGGCCGCGGTCTTGGCGCTGATGATCGCGAGATACCGTTCTTCGCCGAGATCGATGCGGCGCTGGGCGCTGAGCTGCTCGACCTCGCCCTCGGCGATCACGCCCGAGGCCTGCGAGAGGATGCGAAGCACCTTCAAGGAGCCGTCCTCGACCATCAGCTCGAAGGAGCGCGAGAAGAGGAAGTCGCCGACCAGCACGCTCGCCGGATTCCCCCAGATGATGTTCGCCGTGCGCCGCCCGCGCCGCATGCCCGATCCGTCGACGACATCGTCGTGGAGCAGGGTCGCGGTGTGGATGAACTCGACCGCCGCGGCGAGCCTGTGATGGCGCGTGCCCGGATAGTCGAGCAGCCGCGCGCAGGCGAGCGTCAGAATGGGCCGCATGCGCTTGCCGCCGCCGGCGATGAGATGGCCGGCAAGCTCGGGGATGAGCGCGACGTCGCTTTGCATGCGCTCCAGGATGACGGCGTTCACCGCGTTCAAATCGGCGGCGACGAGCCGGGTCAGCGGCTCGAGCGACGGCGCGCGCCGGCCCCTGAACGGGTGGACGGTGGCGGTCATTTCAAAAGCTTCACGGGCACGGGCGATTCGCTTCCGGCGCCAGCCGCCAGGGACTTTTCGAACGTTGCGAACGCTTCATGCCCATGCGAGGCTATCAAATGCAGCATGTCGGCGAATTCGGCTCCTTTTGCGTAGCGGTCAAGCGCCCAGCGCACATCTGCAATCCGCTCGATGATCACGTGCCGCAGCTCGACGAAATCGGCAAGCGCCGCGCTGGCTTCCGCCCGCGACATGGCATAGGCGCTCCGAAGCACCCATTCGGCCTCCATCAACACGCCGTGCGACACAAAGATATCTTCACGCGCTTGCCGCTCCGCCAATGCGCATTGCCGCGGATCGTCCCTGACGATCAGCCGGATGACGATGTGGGTATCGACCGAAATCACTCGTCGGACCGATATTCCCGCCGGTAATGCTCGGCTCGTGCCTTTTCGACCACCGCGTCGATTTCCTCCATAGAAAGCGAAGACCCGCTATACGCAGCCTTGAACTCTTCCATCGTCAGCCTCCCACGCTCCTCGGCCGCCGGTCTCAGCGCGATGCCGCCTGCAACTTGCTCGATGACCAGACGCGTTCCCGAGGGCCAATCGAGCCGGTTTCGCGAGGCCTTGGGGATGACCACCTGGCCTTTGGCGGAGATTTTGGTGTGCTCGGTCCTCGAGGCTAAGACACATCTTACCCGGGCCAAAGCAAGCTCATTCGGCAAGCGGCAGCCTGAGCCGCGCGAGCAGGCCGCCAAGATCCTCGCTCCGCGTGAGCTCGATCGTGCCGCCGTAGATTTCGGCGACGTCGCGGACGATGGCGAGGCCGAGGCCGGTGCCCGGCTTTTCGATGTCGAGCCGCGCGCCGCGGCCGAAAATCTCGTCCCACTTGGCTTCCGGAATGCCGCTTCCGTCATCCTCGATATCGATCCTGGCGAGGCCGGCGGACCTTTCGGCGGCGACGGTGACGAACACCCTCCCGGCGCCATATTTGGCCGCGTTCTCGACCAGATTGCCGAGCATCTCGTCGAGGTCCTGCCGCTCGACGCGCACCGACAGATGCCGCTCGCCGCTCACATCGATCGTCACCTCCTCGTAGAGCCGGGTGACGGCCCGTTCGACCGCCTCGAGCGCCGGCCACAGCGCGGCCCGGGCGAGCCCGCTCGAGCGGCGGCCGATGGCGCGCGCGCGGGCGAGATGATGGTCGATCTGGCGGCGCATCACCCGCGCCTCGCGGACCACCGCCGCGTCGAGATCGGGCGAGCCGGCGGTGGCGGCGTTGGTGATCACGGTGAGCGGCGTCTTCAGCGCATGGGCGAGATTGCCGGCATGGCGGCGCGCCTCCTCGGCCTGAACCTCGGTATGGGCGAGCAACTCGTTGAGCTCCTCGACGAGCGGCTCGATCTCGCGCGGGAACTCCTTCTCGATCCTTTTCTGCCGCCCCGAGCGGATGGCGGCGATCTCCTCGCGCACCCGGCGCAGCGGCCACAGACCGTAAAGCGCCTGGATCGCGGCCATGATGACGAGGCCGAGGCCCAGGATCGCGAAAGAGCGGATCATCGTCCGCCGGAGCAGCGCGATCTGCTCGTCGAGCGCGGAGCGATCCTGGGCCACCTGGAAGTGCCAGCGCCGGTCCGAGCCGGGCAACTGCACGTCGCGCTCGGCGACGCGGATCGTCTCGCCGGCGAACTCCATGCTGTCGTAGAAATGGACATCGAAATCGTCGTGCCGCCGCCGCACCCGAAGACGCCGGTCCCATAGCGAGCGCGAGGGGAAGTTGAATTGCGACGGGGCCCCGGCAGCTTCGGCGCCGTCGGCGGTGATCTGGAAATAAAGGCCCGAATAGGGCTCGAGGAAACGCTGATCGGCGGGGGCGCGGCTCAACAGCACCTCGCCTTCGGGGCCGATCTCGGCCGAGGCGAGGAGCGAGGTCAGCACATATTCGAGCTGGGCGTCGAAATTGCGCGTGATCGCGCTCGTGAGCACCCGGTCGAGCGCGAGCCCGCCGGCGAACAGCAGGATGACGATCCAGAGCGCGGCGACGCCGATCATCCGCCGGGTGAGCGAGCCGCGATGCGAGCGGCCGCGCGCGCGGCTCCAGAACCGACCGGAACGGACCTTCGTCATGATGCCGGAACCGGGGCCGGAAGACCGCTCCCCTGGCTGGCGGGGCGGCGGAGGCGCGCGCTTAAGCGTCCGGATCCTCCAGCGAATAGCCGAGCCCGCGAATGGTGGTGATGACGTCGGCGCCGAGCTTCTTCCTGATGCGCGTGACAAACACCTCGATGGTGTTCGAATCGCGGTCGAAATCCTGATCGTAGATATGCTCGATGAGCTCGGTGCGCGAGACGACCTTGCCCTTGTGGTGCATGAGATAGGAGAGCAGCTTATATTCCTGCGCGGTGAGCTTCACCGGCTCGCCCGCGAGCGTCACCTTGCCCGAGCGCGTGTCGAGGCGGACGTCGCCGGCGGTGAGCTCGGCCGAGGCATTGCCCGAGGCGCGGCGGATGAGCGCCCGCAGGCGCGCGATGAGCTCCTCGGTCTGGAAGGGCTTGGCGAGATAATCGTCGGCGCCGGCATCGAGCCCCGCGACCTTGTCCGACCAGCTGTCGCGCGCGGTGAGCACGAGCACCGGCACCGAAATCTCCTCCTTGCGCCAGCGGTCGAGCACGGTGAGGCCGTCGATCTCGGGCAGGCCGAGATCGAGGATGATCGCGTCATAGCTTTCGGTGCTGCCCAGAAAATGCCCGTCCTCGCCATTGGTGGCGAGATCGACGGCATAGCCCGCGCCTTCCAGCGTCGAGCGGAGCTGCTGGCCCAGGCTGGGTTCATCCTCGACGATCAATACCCGCATCGCGGCCTCTCTTGATATACCCCGGCGAGGCAATTTAAGCGCCGCCGGGGGATAAATGCCAATTCTTTTATGAACGGGGAAATCGGCGGGCCGCCTCAGCGCCCCCTGGCGGTGCGCAGGACGCGGCCGGAGCGCGCGTCGACATCGACCCAGATGATCTGGCCGTCGCGCATGAATTTGAGCCGATATACCGCCGCCACGGGATCGAGCTCGGGGCCGAGATAGGTGGCGCCGCGCATCCTGGGGACGATGCGGCGCTCGATCATGCGCAGCGGCATGATCTTGCCTTCGCGGGTGAGGCGATAGGCCGCTTCCTGATCGCGCGAATTGTCCCGGGCCGCGGCGGGAAGCGCGGCCGGGGAGGCGAGCAGGGCCAAGACAAGGGCGATACGCAAATACATGGGCCTTCGAATCCGGTGATCTCCCCCTTAGACGCAGGGCATTGAATAGCCTATGAATGGTCGCGTCAACGAGGCGACAGGCTTGCGCTTGGGGCGGAGCGCGTCCCAGACGTCCCCGGGCGCCCGAGGACCGTCAGGCGCCCAGCGCTGCCGCCGAGAAGCGGGCTCGAAGCCACCGAAATGGCCACGGGCCGATCGCAAGCCGGGCTAACCCTGCGATGCCTCCATCAACAGGGCGAGGCCGCGCGGCCGGTCGGCGCCGCTTTTGGCGAGCAGCCAGCCGAGCGTATCGGAAGTCACCGGATTTTCGGGCGCGAGGCGCCAGGCATGGCGCGCCAGCCTGATCGCCACCGGATAGCGTTCGAGCCCGGCATAGGCCCAGGCGAGATTGTTGAGGAGAGCCGCATCGTTGTTGCCCAGTCGGGAGCGCAGATCCTCGTAGATCAGGATCGCCGCGGTCCATTCGCCGGCGGCGAGATAGCGCTCGGCGGCGACGAGCCGCATCGGCACGCTGCGCGGATTCTGCCCCAGATAGAGGGCGACGACCTGGGCCGCGGCTTCATGCTCCTGCGCGCGATCGAGCGCCTGCGCGAGCTTCAGCGCGACATCCTCGCCAAAGGCGAGATTGGCAGCATCGCGATAGACCCGCGCCGCATCCCCGTAGCGGCCGTCGAGATAGAGCGCGTCGCCAAGCAGGATATGCGCTTCGGGGGCGGCGGCGTTGGCCTCGCGCACCGCCGCCGCGCGCGAGATGGCCGCCCCGGCCTCGCCCTGGGCGAGCAGGTCCTTGATGCGCGCCACCTCATGGGGCGCCTCGCCGGGGCGCCCCTCCTCCGCCGCGACGCCGGCCGGATAGGAAAGAAGCCCGTCGTCGGCTGCGAAAGGATGCGCCGCCCGCATGCGGAAGGCCTTGGCCTCCTCCTCCGCGCCGAGCCGGCCGAGCGCTTCGGCGGCGAGCGTCAGCGCATAGCTTTCGGCATCGCGCCGCTCGGCCAGCGGCGCGATCGTCGCCAGCGCCTCCCGGGCGTCGCCGACGCCGAGCCGCGCCGCCGCGAGCAGGCGGCGGGCCTTGTCGTTATGAGGCTGGCGCTCGAGCAGCGGCGCCAGACGTTCGATCGCACGCGCCGGGTTGCCGAGCTGATAGTCAAGCGCGCCGCCAAGCAGCATCACCGCGGGCACGCCGTCGATCGAGGCTTCCGCGCGCCGCAACACCGCCCGCGCCAGATCATATTCGCCGGCCCGCGCGGCGAGCGCCGCCTGCAGGAAATAGGCGCGGCCGTTCGAAGGATCGAGGCCGAGGACCTGGCGGCTGTCGGCGAGCAGATCATGATAGCGGCCGAGCTCGCCATAGGTCGCCGCGCGCTCGAGCAGCGCCGGAACGTGATTGGGATCGATCTCGAGCGCGCGGTCGAACCAGGGCAGCGAGGCGGCAAGCCCATATTGGTCGCGGGTGATCGCGGCGCGCAGGAGCAGCGCGTCGAGATGCGAAGGAGCCAGAGCCAGCGCATGGTCGGCGGCCTCGATCGCGCCGGCCCGCGCGCCCGAGGCGAGCCGCAGCCGGGCGATCTCGGTCCACAGCGCCGCGCTCCCGCCGAGAATGGCGAGCGCCTCGTCATAGGCCCGGGTCGCCGCGTCGAGCTCGCCGAGCGCGACATGGGCGCGACCGCGCAGGCGCGCGGCGTCGCCGGCATGGCGCTCGGGCACCGCCTGCGGGTCGAGCTCCTCGAGAGCGTCGGCCGGCCGGCCCTGGTGAAGCAGCGCTTCGGCCATGACATGGCGGCTGACGTCCCGGCCCAGCCCCAGCGCGCGCGCCTTCTTCAGCGCCTCTTGCGCCGCGACGCCGTCGCCGAGCGCGTTTTCGGCCCGGGCGTGCATAAGGTGCGCGCGCGCGTCGCCCTCGTCTGCCTTGACCGCGTTCATGAACTCGATCCGCGCCACCCGCATCCTGCCCTCATCGAAGGCGGCGATGCCGCGCTCATAGGCGGCGGCGAGCGCAACCCCCGGCAGCAGCAGCGCGGCGACGAGGAGCAGCGCGACCCTCACGGACGAAGCTCATATTGCTTCAGGAGATCGTAGAGCGTCGGCCGGCTGATGCCGAGCAGGCGGGCGCTGCCCGAGATATTGTTGTCGGTCCGTGCGAGCGCGATGCGGATCGCGCGGCGGTCGGCCTCCTCGCGCGCGGCCTTGAGGTTGACCGGCAGCTTCTCCTGCTGCGCGTCGAAATCGAGATCGGCGACGCCGACATGCTTGCCCTCGGCCATGATCACCGCCCGCTTCACCCTGTTCTCGAGCTCGCGGACATTGCCCGGCCACCGCCAGGCGGCGATCGCCTCGAGCGCGGCGGCGGAGAAACCCGCGACCTGCGGGTTCATCTCGCGCGCGAAGCGACCGAGGAAATATTTGGCGAGCAGCACCGGATCGCCCGGACGCTCGGCGAGCGCAGGGATGCGGATGACGATCTCGGCGAGGCGGTAATAAAGGTCCTCGCGGAACTCGCCCGAGCGCGTCATCGCCTCGAGATCGCGATGGGTGGCGGCGACGATGCGGGTGTCGACCGCGATCGGCCGCCGTCCGCCGATGCGCTCGATCACGCGCTCCTGCAGGAAGCGCAGCAACTTGACCTGCAACGGCAGCGGGATGTCGCCGATCTCGTCGAGGAAGAGCGTGCCCCCTTGCGCCAGCTCGATCTTGCCCTCGGTCGTTTTGAGGGCGCCGGTGAAGGGGCCCTTCTCATAGCCGAACAGCTCCGCCTCGAGCAGCGTCTCGGGGATCGCGGCGCAGTTGATGGCGACGAAATCGCCCCCGCCGCGGCCGCTCGCGCGGTGGAGGGCGCGCGCGACGAGCTCCTTGCCGGTGCCGCTCGCGCCGAGCAGCATCACCGTGGCGTCGGTGTTCGCGACCCGCTCGACCATGCGCGCGACCTTCAGCATCTCGGGAGCAGCGGTGACGATATCGCCGAGCACGCGCTGGTCCGCTCCCGCCCGTTCGGCGAGGCGGCGGTTCTCGGTCTCGAGCGCGTGGAGGGCGAAGGCGCGGCGGACGATGAGCCCGAGCTGATCGATGTCGACCGGCTTGGCGTAGAAATCATAGGCGCCCTGGGCGATCGCTCGCAGCGCGCTTTCGCGCGCGCCATGGCCGGTGGCGACGATCACCTTGGCGTCGGGCTTGAGCGAAAGGATCTCGCCGAGCGCGGCGAAACCCTCGCTGACACCGTCGGCATCGGGCGGCAGGCCGAGATCGAGGGTGACGACGGCGGGCTCCTCGGCGCGGAGGATGGCGAGCGCGCTCGCGCGGTCGCCGGCGAGCAGCACCTCGTGATCGTCATAGGCCCATTTGAGCTGGCGCTGCAGGCCTTCGTCGTCCTCGACGATGAGAAGCTTGGGCTTGACCGGGGCGTTCATGCGCACATCCTCGCGGGCTCCCCGGCGAGCGCGGCGGCCGCGGCAGGCAGGGCGAGGGTGAAGCGGCTCCCCTCGCCTTCGCGGCTTGCGACCGCGATCCGCCCACCCATGCGCTCGACGAGCGCGCGCGCTTCATAGGCGCCGATGCCGAAGCCCCCCTGCTTGGTCGACACGAAGGGCCGGAACAGGCGCGTGCGGATGAAGGATTCGCTCATCCCCGCGCCGCGGTCGGCGACACGGATCGAAACTTCGCGCCCGTCCGCCATGACCGCGATCTCGACCGCCGCGCCGGGCGGGCTCGCGTCGATCGCATTCTGGACGAGATGGGCGAGCGCCTGTTCGAGCGCGTCGCGATCGGCGAGCGCGAGCGCGTCTTCCCCGGTCACCGCGACCGGATGGCTCGCGGCCTTGGCGGCGGCGACCCGCCGCGCGACCTCCTTAGCGCTCACCGCCACGGCTTCGCGATCGCCGCGCATCTCGCTCCAGGCGAGGCGCGAGAGCAGCTCGCGCATCTTGCCGACCGAGGCCTTGAGCGTCGCGATCATGTCGGCGCGGAACTCGGGCTTTTCGGCATGGCGCTCGGCGTTGCGCGCGACGAGATCGAGCTGGCTCACCAGATTCTTGATGTCGTGCATGATGAAGGCGAAGCGGCGGTTGAACTCGTCGAAGCGCTGCGCCTCGGCGAGCGCCTGCTGGCCTTGCGCCTCGGCGAGATAGCTTGCCGCCTGCCGGCCGGCGACCCGGAAGAGGTCATAATCCTCCCAGTCGAGCAGGCGGTGCATCGCCGGGCTGGCGAGCAGCACCATGCCGAGCAGCCGCTCCTCGTGGATGAGCGGCACCCCGGCCCATGCGGCCTCGCAGCCGCGCATCGGCGCCGGCAGCGCGATCGGCTCGCCGGCCTCCCCGATCCGGTTCGCGCGCACCTCGTCGAAGGCGACGATATGGGCGCTTCTTTCGAGATAGCGGATGAAGCGCCGGTCGTCGCCGCGCCCGGCGGGAAGCGGCCCTTCCCAATTCCACTGCGCGGCGGCAATGAGCGAATCGCCCTCGACGAGGAACAGAAGGCCGGCCGGCGCCTCGGCGATCTCGGCCATCACCTTGACGATGCGCTCCTCGAGCGGGGCGGCATCCTCGCCCGGCGCGGCGATGGTGCCGGTGAAGCGCAGCCATTCGCTGCGATAGTCGTAGCGGTGCTGGAAGAAATGCTTGGCGACCATGACCCGCAGCCAGGCGCGCGTCCGCGGCGAGGGCAGGAGCAGCAGCGCCGCACCGCCCATCAGCAGCAGCGCGGCGAGCTGGGCGATGCCCGTCCAGTGGCCGCCGGTGAGCTCGAACGCCCGGGTGACGAAGAGCATCGCCAGGAAATAGCCGAGGATGAGGAGCAGCGAGAAGGACTGGAAGGTCGCGGCGCGCGAAAGCTGGAAGCCGGCCGCGCGCTCGCGTTCGCCGGCGAGCGCGAACAGCGGCACCGCGAGGGCGAGGACGACCCCGCGCAGCGCGAGAAGATCGCCGATGTCGTCGCGGCTGAGATAGGCGAGCGTGTAGAGATTGAGATCGTAGGTCCACAGCAGCGCGAGCGCGATCGCGGGCAGGCGGATCGCCCAGCGCGTCTCGGGCGCGGCCTGGGCATAGAGATTGTGGACGAGGAGCAGCGCCCCCGCGGCGACGATCATGCCGAGCGCGAGCGAGGTGATGTGCAGCGCCTCGGCGGCGAGCGGGCTCATCGGCGCCAGCCCGGCGATCGCGGCGATGGCGATCTGCAGCCAGATCGCCGCCGAGACGGCGATATAGACGAGCCTGATGCCGCCCAGCCGCCGCTGGTCCGGAACGCCCCGCAGCATGCCCGTCATGAAGGCGAGAAAAGCAAGGTTGCGCATGCTCTCGGCGGCCAGCGCCAGCATATGGCCGGAACCGAGAATGGCGACCGAGGCGGCCCAGATAGAGGTCGCGGCGAGCGGCGCGAGAAGCCGCCTGCCCGCCGCCTGATCGGGGCCGGTGCGCATGGTCCACAGCAGCAGCGCCGCGTAGAGCAGGGCGGCGAGCGCATGGCTGGTGGCGGTGAAGCCCGAAAGCATCAGCGCGCTCCGTCCGGCCAGAGGATGACGCGCATCGTCTGGAGGATGATCAGCAGATCGAGGAAGGGCGAATAGTTCTTCGCGTAGTAAAGATCATATTCGAGCTTCTGGCGGCTGTCCTCGATCGAGGCGCCATAGGGATAGTTGATCTGCGCCCAGCCGGTGATGCCGGGCTTCACGACATGGCGTTCGGCGTAATAGGGAAGCTGCGCCTCGAGATCGGCGACGAATTGCGGCCGCTCGGGCCGCGGACCGACGAAGCTCATATGCCCTTTGAGCACCGTCCACGCCTGCGGCAGCTCGTCGATCCTCAATTTGCGGATGACCGCGCCGATGCGGGTGATGCGCGGATCGTCGCGCTGCGCCCACACCGCCTTGCCGTCCACTTCGGCGTCGGTGCGCATCGAGCGCAGCTTGACGATCTCGAAGCACTGGCCGTAGCGGCCGACGCGGCGCTGGCGGAAGAAAGCGGGACCCGGGGTTTCGAGCTTGACGAGGAGCGCGGTCAGCAGAATGACCGGCGCGGTGAGGAGGAGAAGCAAGGCGCTGGCGACGAGATCGAAGGCGCGCTTGCCGAGCTCGGTCAGCCGGCGGCCGGCGGAAAAGCCGTCGGAGAATATCAGCCAGGAGGGATTGACGCTGTCGAGATCGACGCGGCCCGTCTCGCGCTCGAGGAAGGATGAGATGTCGGTGACGAAGACGCCGGTGGTCTTCACCTTCAGGAGATCCTTCAAGGGCAGCGCGTTCCTGCGCTCCTCGATCGCCAGCACCACCTCGCTCACCCGCAGGCGCACGACCATGTCGGCGAGGTTGTCGATCTCCGAACGGTTGATCGCGCCCGGCACGTCGTGCGCGCCATCGTTCATGGCGATGAAGCCCAAGACGACGAAGCCCGCCCCTTCGCGCGCCGAGAGCGCCTTCAGCCGCAGCGCGCGCGGGCCCGAGCCGAGGATCAATATGCGCCGCTTGAAGGAATCGCTGTCGAGCGTCTGGCCGAGCGCGAGCCGCGCCGAAACGAGCCCGACAAAGGCGATGAGCGTCGCATAGGCGAGATTCGAGCGCCAGAAGCTGATCGTCGGCACGAGAAAGAAGATGAGAACGAGGATGACGACGCCGACGACGATCCCCGCCATCAGCCGCGGCACCGCGAAGCGCATCGAGCGCAGCGCCTCGATGCCGTAGACGCCGGCGCCGATCAGCGTCAGCTGGAGGACGAGCGCGAAGCTCAATATCTGGGTGACGCGGTCGGCCGAGGGCGTCACCTCGCCGGCTATCTGCCAGTCGCGCAGCAGCCAGCCCGCCTCGGCGGCGACGAGGAGCAGCAGAAAATCGATGAGGCCCAGCAGCAGCGCGCTATAGGGCAGATAATGTTTGAAAAGCCTCAGCACCCCGCGCCGCTCCGAAAAATTTCCGCCGGCGCCGTAAAGCGTGCCGACACCCGCGGCGCACTGTCGCTCAAATTGACAAAAAAACTCTGAAAGCCACGGAAATCATTTATTGGGAGGCCAAAGGCGGGCGATGACGAGCGATAGCGAGCCAATCCTTCCGGTGATCCTGTGCGGCGGCGCCGGCACGCGGCTGTGGCCGCTGTCGCATCCGGCAAGGCCCAAGCCGCTGCTCGCGCTCGGCGAGGGCGGCGAGACGCTGCTCGGCGGGACGCTCGCGCGCTTCGCCGACGCCGGGCTCTACGCGCCGCCGACGATCGTCGCCGGCGAGGAGCAGGGCGAAGCCATCGCGGCGGAGATACGCAAGTCGCGGATCGCCGAGCCGATGCTGATCCTCGAGCCGGCGGCGCGCAACACCGCGCCCGCGATCGCGCTCGCGGCGCTCGCCGCCGAGCCCGGGGCCCTGCTCCTCGTCGCCCCTTCCGATCACGTCATCGCGCGGCCGCAGGCGCTGCATGAGGCGGGGCGGCGCGCCCGGCCCTTCGCCGCCCAAGGGCGGCTCGTCGCCTTCGGCATCGCCCCCGACCGGCCCGCGACCGGCTATGGCTATGTCAAGGCGGGCGCGAAGCTGGGTGACGGCGTGCTGGAGGCCGACGCCTTCGTCGAGAAGCCCGATGCCGGAACGGCCAAAAAATGGCTCGCCCAAGGCGGATATTATTGGAACGCCGGCCTTTTTCTGATGCGCGCCGACGCCTGCCTCGCGGCGCTCGACCT
>JBHJHL010000067.1:0-12701 GCA_050330935.1 Sphingomonadaceae bacterium | reverse complement strand
CGCCGCGCCCGCGGCGGCGCCTACCGCGGCGCCCTCGACGGCGTAATTGTCGGCGCAGGCGGCAAGCGGCAGCGCCATCGTCGCGGCGGCGGCGAGCATGATCCGTTTCATGATGATCTCTCCTCGATGGGTTTGGCCCGGCCCACGCTAGGCGCTTCCCGCTGTGCCGATGCTGAACTCGCCGTTCATCGCGGGTTGAACAGCCGCGCCGCACATCGCTAAGGCTTGGCACTCGTCCATTCGCCGCCGCCCGGCGCAACGGAGTAGGCATGAAGCGCATCGCTGGGGGATTTTCGCTGCTCGCCGCCGCGCTTCTCGTCGCCGGCGCCGCCGGCGTCGGTGCGCAGGAAAGCCGCGATCCGCCCTATTGGGCCTCGATCTCGGCCGGCAAGGCGCGCATGCGCACGGGGCCCGGCACCAGCTATCCGACGATCTGGCTCTATCGCCGCGCCGATCTCCCGATCCGCGTCGTCGAGACCTATCCCAACTGGCGCAAGGTCGAGGATCCGGACGGCGAGACCGGCTGGATGTTCGTCAATCTCCTGTCGGCCGAGCGCACCGCGATCGTCACCGGCGACGAGGGCGAGCTGAGGCCGATGCACGACAAGCCGGACGCCGGCGCGCCGATCCGCTACCGCGCCGAGCCCGGAGTGGTGGGAAAACTCGAAAAATGTCGCGACGGCTGGTGCCTGTTCGATGTCGAGGGGCGCGCGGGCTGGATTCGCACCCTCTATCTGTGGGGCGTCGACAGGGGCGAGGAGATCGATTAGCCTCATCGTCCCGCTCTTCAACCAGCGAGGATCGGCTCAGTTCGGAGGTTGCTCGATAATTGGGCGGACCTTTATTTTCAGCCCGTCGCCTTCCCGGACCGAAATCATGAAACCTTGCTCGTCCGGGCCGCCTTCGAGCGTCCAGCATGAGGAGTCCGCGCCGTCCTCCGGCATGAAGCAGAGCCTGCCGTCGCCCTTTTGCTCATAGCTGCCGCGGATCGAAGGTGATCGCCACCTTCGGGTCGCTGCAGGGGCCCTCTCAATCCAGCATCTCCACCGCGACCGCGGTCGCCTCGCCGCCGATCTTAAGTTCAGCTTTCCAGCCCGGCTGCCCTGCGAAGCGCTTCGTTGATGCGCGCTTTCCAGTTGGGGCCGGCCGAGCGAAAATGCTCCAGAACCGCATCGTCGAGGCGCAGCGAGACCCAGCGCATCTTGTCGCCTGGGCGGTTGCCGGGACGAATAACTTTGTCGCCGATCATCAAATCGGCCTTTTCGAACCACTCGTCGTCGAGTTCCGGCGCATCGTCCGGATCAACCCAGGTGCTTTCCGTACTTTTCTCGCTCACGCTCATTCGCCTTTCGCATCGAAATGATGTGACGGTCGTCGCCGCGCCTGGTCCAGATCACAACGACCAGCCGTTCTTTCAACAGGCCGATGGTAGTGATCCTTTCTTCGCCATAATCGCGCCGGTCGTCAACGAACTGATATTTCAGTCCGTCGAGCACTTCGGCAGCATCGCTAAAATCGAGCCCGCGTTCAGCGAGAGTCCTTTCGCGCTTGGCGGGATCGAAGGTGATCGCCACGTTCGAGTCGCTTCAGGGCCCCTTTCAGTCCAGCATCTCCACCGCGACCGCCGTCGCCACGCCGCCCCCGATGCACAGCGACGCGACGCCGCGCGTCTTGCCCTGGTTCTCGAGCGCGGCGAGCAGGGTGACGATGATCCGCGCTCCGCTCGCGCCGATCGGATGGCCGAGCGCGGTGCCGCCGCCGTTGACGTTGATCTTGTCGTGCGGGATGCCGATGTCGCGCATCGCGAACATGGCGACGCAGGCGAACGCCTCGTTGACCTCCCACAGATCCACGTCCTCGGCCTTCCAGCCCGCCTTTTCCAGCACCTTCTCGATCGCCCCGACCGGGGCGATGGTGAATTCGGACGGGTCCTGCGCATGGGCGGCATGGGCGACGATGCGCGCGACAGGCTTGTAGCCCTTGTCGCCCGCGATGCTCTCGCGCGTCAGCACGATCGCCGCCGCGCCGTCGGAGATCGAGCTCGATGTCGCCGCGGTGATCGTCCCGTCCTTGGCGAAGGCGGGCCTCAGCGTCGGGATCTTGTCGGGCTTGCCGCGGCTCGGCCCCTCGTCGGTGGTCACCGTCTCCTCGCTGTTGCGGGTCTGGTAGCTGACCGCGACGATCTCCTTGTCGAAGGCGCCGCTTTCGATCGCCTGCGTGGCGCGGCGCAGCGATTCGATCGAATAATCGTCCATCGCCTCGCGGGTGAGCTGATATTTGTCGGCCATGTCCTGCGCGAAGGTGCCCATCGCGCGGCCTTCCTCATAGGCGTCCTCGAGCCCGTCGAGGAACATGTGGTCGTAGGCCGTGTCGTGCCCCAGGCGCGCGCCCGAACGGTGCTTCTTGAGGAGATAGGGCGCGTTGGTCATCGACTCCATGCCCCCCGCGACGACCATCCCGATCGAGCCGGCGTCGAGCGCTTCTGCGCCCATGATCACCGTCTGCATGCCCGATCCGCAGACCTTGTTGACGGTCGTCGCCTCGACCGATTTGGGCAGCCCCGCCCTGATCCCCGCCTGGCGCGCCGGCGCCTGGCCGAGCCCGGCGGGAAGCACGCAGCCCATGTAGATGCGGTCGACCTCCTCGCCCTCGATCCCGGCCCGCTCGACCGCGGCTCTGACAGCGGTCGCGCCGAGTTCGGTCGCGCTCACCTCTGCGAGCGCCCCTTGCATGCCGCCCATCGGGGTGCGGGCGTAGGAAAGGATGACGGCGGGATCGGAATTGGGCATCGGGGGCTCCTTGCAGGTTGCCGCTCAAATAGGCCCCCCGTTCGCCTTGTTCAATTCCGCGCCGCTCTGCTAGGCGAAACGGCGAACAGGAGTCTTGCGCATGTCCGATCATGGCCTCGATTTTCAGCTCGGCGAGATGGCCGACACGATCCGCGAGACCACCCGTCGCTTCGCCGCCGACAAGATCGCGCCGCTCGCCGAGAAAATCGACCGCGAGGACTGGTTCCCCGAGGAGCTGTGGCCCGAGATGGGCGCGCTGGGCCTGCACGGCATCACCGTCGAGGAGGAATATGGCGGCCTGGGCCTCGGCTATCTCGAACATGTCGTCGCCCAGGAGGAGGTGGCGCGCGCCTCGGCCTCGATCGGCCTTTCCTACGGCGCGCATTCCAATCTGTGCGTCAACCAGATCAGGCGCTGGGGCAGCGACGAGCAGAAAAGGAAATATCTCCCCCGGCTCGTCTCGGGCGAGCATGTCGGCGCGCTCGCCATGTCCGAAAGCGGCGCCGGCTCGGACGTCGTCGGCATGAAGCTGAAGGCCGAGCAGGTCCAGGGCGGCTTCCTTCTGAACGGCGCCAAATTCTGGATCACCAACGCCCATTATGCCGATGTCGTCGTCGTCTACGCCAAGACCGGCGAAGGCTCGAAGGGGATCACCGCCCTCATCGTCGAAAAGGGGACGAAGGGTTTCTCGCCGGGGCAGAAGATCGACAAGGTCGGCATGCGCGGCTCGAACACCGGCGAGCTCGTCTTCGACGATTGCGAGGTCGCGCACGAGCAGGTGCTCGGCGAGGTCGACAAGGGCGTCGCGGTGCTGATGTCCGGCCTCGACTATGAGCGCACCGTGCTCGCCGGCATCCAATTGGGCATCATGCAGGCCTGCCTCGACACCGTCCTTCCCTACGTCCGCGAGCGCAAGCAGTTCGGCCGGCCGATCGGCGAGTTCCAGATGATGCAGGCCAAGGTCGCCGACATGTATGTCGCGCTCAATTCGGCGCGCGCCTATGTCTATGCGGTGGCGCGCGCCTGCGATGCCGACAGGACGACGCGCTTCGACGCCGCCGGCGCGATCCTCTATGCGAGCGAGAATGCGGTCAAGGTGGCGCTCGAAGCGGTGCAGGCGCTTGGCGGCGCCGGCTATACCAGGGACTGGCCGGTCGAGCGCTACATGCGCGACGCCAAGCTCCTCGACATCGGCGCCGGCACCAACGAGATCCGCCGCATGCTCATCGGCCGCGAGCTGATCGGCGCCGGGGCGTGATGGGCAAGCCGCCTGTGTCCCGGCGAAAGCCGGGACCCGGTATCCTCTCGTCGGGCTGGCCTCCGGCCTGCGCCGGAGCGCGGCGATGACCGCCATCGCCACCAGGATCGACGACGGCTCCGAGCAATATCGCGCCTATGCCGCGCACAACCGCAAGCTCGCCGAGGAGCTTCGGGAGCGCGTCGCCGAGGCGGAGCAGGGCGGGCCCGAGCGCCACCGCGAACGCCATGTCGAGCGCGGCAAGCTGCTCCCGCGCGAGCGGGTGATGCGGCTCATCGATCCCGGCGCGCCATTCCTCGAGATCGGCCAGCTCGCCGCCTGCGATCTCTACGAAGGCGAGGTGCCGGGCGCCGGCCTCATCGCCGGCATCGGCCGCGTCTCGGGGCGGCTTGCCATGATCGTCTGCAACGACGCGACGGTCAAAGGCGGCACCTATTATCCGATGACGGTGAAGAAGCATCTGCGCGCGCAGGAGATCGCGCTCGAGAACCGCCTGCCGTGCATCTATCTGGTCGATTCCGGCGGCGCGAACCTGCCCCACCAGGCCGAGGTCTTTCCCGACCGCGAGCATTTCGGCCGCATCTTCTACAACCAGGCGAACATGTCGGCGCAAGGCATTGCCCAGATCGCCTGCGTGATGGGAAGCTGCACCGCCGGCGGCGCCTATGTCCCCGCGATGTCCGACGAGAGCGTGATCGTCCGCGACCAGGGGACGATCTTCCTGGGCGGCCCGCCGCTCGTCAAGGCAGCGACCGGCGAGGTGATCTCGGCCGAGGATCTCGGCGGCGGCGAGCTCCACGCGCGCAAGTCCGGCGTCGTCGATCATCTGGCGGAAAATGACGATCATGCGCTGTCGATCGTCCGCGACATCGTCGCCAATCTGGGGCTTCCGTTCGTCCCGAGCGAAGTCGAGGGGCGCGTCTCGACTGCGCTGGACGCGAACGGCTTCGGGGAGGCGGTGCCGCCGCGCCTAGATCCCCATGATCTCTACGGCATCATCCCCGACGACGTCCGCACCCCCTTCGAGGTGCGCGAGGTGATCGGCCGCATCGTCGACGGCAGCGAGTTCCACGAGTTCAAGCATCTCTACGGCGCGACGCTCGTCTGCGGCTTTGCGCGCATCTGGGGGATGCCGGTCGCGATCCTCGCCAACAACGGCATCCTCTTCTCCGAAAGCGCTCTGAAGGGCGCGCATTTCATCGAGCTCGCCTGCCAGCGCCGCGTGCCTTTGCTCTTCCTTCAGAACATCTCGGGCTTCATGGTGGGGGGAAAATACGAGGCCGGCGGCATCGCCAAGGACGGCGCCAAGCTCGTCACCGCCGTCGCCACCGCGCAGGTGCCCAGGATCACCGTCCTCATCGGCGGCAGCTTCGGCGCCGGCAATTACGGCATGTGCGGGCGCGCCTATTCGCCCCGCTTCCTCTTCACCTGGCCGAATTCCCGGATCAGCGTGATGGGCGGCGAGCAGGCGGCCTCGGTGCTCGCCACCGTCCACCGCGACGCCGACAAATGGTCGAAGGAGGAAGAGGAAAAGTTCAAGGCCCCGATCCGCGACACCTACGAGGCCGAGGGCAATCCCTATCACGCCACCGCGCGCATGTGGGACGACGGCATCATCGATCCCGTCCAGACGCGCGACGTGCTGGGGCTCGCCTTCGCCGCGACGCTCAATGCGCCGATTCCCGAGCGGGCGGATTTCGGCCTGTTCTGGATGTGACGATGGACTGTGTCCGTCCTCCGCGACCCGCCAGGTCCGCCCCGTGGCCGGCCTGAGCGCGGCGGCGCGCTGGGCGATGCGCCGCGGCCACGGGGCCGCCGTCGCCCGCGCGGCGACGCTCGCCTATCGGCTGCGCGACGGACCGCCCCGCTCGTTCAGCACCGATCCGTCGGGGCGGGGGATCAACGCGCAGCCGGGCGCGGGGTTCGTCAGCCCCACCGTCCACACCGCGCCCCTGGCCGACATTCGCGCCAAGACCCGCGATATCTTCGAATATCGCTATGTCCCCCGTCCCGGCGACCGGGTCGTCGACGTCGGCGCCGGCATCGGCACCGAAACGCTCGTCTTCTCGCGGCAGGTGGGGCGCGCGGGGCGGGTGGTCGCGATCGAGGCCCACCCGGTCACCTTCCGCGCGCTCGCCGGAACGATCGCGCGTTCGGGGCTCGACAACGTCCTGGCCGTGCAGGCGGCGGTCGCCGACCGCGAGGGCGAGGCCTTCATCACCCACAAGGAGGCCCATGCCGGCAACGCGGTCACCATGGAGGCCGGCGGCATCGCCGTTCCCGCCCGCACGCTCGACGCGATCGTTGCCGAAGCCGGCCTGTCGCGGATCGACTATCTCAAGATGAACATCGAGGGCGCCGAGGCGCTGGCGATCGCGGGCATGGAAAGGACCGTCGCCATGGTCCGCAACATCGTCGTCTCCTGCCACGATTTCATCGCCGAGCGCGACGGCGACGAGGCGATGCGCACCTTCGCCACCGTCGAGCGATATCTGCGCGATCGCGGCTTCACCCTCGCCACCCGGCCCGACGATCCGCGGCCATGGGTCCGCTATTATCTCTATGGCGGCCGCGAGGAAGGGCAATGATCGCCTCCATCCCCGCCGCCGATCGGGGCGAGATCGCGGTCCGGATCGTCCGCGCCTGCCGCCGCCGCTTCTCCCGCTCATCCCCGGGAAAGGCTGTCCTACAGCCCGCCTCTCGCGCTAGCTTGTGATTCGATGCCTGCGCTTCTTCCTCCTTCCACGATCCCGGCCGCTCCGCCGGCCGCGTGCGGGGACAGGGTTTTCCCTCCCTATGGAGCCGCAACTTCCGCAACTTCCGCAACTTCCGGAGGGGATTTGAGGCATGGCCGCCTCGCGCCTGATCGCCGATCCGAGGCGCGGCTGGAGGAACGGATGCCGAAATCGCTCCTCATCGCCAACCGGGGCCCGTCAATCCTCCCCCAGCTTGTCTGGGGGAGGGGGACCGCCCCCGGAGGCGGCGGTGGAGGGGGTTGTTGTTAAATGATCCTTCGCCTAATCCGCTCGTCAGCGCAACCGGGGGCCCTTAATTCATCCCCCTGTTTGTGTGGGGGTGGGGGACGGCCGCGTTGGGCGGGGGTGGAGGGGTTTGATGTTCAAGGATCGTGCGCCTAAGCCGCTTCCCGGAGCAGTGGCTCGCGCGAGGAAGCTTCGCAAGGAAATGAGCCTGCCCGAAGTTCTGTTGTGGCGCTTGCTTCGCGGCCAACCGCAAGGCGTGAAGTTCCGGCGGCAGCATCCGAGCAGCAGGATCGGCATGGACTTCTATTGCTCCGACGCGCGGCTGGTGATCGAGATCGACGGTATCGCGCATGACATGGATGGGCGGTCGGCCCGGGATGAGCGGCGGGATGCATGGCTACGTTCAAAGGGGATCGAGACGATCCGAATTGCAGCGACTGATGTCTTGAAAGATGCGACGGCAGTTGCAGACGGCGTAGTCGCCTTGGCTCGTGCGCGGCTGCCCCTCCACCACCCGGCTGTCGCCGGGCGGTTCCCCTCCCCGAGACGAGCTCGGGGAGGATCGGAGAAGGGGTCATGATCGCCTCGCTCCTCATCGCCAATCGCGGCGAGATCGCGGTCCGGATCATGCGGACATGCCGCCGCCTCGGCATCCGCGCCGTGGCGGTCTATTCGGACCCCGATGCCGGCGCGCTGCATGTGCGCGAGGCCGACGAGGCGGTGCATATCGGCCCGGCGCCGGCGCGCGAATCCTATCTCGTCGGCGAGAGGATCATCGCCGCCGCCAGGGAAACCGGCGCCGGGGCGATCCATCCGGGCTACGGCTTCCTTTCGGAAAATGCCGGCTTCGCCGAGGCGGTGAGCGACGCGGGGCTGATCTGGGTCGGGCCGCCGCCCGCGGCGATCCGCGCGATGGGCCTCAAGGACGCGGCGAAGAAGCTGATGGCCGATGCCGGCGTGCCGGTGACGCCCGGCTATCATGGCGAGGACCAGGACGAAAAGCGGCTGATGAAAGAGGCCGAAGCGATCGGCTGGCCGGTGCTGATCAAGGCGGTCGCCGGCGGCGGCGGCAAGGGCATGCGCAAGGTCGAGAAGGCGGGCGATTTCGCCGACGCGCTCGCCTCGGCCCGGCGCGAGGCCGCTTCCTCCTTCGGCGACGATCGCGTGCTCATCGAGAAATATGTCGAGCGGCCGCGCCATATCGAGGTGCAGGTCTTCGGCGACGCCCACGGCGATCACGTCCATCTGTTCGAGCGCGACTGCTCGCTCCAGCGCCGCCACCAGAAGGTGATCGAGGAGGCGCCCGCGCCGGGCATGGACGCCGAAACGCGCGTGGCGGTGTGCGCGGCCGCGGTGCGCGCCGCCAGGGCGGTCGATTATGTCGGCGCCGGCACGGTCGAGTTCATCGCAGACGCCCCCGAAGGTCTGAGAGCCGATCGAATCTGGTTCATGGAAATGAACACGCGGCTCCAGGTCGAGCATCCGGTGACCGAGGCGATCACGGGCGTCGATCTCGTCGAGTGGCAGCTTCGCGTCGCCGGCGGAGAAAAGCTCCCGGCCAAGCAGGACGAACTCGCCATCTCCGGCCATGCGGTCGAGGCGCGGCTCTATGCCGAGGACCCGGCGAGCGACTTTCTCCCCTCGACCGGGCGGCTCGACCATTTCGTGCTGCCGCGGCGGCGGGTGCGGATCGATGCCGGCGTCGCCGAGGGCGACCGGATCAGCCCGCATTACGACCCGATGATCGCCAAGCTGATCGCCCATGGCGACAGTCGCGAGGCGGCGATCGATGCGCTCGTCGTCGCGCTCGAGGGCGCCGAGATCTGGCCGGTGAAAACCAACGCCGCCTTTCTCGCCCGCGCCGCCGATCATCCCGATTTCCGCGCCGCCGATCTCGACACCGGCTTCATCCCGCGGCATCTCGAGGCGCTCGTGCCCGATGCCGCGCCCGGCGACGCGCACTGGAATCTTGCCGCCCAGGCGCTGCTCGCGGCCGATTATGGCGGCGGCGCCGACCGCCATGGTCCATGGGAGGCGCTCGCCGGCTTCCGCCTCAACGCCGCGCCCGATCTTTCGGTCGCGCTCGCCCATGGCGGCGAGACGCGGCGCATCGATCCCGCCGCCGCCGGGGAGATCGAGGGCGCCGCCACCCCCCATGGCGAGACGATGCTGCTGTTCAGCCGCGGCCGGGCCTTCGCCTTCACCCTCCCGGGCGCGGGCGGCGCGGGCGCCGGAGCGGCGGCGGGCGACGGCTCGATCCTGTCGCCGATGCCGGGCAAGGTGATCGCGATCGGGGCGAAGGAGGGGGACGAAGTGGCCGCCGGGCAGAAGCTGGTGACGCTCGAGGCGATGAAGATGGAGCACAGCCTTTCCGCGCCCTTCGACGGCATCGTCGCCGCGCTCGAGGCGTCGGAGGGGGCGCAGGTGAGCGAAGGCGACCTCCTCGTCCGCATCGAGAAGGGGGAGGGGTGATGAGTCCTCTCGTCACCCTGAACTTGTTTCAGAGCCTGCCCCGGACTGGATCCGGGGGTCCATATCCGACCATCGCGGTGAGATCGAAATGGATGCTGAAACAAGTTCAGCATGACGAGGTAAAACCATGAGCGGCCGCTTCTACGACGAGTGGACCGTCGGCGACCGGCTGGAGCACCTGCCGCGCCGCACCGTGACCGAAACCGACAATCTCCTATTTTCCACCCTCACCCACAATCCGCAGCCGCTCCATCTCGACGCCGAGGCGGCCAGGGAGAGCGAGTTCGGCCGAATTCTCGTCAACGGCACCTTCACCTTCGCGCTCGCCGTCGGCCTGTCGGTCGGCGACACCACCCTGGGCACGCTGGTCGCCAATCTGGGCTACGACAAGGTGCGCATGCCCGCGCCCGTCTTCATCGGCGACACGCTCTCCGCCGAGACCGAGGTGATCGCGCTTCGCGACAGCAGGTCGCGGCCCGAGGCCGGGATCGTCACCTTCGCGCACCGCCTCCGCAATCAGCGGGGCGAGCTGGTCTGCGAGATGGAGCGCAGCGCGCTGATCAGGCGGAGGAGCGGATGACGTTCCTTCCTGCCCCGACAGGCGCAACTCCTTCCCTCTTCGCGTCTCCGCGTCTCCGCGCGCAAGAAAAGGGTCCGCGCGGAGCCGCAGCGGCGCGGAGATATCGACATGGTCTCGCCGCGCGGGTCAAGGCGGATCGAGCCGAGGGCGGCGCGATATGAAATTGCGCTCGCTCCTCTTCGTCCCCGGCGATCGTCCCGACCGCTTCGACAAGGCGCTCGGCGCCGGCGCCGACGCCGTCATCCTCGATCTCGAGGATTCGGTCGCCTTCGAGGCCAAGCCCAAGGCGCGCAAGGAGGTCGCCGCCTTCCTCGGGGCACATCCCGAGGCGAGCCTGTGGGTGCGGATCAATCCGCTCGGCCTGCCCGAAGCCGACCGCGACCTCGACGCGGTGCTCGCCGCCCATCCCGACGGCATCATGCTGCCCAAGGCGGAGGGCGGGGATTCGGTCGCCGAGCTGGCGCGGAGCCTTGCGGCGCGGGGCAACGCCACCGCCCGGATCCTGCCCATCGCCACCGAGACGCCGGCGGCGATCTTCGCTCTCGGCAGCTATGGGGGCCACAAGCGGCTCGCCGGCCTGACCTGGGGCGCGGAGGACCTGCCGGCGGCGATCGGCGCGTCGGCCTCGCGCGAGGAGGATGGCGGCTACACCGCGCCCTATGAGGTCGCCCGCGCGCTCTGCCTGTTCGGCGCCGCGGCCGCCGGCGTCGCCGCGATCGAGACCGTCTACCCCGACATGCGCGACGCGCGGGGCCTCGCCGATTATGCCGCGCGCGGCCGTCGCGACGGCTTCGCCGGCATGCTGGCGATCCATCCGGCGCAGGTGCCGGCGATCAACGCGGCCTTCACTCCCGGCGAGGAGGAAATCGCCTGGGCGCAAAGGATCGTCGCCGCTTTCGAGGCCCGGCCCGAAGCGGGCGCGCTCGCCGTCGAGGGCCGGATGGTCGATCGGCCGCATCTCGTGCAGGCGAAAAGAATCCTCGGTATTTCAACCTCCTAGCCAATCGATCTCGGCCTTGGACGAGGCGGGCTCCCGCCCCGTAACACTTATGTTGCACAATCGTCATAATTATGTAATATTAGGTTCAGCGAATAGAAATATAGCAGGAGGTTCGCCATGAGGATGCCTGTTGTGGCCGCCGCCGCGCTCGGCCTCGCTGCATGTGCCGGCGAACCGGCCTTGCTCGTCGAGCGCGGCTATCAGCCGGGGTCGCTCGCCGTCGGCGCCATTCAGCGCGGCGACTATCAAGCCGCCGAGCAGCAGCTGCTCGCCGGCGAGAAGAGCATCGTCTCGAACGGCATCGCCCGCCCCCCCTCGGTCGATTCGCTCGAGGAGGATCCGGCCCGGCTGATCAATCTCGGCCTCGTCTACGCGCGGACCGGGCGGACCGGCGCGGCGCTCACCGCCTGGCGGCGCGCGCTCGCCGCGGACCGGCACTTTCTCGCCGAGCTCGGCGATGGAAGGGTGGTCGCCACCGACGCGCTGGCGCGCAGCCTCATCGCCGCTCACGATCCGGGAATCCGCAGCGCCACCGTCGATTGATCTGACGCCCGCCGCCGCCTAAGCCCGTCGCGGACCGGATATGGCGGCGGGCTTGGATCCCGCGCGGGAGCGACAGCGCAGATTATCGATCCAGACATCGCCGCGCGCGCCGCCGCCGGCTTCGGCCTGGGCGCGATCGCCGGCAGCTTCCTCGCCACCATCTTCTTCCGCTGGCCCCGGCGCGAGAGCGCTCTCGCCGGCCGCTCGCGCTGCGATTCCTGCGGGCATGCGCTGGGCCCGGCCGAGCTCGTTCCCCTGTTCTCCTATCTCGCGCAGCGCGGCCGCGGCCGCCGCTGCGGCGCCGCCGTCGACGGCAGCCAGTTCGCGCTCGAGCTCGCTGCCGCGCTGATCGGCCTTGCCGCCTTTACTCTTTTCGGCCTCGCGCCGGCGGCGGCGACCGCCTTGTTCGGCTGGTGGCTGCTGCTCCTCGCCGCGTTCGACAGCCGCCACTATTGGCTGCCCGACCCCTTGACGCTGCCGCTCGTCCCGCTCGGCCTCCTCGTTGCCGCCTTCGATATCGGGCCGCCGCTCGCCGCGCGCGCAATCGGCGCGGCGGCGGGCTTCGCCTCGCTCCATCTCGTCGCCGTCCTCTATCGCGCGGCGCGCGGGCGCGAGGGATTGGGGGGCGGCGATCCGAAGCTTTTCGCCGCGATCGGCGCCTGGCTAGGCTGGGCGCAGCTGCCGCTGGTCCTGCTCGCCGCCGGGATCGCGGGGCTCGCCGCCCTCGCACTCCGCCGCCTCCGGGGCGAACGGATCGCGCTTGGGGACCGGCTTGCCCTCGGCGCGTTGATGGCGGTCGCTGCCTGGCCGCTCTGGCTGCTCGTCGTCTGAAGCGCCGCTCAAGCCGGCCGCGCCAAGTCACAAAAATGCCATATGGCCGGCCTAGCGCGGAGCGGATGCAGGACCGCGCGCTCGCCCTCTTGCCCCCGGCGCTGAGCGACCGATATCTCGCCCTCACTCCGCGCGAGCGCGTCTTCGTCGTCGCCGGCGCGCTGGCCTTCCTTCTCTTTCTCCTCTGGCTGCTTTTTTTCGCCGGCGGCGACGATCCCGCCGCGGTCGAGCTCGCCGAAGCTCCGCC
>JBHJHL010000066.1:0-15756 GCA_050330935.1 Sphingomonadaceae bacterium | reverse complement strand
AGGAGCAAGCGCTCGAAGCTGTCCGATCGCTTCGCGCCGTATTTCGCGATACGCGACCGGAGGCCGCCTGATGCCCACCGAACACGCGACGCTGGCGGGCGGCTGTTTCTGGTGTACCTAGGGGGTGTACGAGGATGTGATCGGCGTGGCCGCGGTGGAGTGCGGCTATACCGGGGGCGAGACCAGCGATCCCGACTATCGCTCGGTCTGCAAAGGCGACACCGGGCATGCCGAGGCGGTCCGGCTGACCTACGATCCCGATGTCATCAGCTATGACGAGCTGCTCGACATCTTCTTCCATGTCCATGATCCGACCCAGCTCAACCGGCAGGGCAACGATATCGGCACCCAGTATCGCTCGGCGATCTTCCCCCATGACGAGCGCCAGCGCGCGGCGGCCGAGGCCGCGATCGGGCGGGCGCAAGCGGCGCATTCGCAGCCGGTCGTCACGGCGATCGAGCCGCTCGGGAACTGGCACCAGGCTGAGATCGAGCATCAGGACTATTGGGCGCGCAAGGGATCGCGCAATCCCTATTGTCTCGCGGTCATCCCGCCCAAGCTCCGCAAGCTGCGCAAGGATTTCGCCGCTCGGCTGAAAACCGAACAGGCCTGATCTCGCTTCGGCGCGCTGCTGTCGCCGGGCCTCAATCGCCGAGCCCCGACGGCGCCGCGGCGCGCTTCAGGCGGTCGTTGATCGCCAGCCCGAGGCCTTGCTCCGGGACCGGCGCGACGGCGATGCGCGGCTTGCCCGACGCCTCGGCCTCGTGCAGCCGGTCGAACAGATGCGCGGCCGCCTCGACGAGATCGCCCGCTGCGCTGAGGCTGGCGTCCCCCGCGACGCCGCCGAAGCCGATATGCCATTCGTCCTTTTTCGCTTCGGTCGCCTCGAGCCGCAGCGGCTTTGCCGGCGCATAATGGCTCTCGAGCTGGCCGGGCGCCTCGATCCTCCCCTCCCCCGCGGGGAGGGGCCGGGGCCGGGTGGGCCGCGAAGCGGCTTCCAGCTCCCCGATCGCGATCGGGCCGGGGCGGAGCAGGCGCAAGCCGTCCGGACCGGGCGCGACGATGGTCGATTCGACACCGTGCCCGGCCGGCCCGCCGTCGATGACGAGCGGGATGCGCCCGCCCAGGCTCGCCAGCACATGCCCGGCGCGGGTCGGGCTGAGGCGACCGCTGGCATTGGCCGAGGGCGCCGCCAGCGGCTTTCGGCACGTGGCGAGCAGATCGCGCATCGCCGGATGCGCGGGGACTCGCAGCGCCACCGTGCCGAGCCCGGCGGTGACGATGGAAGCGATGCCGCCGCCGGGCTTCAGGGGCAGCACCAGGGTGAGCGGCCCGGGCCAGAAGCGCGCGGCGAGCTCTTCGGCGCTGGCCTCGAACCTTGCGAGGCGCCTTGCCTGGGCGAGCGATCCGACATGGACGATGAGCGGGTTGAAGGCGGGCCGCCCCTTGGCCTGGTAGATGCGCGCCACCGCCTCGGCGTCGGTCGCGTCGGCGGCGAGCCCGTAGACCGTCTCGGTCGGCACCGCGACGGCAAGACCCTTGCCGACGAGCCGCGCCGCCTCGGCGATCGCCGCGGGCGAGCAGGGCAGGACGCGGGTCTGGAACTGGCTCATCCGAGCCTTGAAGCGGCGCCATCCTTTCCACGCAAGCGGGAATCCCGGACTCCCGCTTTCGCGGGAGCGGCATTATGGGAAGGCCATGACCTACACCGCCCCCACCGAGGAGCAGCTCTTCCTGCTCGATCATGTCGTCGGCATCGACGAGCTCGCCGGCGACAACGCCTTTCCCGACATTTCCCCCGATCTCGTGCGCGCGATCGTCGAGGGCGCGGCGAAGTTCGCCGAAAAGGAATTCGCGCCCCTGAACCGGATCGGCGACGAGACCGGCGCGAAGCTCGAAAATGGCGGCGTCAGGATGCCGCCGGGATTCAAGGAGGCCTATCGCGCCTATGTCGAGGGCGGCTGGGGGACGCTCTGCGGACCGAAGGAGTTCGGCGGACAGGGCCTGCCCTTCTCGCTCGCCACCGTGGCGATGGAGGATCTGGGCAGCGCCAACATGGCCTTCTCGCTGATCATGATGCTTACCCCCGCCGCGATCGAGGCCTTGATCTCCTACGGCACGCCCGCGCAGCGCGAGGCCTGGCTGCCAAGGCTCGTGACCGGCGAATGGAACGGGACGATGAACCTCACCGAGCCGCAGGCGGGCTCCGACGTCGGCGCGCTCAGGATGCGCGCGAGCCGCGCCGGGGACGGCAGCTATCGGCTCGAGGGGCAGAAGATCTTCATCACCTATGGCGAGCACGATCTCACCGACAATATCGTCCATCTCGTGCTCGCCCGGCTCGAGGGAGCGCCCGAAGGGACGCGCGGCATCTCGCTGTTCCTCGTCCCCAAGATCCTTGCCGACGGCGGCCGCAACGACCTCGAATGCGTGTCGCTCGAGCACAAGCTCGGCATCCACGCCTCGCCGACCTGCGTCATGTCCTATGGCGGGGAGGGCAAGTGCGTGGCTTATCTGATCGGCGAGGAGAATGGCGGCATGCGCGCGATGTTCTCGATGATGAACCAGGCGCGGCTCAACGTCGGCCTGCAGGGCGTCTCGATCGCCGAGCGCGCGCTCCAGCAGGCGGCGCGCTACGCCGGCGAGCGCGAGCAGGGCGGCGGGCCGATCGTCGGCCATCCCGACGTCCGGCGGATGCTGATGCGCATGCAGGCGCTGACCCAAGGCGCGCGGGCGCTCGCTTATTATGCCGCCGGGCTCGTCGACCGCGCGAAGCTCGGCGACGAGGCGGCGCGGGCCCGGCTCGACCTCCTCATCCCGCTGGTCAAGGCCTATGGCACCGATGTCGGGGTCGAGGTGGCGAGCCTCGCGCTGCAGGTCCATGGCGGCATGGGCTATGTCGAGGAGACGGGCGCCGCGCAGCATTATCGCGACGCGCGCATCGCGCCCATCTACGAAGGCACCAACGGCATCCAGGCGGCCGATCTCGTGCGCCGCAAGATCGGCATCGAAGGCGGCGCAGTGCTCAGGGCGCTGCTCGACGACATCAGGCGCGAGGCGGGCGGCTACGAGCATCTCTCCCGCCTCGCCGAGGCCTGCGCGGCGGCCGGCGAGCATCTGCTCGGCGCCGAAGAGAGGGACCGGCTCGCCGGCTCCTATCCCTATCTCACCATGCTCGCGGTCGCGGTTTCGGGCTGGCTGATGGCGCGCCAGCTCAGGATCGCCGACGCCGCCGAGGAGGAAAGCGCGTTCCTGACCTTGAAGGAGGCGGCGGCGACCTTCTACCTGCGCCAGATTCTGCCCGAGGCGATCGGCCTTCATGCCGCCGCCACCGCGCCCGCCGAGCTTCTCTATGCGGTGCCCGGGGAAAGCCTCGCCGGCGCCGCCGGCTGAACCAATTTTCGCGCCGATCTTTCTGACTTCCATGTGGAAAGCGATCGCCTACGGCCTTCTCGCCAGCTCGGCATTCCCGATCGGCGTCGCGCTCGGGCTGCTGTTCGATCTGCCGAAGCGGGTGATCGCGAGCGTCATCGCCTTCGGCGCCGGGGTGCTCGTCGTCGCGCTCACCGGCGAGCTGATGGCCGAGGCGATCGAGGAGGGCTCGGTGATCTTCGCCATCGCCGGCCTCGTCTCCGGCACGATCATCTACATCCTCATCGACAGCGGGCTCGAAAAGGCGGCGGCGCAAAGCCCGCGTCTCGAAGGCGACGATCCGCAGGACGTGAAGCCCGGCGCGGCGGCGATCCCCGAGACGAGACAGGAAGCGACGGTGAGCGGCATGGCGGTGCTCGTCGGCACGGTGCTCGACGGGGTGCCGGAAAACGCCGCCATCGGCATGGGGCTCGCCGCCGAGCGCGGGCCGGGGCTCGGGCTGGTGCTGCTCGGCGCCGTCTTCCTTTCCAACCTGCCCGGCGCGATCGCGAGCACGGTCGGGATGCGCCAGGCGGGCCGCTCGGCGCTCTACATCGTCATCGCCTGGACGCTGGTGGCGATCGCCTGCATCGCTTCGTGCGTCGCCGGCTATGCGCTGCTCGCCGGCATGGCCTCGCACTGGCAGAGCTTTATCCTCGCGCTCGCCGCCGGCGGCATATTGGCGATGCTTTCCGACACCATGTTCCCCGAGGCTTTCAGGAATGGCGGGCCCTGGGTGGCGCTCGCGACCACCGTCGGCTTCGCCTGCGCCTTTCTCCTCTCCCGGATCGCCTGATGGCGGATCGGGCGGGCGAGGACAGCGCCGCGCCGGTCCCGAGCTTTGGCGTCCGCGAGGCGATGGCGCTGATCGTCGGCATCGTCGTCGGCGCGGGCATCTTCCGCACCCCGTCGCTGGTCGCCGCCGAATCGGCGAGCGGCGCGGCGATGCTGCTCGCCTGGGCGCTGGGGGGCGCGATCTCGCTGATCGGCGCGCTCTGCTATGCCGAGCTTGCCTCCACCTTCCCCAGCGCCGGCGGCGAATATCATTTCCTGGGTCGCGCCTTCGGGCCCCGCTTCGCCTTTCTCTACGGCTGGTCGCGACTGGCGGTGATCCAGACCGGATCGCTGGCGCTGCTCGCCTATGTGTTCGGCGATTATATGACCGCGCTGGCCCCGCTCGGCCCCTGGTCGCCGACGCTCTACGCCGCTGCCGCGGTCGCCGGGGTGACGCTGCTCCACTGGGCGGGCGTCGCGCTCGGCACGCGCGCGCAATTCTGGCTCACCGCGCTCGAGATCGCCGGGCTCGCCGCGGTGATCGCCGCCGGGCTCCTCTTCGCGCCGGAGGCCCCGCCCGTTCCGCCGCCGGCGCGCGAGACCGGGCTCGGCCTCGTGCTGGTGTTCGTGCTCTTGACCTATGGCGGCTGGAGCGAGGCGGCCTATCTTTCGGCCGAGCTCAAGGGAGCGCGGCGGCGAATAGCGCCGGTGCTGCTCGCCAGCATCGCGCTCATCGCCATCCTCTATCTGCTCGCCAACTGGGCCTATCTGCGCGCGCTCGGCCTTGCCGGCATGGCGAGGAGCGACGCCATCGCCACGGCGCTGCTCGAGCGCGCCTGGGGCGCCGAGAGCGCGGCCCTCATCGGCCTGGCGGTCGCGGTCGCGGCGCTGACCTCGGCGAGCGCCACCGCCTTCACCGGCGCCCGCTCGGCCTATGCGCTGGGCCGGGATTTTCCGCAGCTCGGCTTTCTGGGGCGCTGGCGCAAGCGTCGGCGAACGCCGGGCAACGCGCTCCTCGTCCAGGGCGCCGCCGCGCTCCTGCTCGTGGCGCTCGGCGGCTTGGCGCGCGACGGCTTCCGCGTCGCGGTCGAATATACCGCGCCCGCTTTCTGGTTCTTCATGCTGATGGTGTCGCTGTCGCTGTTCGTGCTGCGCCGGCGCGAGCCGGATGCCGAGCGGCCGTTCAGGGTGCCGCTCTATCCGCTGCTGCCCGGCCTGTTCGTCGCCACCAACCTCTGGCTGCTCTATTCCAGCCTCGCCTATACCGGCATCGGCGCGTTCGTCGGCGGAGCCGTTCTGCTCGCCGGAGCGTTGTTGCTGCTATGGTTGCGGCCCCGGGAAAGCTTTCGCTGAAGGGCCTGCTCGCGGCGCTGGCGTTTCTTTGCGCGCCCGCCCAGGCGGCGCCCGACTACGACGCGGCGCGCGAGCGCATGATGCGCTCGGTGAGCGACTATGCGCGGCCCATCGGCGGCCGCGAGAGCGCGCGCGTGCTCGCCGCGATGCGCGCCGTGCCGCGTCACGAGCTCGTCCCCGCCCGCTATCGCGACGAGGCCTATGACGACCATCCGCTGCCGATCGGCGAGGGGCAGACGATCTCGCAGCCCTCGCTGGTCGCGCTGATGACCCATCTCCTCGATCCCGATCCCGGCGAGAGGGTGCTCGAGGTGGGCACCGGCTCGGGCTATCAGGCGGCGATCCTCTCGCGCCTCGTCGATCATGTCTACACGATCGAGATCGTAAGGCCGCTCGCCCAGCGCGCCGCGCGCGACCTCGATCGGCTCGGCTATCGCAATGTCAGCGTCCGCCATGGCGACGGCTATGCCGGCTGGCCCTCGAAGGCGCCGTTCGACGGCATCGTCGTCACCGCCGGCGCGCCCAGGGTGCCGCCGCCGCTCATCCGCCAGCTCAAGCCCGGCGGGCGGATGGTGATCCCGGTCGGCCCGGCGCATGCGGTGCAGGAGCTGCTTCTCGTCACCAAGGGCAAGGACGGCAAGCTGCGCTCCAGGAAGGTGATTCCGGTGCGCTTCGTTCCGCTCACCGGCAAGGGGGCGCAGGACTGAGGCGGCTCAGGCCAGCGCGCGCTCGATCAGGTCCTCGGCCTTGAGCTTCAGGCGCCGGATATGGGCGGCGATGGCGGGCCAGCGATGCTTCAGGAACTCCTCGCGCTCGGCGGCGCGCAGCCGCTCGGCAGCGCCCTCGGCGAGGAACATGCCGACGCCGCGCCGGACGGTGACGATGCCGTCCTCCTGAAAGCTTTGATAGGCCTTGGCGACGGTCAGGGGGTTGGCGCCATATTCGGCCGCCAGGCTGCGCACCGAAGGAAGCGCGTCGCCCGAGCGGTAGCGCCCGTCGAGAATCGCCGCCGCGATCTCGTCGCGCAGGCGCAGATAGACGGGCCGGTCGCTGTCGTCGATCATCCGCGTGATGCTGTCCTAATACAGCATCGCAGTCAAGGGGCGGATCCCCCTTTGTCACCTCCGCGAAAGCGGGTCCATCTGCAAATCGAGCACGGATTCAGGGCCAGTCCGTTCGAGTTCAGGGCCAGCGCCGCGTCACCTCGTCGAGCGCCGGCCGCTCGCGCTCCTCGAGCTCATTGGCGGGGGTGCCGATGAAGATGAAGCCGGCGACGCGTCCGCCTTGTCCGCACAGGGCCCCGCGCACCTTTTCCGAATAGGCCGCCCAGCCGGTCACCCAGCCGGCGGCGAAGCCCAGCGCGTGCACGGCGTGGACGAGGTTCATGCCCGCCGCGCCGCAGGACAGGCGCTGCTCCCACAGCGGGATCTTGGTCCCCTCGACGGGGCTGGAGACGAGCGCGATCAGGGTCGGCGCCTGGCGGGCGAAGCGCGTCACCGCCTCGAGCTGCGCGGGGCGCGGATCGGGATTTTCGAGCGCATGAGCGTCGACGAGCAGCGCCTCGAAGGCATCGCGGTCGGCGATATGGACGAAGCGCCAGGGGGCGAGCTTGCCATGATCGGGCGCCCGCGCGGCGATTTCCAATATCTCGCGCAACTGCGCCTCGTCGGGACCGGGAGCGACGAGATCGCGCGGCCTTGCCGAGCGGCGCGTGCGGAGCAGCGAGAGCGGGCTCGAACGGTCGTTCAGCATCGGCCAAGCGCTAGCAGCGCAACAATCCGCTTCACAAGCGCGTTTTGGGCGCTAGTCTGCGCCGCCCTGAAGGAGGGCTCGAGAGCGCTCCGCCAGTAAGGAGTAGCAGCCAGTGGCCATCACCCCCGCCGCCGCATCGGCGCCCCCTCCCGTCCGTTCGGTCGACGAGCTCGGCGCCAAGACCTTCCTCGGCCATCCGCGCGGCCTGTTCGTGCTGTTCTTCGCCGAGATGTGGGAGCGCTTCTCCTTCTACGGGATGCGCGCGCTGCTCATCTTCTACCTCACCCAGCACTGGCTGTTCGCCGAGGAAAAGGCCTATGTGATCTACGGCGCCTATGGCGCGCTCGTCTATATCGCCCCGGTGATCGGCGGCTATCTCGCCGACCGCTATGTCGGCCAGCGCAAGGCGGTGCAGTTCGGCGCCGTGCTGCTCACCGTCGGTCACGGGCTGATGGCCTTCGAAGGGACCGGCGGCCAGGACGATCCGACGATCAACGTCTTCTGGCTCGCGCTCGCCTTCATCATCATGGGCGTCGGCTTTTTGAAAGCCAATATCTCGGCGATCGTCGGCCAGCTCTACGGCGAGGGCGATCCGCGGCGCGACCCGGCCTTCACCATCTTCTACATGGGCATCAACCTCGGCGCTGCGACCGGCGCGTTGCTCGCCGGCTATCTCGGCCAGACCTACGGCTGGGCCTACGGCTTCGGCGCGGCCGGCGTCGGCATGCTCCTGGGCCTCATCGTCTTCGTCTGGGGCCGCCCGGCGCTGATGGGCCGCGGCGAGGCCAACGATCCCGCGATTCTCGAACGTCGGGTCATGGGCCTTCCCATGGAATGGGCGATCTATCTGTCGGGGATCGTCGGCGTCGGCGTCGTCTGGTTCCTGATCCAGTATCAGGATGTCGTGGGCTGGCTGCTCGGCGCCTGCGGCGCGGTCGTCCTTCTCTATCTGCTCTACGAAGCCAACGCCAAGCTCGACAAGGTGAGCCGCGACCGCATCTATGCGGCGATCTTCCTCATCGCGCTCCAGCCGCTCTTCTGGGCGCTGTTCGAGCAGGCCGGCTCGTCGCTCAACATCTATACCGACGAGCATGTCAATCGCGAGATTTTCGGCTGGGAGGTGCCGGCGGCGATGTTCCAGTCGATCAACGCCATCTACATCGTCATGCTCGGCCCGGTCTTCGCGGGGCTCTGGCTGTGGCTCGCGCGGCGCAATATCGAGCCCTCGACGCCGGCCAAGTTCGGCCTCGGCATCATCCAGCTCGGCGCCGGCTTCCTCGTCCTCGTCGCCGGCGCGGCGGCGAGCCCGGGGCTGACGCCGGTGCTCTTCATCTTCCTCATCTATCTGCTCCACACCACCGGCGAGCTGTGCCTGTCGCCGGTCGGCCTCAGCGCCATGACCAAGCTCGCCCCGGCGCGGATGGTGGGCCTGCTGATGGGGGCCTGGTTCCTCGCCAGCGCCGGCGGCAATTATATCGGCGGCCTGATCGCGCGGGCGACCGGCGGCGAAGGCGCGGGAGAAGAAGGCGCAGAAGCGGGGCAGGTGCTCGACGTCTATTCGCAGATCGGCTGGGTCGCGGTCGGCGTCGGCGTGGCGGTGATCGTCGTCTCGCCCCTGGTCAAGAAGCTCATGCATCCCGAAGCGATCGGCCGCTCGCCCGATCGGGCGCTCGCCGGCGAGCGCGAGATCGGCGAGCCGGCGGCGGCGGGCATCCACACCGAGGGCGAGCTTAAGCCCGGCGAGAGGCCCGCCGAATGATGCGGCCGGGCACCGCCGCGCTCGGCGCCATCGCCGCCGCTCTCGCCGCCTGCGCGGACACCGGATCGCGCCCCGCCGCCGCGTCGGACGGGCAGGCGCGAGAAACCTATGCGCGCGATCCCTATCCCTCGACCTACCGGCCCTATCCCGGCGTGCCGACGCTGGTTGCCAACGTCACCATCTATGACGGCGAGGGCGGGCGTATCGACAACGGATCGGTCTATTTCGCAGACGGCGAAGTGGTGGAGATGGGGCAGAGCGTGACCGCGCCCGAAGGGGTGACGGTCATCGACGGCTCGGGCAAATGGCTGACGCCGGGGATCATCGACACCCACAGCCATCTCGGCAACTATCCTTCCCCCTCGGTCGACGCGCATGCCGACGGCAACGAGGTGACCGGCCCGGTGCGTCCCGAGGTGTGGACCGAGCACAGCGTCTGGCCGCAGGATCCGGGCTTCTCGCGCGCGCTCGCCAATGGCGGCGTCACCGCGCTCCAGATCCTGCCCGGCTCGGCGAACCTGTTCGGCGGCCGCTCGGTGACGCTCAAGAACGTTCCCGCGCGCACCATGCAGGCGATGAAATTCCCCGGCGCGCCCTATGGCCTCAAAATGGCCTGCGGCGAAAATCCCAAGCGCGTCTACGGCAACCGCAACCAGATGCCGGGCAGCCGCATGGCCAATATCGCGCTCGCCCGGGCGACCTGGATCAAGGCCGCCGACTATGACGAGAAATGGGACAGCTACGAGGCCAAGGGCGGCACCATGCCGACCCGCGACCTCGCGATGGACACGCTGCGCGGGGTGCTCGACGGCGAGATTCTCGTCCACAATCACTGCTATCGCGCCGACGAGATGGCGATCATGATCGATATGGCCGAGGAGTTCGGCTACAAGGTCACTTCCTTCCACCATGCGGTCGAGGCGTACAAGATCGCCGACCTGCTCGCCGCGGCCGATGTCTGCGCCTCGATGTGGGCCGACTGGTGGGGCTTCAAGATGGAATCCTATGACGGGGTGAAGGAGAATATCCCGCTCGTCCACCATGCCGGTGGCTGCGCGATCGTCCATTCGGATTCCGCGAACGGCATCCAGCGCCTCAACCAGGAGGCGGCCAAGGCGCTCGCCCATGGCCGGCGCATCGGCCTCGACATTTCCGATGCCGAGGCGTGGCGCTGGCTGAGCTACAATCCGGCGCGGGCGATGGGCATCGCCGGGATGACGGGCAGCCTCAAGCCCGGCAAGATGGCCGACATCGTGCTGTGGAACGGCGATCCTTTCAGCGTCTATTCGCGCCCCGAGAAGGTCTGGGTCGATGGCGCGCTGCTCTACGACGCCGACGATCCCCGCCGCCGCCCGGTGAGCGATTTCGAGCTCGGCCAGCAGGGCGAGGGGGACGTGAAATGAAGCGCCTCCTTCTCGCCCTCTCGATATTCGCCGTAGCGCCCGCGGCTGCCGAAACGGTCGCGATCACCGGCGGGCGGGTGGTGATCGGCGACGGCTCGCCGCCGATCGAGGGCGGCACCGTGCTGATCGAGAACGGCCGTATCGCCGCCGCCGGAGCAAGCGTTTCCGTACCGGCGGCGGCGCGGGTGATCGACGCCGGCGGCAAATGGGTGACGCCCGGCATTGTCGCCGGCTTTTCGCGCGTCGGCCTGGTCGAGGTCGGCGCCGTCGATCCCACCAACGACACCCAGGCCAACGGCTCGCCGTTCAGCGCCGCGATCGACGTCGCGCCGGCGATCAACCCGAAGGCCTCGCCGATCGCGATCGGCCGCGCCGGCGGGGTCACCCGCGCGATCGTCGCGCCGATCAGCGCGCGCAACATCTTCGCCGGCCAGGGCGCGGTGATCGATCTCGGCGAGGACATGCAGCCGATCACCCGCGCACGCGCCTTCCAATATGTCGAACTGGGCGAGCGCGGCGCGGCCGAAGCCGGCGGCAGCCGCGCCTCGGCGCACGCGCTGTTCCGCAACGCGCTGCGCGAGGCCGGCGCGCTCGCCCGCGACATCCAGAGCACGCCCTCGCGCCCGTCGGACAGGCCGCCGCTCGAGGAGATTCCCGACGTGCGGCTGCGAAGCGCGGGGCTCGACCGGCCCGACGACGTGCTGCTCACCCGCTTCGATGCCGCCGCGCTGCTCCCCGTGGTGCGGGGAAGCCAGCTCCTCTTCGTCCATGCCGAGCGCGCGAGCGACATTCTCGAGGCGCTGGCGCTGAAGCGCGATTTCCCCGAACTGCGCATGGTGCTGATCGGCGCCGCCGAAGGCTGGACGGTGGCCTCCGAGATCGCCGCCGCCGGCGTGCCGGTGATCGCCGATCCGCTGCTCGACCTGCCGTCCGATTTCGAGACCGCCGCCGCGACGCAATCCAATATCGGGCGGATGCGCGATGCCGGAGTCGAGGTCGCGGCGGCGATGATCGGCGGCTTCGACGCGCATCAGCTCTACAACCTGCCGCAGCTCGCCGGCAATCTCGTCGCCATCGATTCGCTTCCCGGCCACAACGGCCTGAGCTGGAGCGAGGCCTTCGCCGCGATCAGCTCCAGGCCCGCCGAAGCGGTCGGCCTGGGGCATGAGATCGGCTCGCTGAGGCCCGGCCGGCGCGCCGACGTCGTCATCTGGGATGGCGATCCGCTCGAGCTTTCGAGCGCGGTCGAGGCGCTGTGGATCGACGGCGTTCCGCAATCGCTCGAGAACCGCCAGACCAGGCTTCGCGACCGCTATCGCGATCTCGACGAAAGCGATCTGCCCAAGGCCTACGACCGGTGAATCCGGTCGCGGGACTGGCGGTCGCGGTCCTGCTCTTCGTCGGCAGCCATCTCGCGATGTCGCATGCCTGGCGCGCGGCAATGATCGCGCGGCTCGGCGAGCGCGGCTTCCAGGCGATCTACTCGCTCGTCTCGCTGGTCTTTTTCGGCTGGATCATCTGGCAGGCACGCCATGTGCCCGAAGCTCCCCCGCTGTGGGTGGCGCCGGCATGGTTCTGGGGGGTGGCGGCGGCGATCATGCTGTTCGCATCGATCCTGCTCGTCGGCGCCTTCGTGCGCAATCCCGCCTTTCCCCATCCCCGGGGCGATGCGGGCGGCGCCGCGGTCCGCCCCGCCGCCGGCGTGTTCGCGATCACCCGCCACCCGATGAACATGGCGGTGGCGATATGGGCGGTGGTCCACATCCTTCTGTGGGGCGGCGCGGCCAATCTCCCCATCGCCGGCGGCTTTCTCTTTCTCGCCGTCGCCGGCTCTTTCGGCCAGGACCGGAAGAAGACGAGGCTTCTCGGCGATGCCTGGCGCGGCTGGCGGGCGCGCACCTCCTTCTGGCCCTTCGCCGCGCTCGTCGACGGGCGCATCCCCTGGCGCGCCGCGGCGCCGGGCTGGACGGCCTTCGGCGGCGGGCTCGTCCTGTGGCTCGCTATCACCTATTTCCATGCGCCTTCGGTCTCGCCGCTGGTCGCGCTCGGGATAGGCTAGGCCGCGGGCCGGCCGGCGATATAGGCGTTGATCTCGCGCCTGAGCTCGGGAGCGAAGACGTAGAGCGCGATGATATTGGGGATCGCCATCAGGAAGAAGGCGCTGTCGACGAGATCGATCACCCGGCCGAGCTCGAGCGCGGCGCCCAGCGGCAGGACGCCGATATAGAGCGCGCGGAATATCGCCGAGGATATCCTGCCGTCGCCGAACAGATAGCCCCAGGCCTGAAGCCCGTAGAGCCCCCAGGCGCACAGCGTCGAATAGCCGAACAGGAACACCGCGACCGCGAGCAGCGCCGGGAACCATCCGGCGATCTGGACGAAGGCGGCCGAAGTGATGTCGATCCCTTCCAGCCCGCCGTCATAGGTGCCGGCGACGACCATGGCGAGCGCGCCCAGGGTGCAGATGACGACGGTGTCGACGAAGGGTTCGATCAGCGCGACCATGCCCTCCGAGGCGGGGACGCTGGTGCGCGCCTGCGCATGGGCGATCACCGCCGAGCCGATCCCCGCCTCGGACGAGAACACCGCCCGGCGCATGCCGATGACGAAGGCACCCAGCGCGCCGCCGGCGACCGCCTCGCCCCTGAAGGCGTCGCCGACGATGAGCGCGATCGCTTCCGGCACCGCGGCGGCGTTGAGCGAGAGGATCGCGAACACCCCGCCGAGATAGACGAGCGCCATGAGGGGAACGAGATAGCTGGTGACGCGCCCCAGCCAGCGCACGCCGCCGATCACGACGATGCCGACCAGCGCCGCCATGCCGGCGCCGTAGATCCAGGGATCGTCGAGCCCGGTCACTCCCGACACCGCGGCGAAGCTCTGGTTGACCTGAAGCAGCGGGATCGCGCCGCCGAGCGTGAAGACCGCGTAGAGACCGCCGAGGAGAAGCCCGGCGAGCGGCCAGCCCTTGGCGGCGAGGCCGTTTTTGAGGCTGTACATCGGCCCGCCCCGGACGCGGCCGTCGGCGGCGACCTCGCGATATTTGAGGCCGAGCGTCACTTCGGCGCATTTCAGGGTCATCGCGAACCAGCCGATCACGAACATCCAGAAGGCGGCGCCCGGCCCGCCCGTCGACAGCGCGATCGCGACCCCGGCGATGTTGCCGAGCCCGACGGTGCCGGACAGCGCGGTGGTGAGCGCGGCGAACTGCGAGACCTGGCCCGGCGCGTCCTTTTCCCCGGGCGTTTCCTTGAGGTTGCGGAAAGCGAGATGGAAGCCGCGTAGATTGGGAAATTTGAACCACAATGTGAGCAGCACCATCGGCACTGCGAGCCACAGGACGATGAGCTCGATCTCGATCCCGAACAGGCGGACTTGCGCGAAAACCGTGGCAGCGAGCGCGTCGATGCCGGCGCCGATGGTGTCGACCGCGTTCAAATGCCTTGGCTCCCTCGCCCGCTTCGCGCTAGACTTCCGTGTCGCGCGCCAGCCGGGCGCGCAGCAAGAGGTTTCTTCGCTTTCATGACTCGCAAATTCTTCGGCACCGACGGCGTCCGCGGCGAGATCAACCGCCATCCGATGACCGCGGCGATGGCGCAGCGCATCGGCCAGGCGGCCGGCGCGCACTTCCGGCGCGGCACCCATCGCCATCGCGTCGTCATCGGCAAGGACACGCGGCTTTCGGGCTATATGATGGAATCGGCGCTGATTTCGGGCTTCACCAGCGTCGGCATGGACGTCGTCATGGTGGGGCCGATCCCGACCCCGGCGGTGGCGATGCTCGCCCAGTCGATGCGCGCCGACCTCGGGGTGATGATCTCGGCGAGCCACAATCTGTTCGAGGACAACGGCATCAAGCTGTTCGGGCCCAAGGGCTATAAATTGTCCGACGAGGACGAGGCGGCGATCGAGGCGCTCATCGACCAGGAGCCGAGGCTCGCGGCGCCGGCGGACATCGGCCGGGCGCGCAAGATCGAGGATGCGCGCGGGCGCTACATCCACGCCGCCAAGATGACCTTTCCCCGCAATCTGCGGCTCGACGGGGTCAAGATCGTCGTCGATTGCGCCAATGGCGCTGCCTATCAGGTCGCGCCGGCGGCGTTGTGGGAGCTCGGCGCCGAAGTGGTCGCGATCGGCGTCTCGCCCAACGGCTTCAACATCAATCGGGGCTGCGGATCGACCGATCCCGGAGCCCTGCGCGAGAAGGTCGTGGAAACGGACGCCGATATCGGCATCGCGCTCGACGGCGACGCCGACCGGCTGATCGTCGTCGACGAGAAGGGAAGGCGGGTCGACGGCGACCAGCTGATGGCGCTGATCGGCGCGAGCTGGCAGCGCCGGCAGCGGCTCAGGGGGGACCGTCTCGTCGCGACGGTGATGTCGAACCTCGGGCTCGAACGCTATCTCGCCGGCCTCGGTCTCGGCCTCGAGCGGACCCGGGTCGGCGACCGCTATGTGCTCGAGGCGATGCGGGCCCGCGGCGCCAATGTCGGCGGCGAGCAATCGGGCCACATCATCCTCGCCGACTATGCGACCACCGGCGACGGCCTCATCGCCGCGCTGCAGATACTGGGCGAGCTGGTCGAGACGGGGAAGCCGGCGAGCGAGCTGCTCAACCTTTTCGATCCGCTGCCCCAGCTTTTGAGGAACGTGCGCTTCAACGGCGGCGCACCGCTCGAGCATGCGAGGGTCAAGTCGGCGATCGCCGAGGCCGAAACGCGGCTGGGCGGCGACGGCCGCGTCGTCATCCGCACGTCGGGGACCGAGCCCGTCATCCGGGTGATGGCCGAAGGCGAGGACGAGGCGCTCGTCGGCGAGGTCGTCGAGCAGATTTGCGAGGCGGTGAAGGCGGCGGCTTGATCCCCCGCATCCTCATCATCGCCGGTTCGGATTCGGGCGGCGGCGCCGGCATCCAGGCCGATATCAGGACCGTCACCATGCTCGGCGGCCATGCGATGACCGTCATCACGGCGATCACCGCGCAGAACACGCTCGGCGTCGAGGCGGTCGAGCCCGTCGCCGCCGAGATGGTGCTGAAGCAGATCGACGCGGTGGTCGCCGACATCGGCGTCGACGCGGTGAAGATCGGCATGATCGGCTCGGCCGGGACCGCGCACGCGGTCGCCGATCGCCTGCAGCATATCGACGCGCCCGTGGTCTTCGATCCCGTGATGGTCGCGGGGCGCCGCGCCCCCCACGCCCCAGGCGAGCCCAACGCCCCCGAAGAGGGGCGGAAGGGGGTGGGGGGGGTGGGCACCCCCAAACCCCCCCCCCTTTACCTGGAAGCGCGCCGCGGGGTGGGCC